>JANXWV010000041.1 GCA_025350965.1 Rhizobacter sp.
AGCCGCGTCTTGCCGACACCGGCCTCGCCCTGCAGCGCCACGTGCTGGCCCTGCGCCAATGCGGCCTTCACCTCGGCCAGCACGGCCTCGCGCTCGACCATCGGGTAGCGGGCCGCGCCGCCCAGCGGCGTCAGGCCGGCGATGAGTGCGCCTGCGGGCGCAGCGCTGCTCGCAGCAGCGGCTGCAGGTGCCGGCTCGGTGCGCGCCTCGTCCTGCAAGATGCGCAGCTGCACGGAGCGAGTCAGCGTGTCGGGCAGCACGCCGAGCTGTCGGCGCAGCAGGGCTTTGCAGTCTTCGTACGCTGCAAGCGCCGCGGCTCGGTCACCACACTGCGCGAGCGTTCCCATGAGCTGGCGGTGGCCCTGTTCGCTCAAGGGGTCGAGCTGTACGCAGGCTCGGGCCAGCGCGACGGCGAGCGCTGCATTGCCCAGCACCAGAGCAGCGGCAAGTGCCTCGGACAAAGCGCCCAGTTGCTGGCGACGCAGCCGCTGGCGCGCCTCGTCCAGCCAGTCCTTCAAGGCCTCGGACTTGTCGGCCTCGATGCCGGCCTGCGCGAGCAGCCCGCAGGCCTGCGGGCCGCCCGCCTCCAGTGCCGCCAGCAGCACGTCGGTGTCGGGCAGCAGCACGCACGCCTGCTGAGGGTCGATGCTCACTCTGTCTGTGCCCACCAGCAGCTCGGCACTGAAGCGCTGGTTCAGCCGGTGCACCAGCGTGCGCAGGTTGTTGCGCGCCTGGCGCTCCGGCGAGTCGGGCCACAGCAGCATCGCCACGCGCCGCCGTTCGACCGGCCCCTCAAGTGCCGCCATCGCCAGCAGCAGTGCCGCCTTGCCGGTCGACTCGAACGTGCTGCTGTCCGGCAAGGTCACGCGCAGCCGCGCGCCCAGCGCGAGCTGCCCTCGGGCCGCCGTACCTGCTGCGGGCACAGCCACTGGCTTCATGCCCGGCCCTTCGAGACTGCGACCGCCTGATCGCCAGCGAGCAGCAGGCGGTTGACCGGCACGTCGGCAACGAAACTCGCGCGCGCGAACTCGGGTACGTACGGCAGTGCCTGGCGCACCCAACGCTGCGCCACGTGCATCAACGAGGCGGCCTCTGACGGGTCGGTGGCCTCAAGCAGCCGAGCGCAACGAACGAGGGCTTCCGGCAAGTACAGCACGACGACTGTGCGGCCCCGGCGCAGCTGCCGCGCCGCCTCAAGAGCCAGGGCGCGACAGCCGGCGCTGCCGGCCTGGGCGTGCGCCTCGGCCACTTCAAGCAGCGTGAGCGGCAGGAGCCGGGCGTCTGCATGCTCGCTTCGGTAGTGCGCGATCAGGTCTGCGCCGATGGCCATGCGCTCTTCCGGCGACGAGGCCCGCAGGGTGACCTGCCACGCCGGGAGCTGCTCGTTGATGCCGCCGACACCGAGCTGCCGCGCCCGAACGACCACCTCGCGCAGCGCGGGCAATGGGTCCACGCCGGCATGCAGGTCGATGTCGCTGCGCGCAACGGCGTAAGCCGGAAGTGCATGAGGCTGGCGGTCGAGCATTTGCGGGTCGATCCCCTCGGCTTCGGCTCTGGCCCTGGCCCACTGGCCGAGCCGCAGCCAAACAAAGGTGCGCACGATTTGCCGAATCTCGACCGTCACGTCGGTCAAGGGAAAGTCCAGAAAGTGAAGAGCCGCGTTGAATCGCCCGGAACTCAGGGCGGCGACCGCCAACTCGAAGTGGGTGACGTCCATTTCTTGCAAGGCTGCATGGCTCAGAACAGCCTGGGAGTCGATGCGAAAGAGCCGGCAAGCCGTGCGCAGGAGGCCCTTCCCCAGACACCAGCTCGCCAGCTCATTGCTCGCCACGGCGACCGCCGCCAGGTCTTGCTTTCTTCGGGCAACGCGGATTTCCGCCTTCTTGCTGCGCAGCGATTCGATGTTGCCCAAACAAAAGGTGGCCATCTGCTCCAAAGACAGTCGCAACCGCCGATGCTCGGGCGCCGCAGGCAACCCGCTGACAGCGGCTTTGGCCCGCATCACATGCGGGTAGGCCCATTGGGCATTGAGCTGATACGCCCAGTCGCTCAGCTGAAGCTCGACCCTGACGCGCCCGACGCCTTGTTCGCTCATCCGCCCAGCCGCTTCGCTGAGCTGGGCATACGACTTGGCCATTTGCGAGTCGCGGTTGCACAGCAAGCGAGCGCGCTCGAAGGCAAGCCATCCAGCTGCCGCCTCCGCGTTGGGCGTGCGTTCGACGCGGCCCACCAGCGAGGCCACGGCGGACCAGTCCGCGTGCACGGTGATCTCTTGCAGTTCCGCCGTGAGCCACAGGTTGTCGAGCAGGACCGCGTCGCCGACACGCCCGAGCAGACCGAGCAACTCGATCTCCAACGTTGCCGTGCCCAGCCCCGCAGCGCTGTTGGAATGCAATTGATGCACCGCGTGGCGCAGCGCATGGTCGAAGTCTTCGGCGGCCAGCCAGTGCCCGAGCACATGGGCGCCGCAGATCCCGAGACCTTCCAGGTAGCTGGCCACCTGCCGATGCAGCGTGCGCCCGATGGCAGGGGGCAACGCGCCCAGCACGGCGTCACGGATCAGGTCATGCGCGAGGCCGTTGTCGGCGAACAGGCCACGGTGCTGCAACTCGTTCCACGCGGGCATCAGCGCCAGCGGCGGCTGCCCGGTGACGGCAGCGGCCAGCTCGACCGAGAAGTCTCCCGACGCGACCGCTGCCACCGTGGCAAGTTGTTGCGCGGCGATGCTGCAGGCGGCAACGCGCGAGCGCAGCAATGCGTCCAGGTTTGCGCTCGCCGGGCCGCTGGTGGCGTGGTCGGCCTGCTCCTGAGCGTGCTCGGCCAACTCGATCACGAACAGAGGGTTGCCGCCGGTGCGCTGCAGCAGGCGTGCCGCATGCGCCTCGGTGTGCTCCGCATTCATCGCTTCCAGCAGCGTGGTGACTCCGTGCAGTGACAGCCTGGGCAGCGCAATGCAGCGGGCGCGGCGGTGTACCTGCGCGGCCACCAGCGCCTCGGCCAGCGCCGCGTCGATCTCATCGGTGCGGTGTGCCAGCAGCAAAGCCGGCGGCGCCTGCACGGCAGCATCGGGCGGCATCAGCAGCGTCGCGATGGCGGCCTGCGAGGCAACGTCGGCGTAATGCAGGTCATCGAGCACCAAGCGCTGCACGCCAGCAGCTGCCAGCCGGCCGGCCCAGTGGCGCAGTGCGGCCTGCAGGCGCGGTGCCGACAGGTTGGCCTGCGAAGCCTGCACGTCGGGGAACGCCAGCGGCGCCAGCCGCGCGAGTTCAACCTGCTCGGGCACGCCGATGCGCAGTGCCCGACGCGGCTGCACGTCTTGCAGCACCTGCGCCAATGCAGCATACGGCTCGTTGCGCGCGCCCGGGCGGATAACCACCTGCTCCACGCCGTGCGCGCCGACCTGCTCTGCCAAGTGGCGCAGCAGCCGCGTCTTGCCGACACCGGCCTCGCCCTGCAGCGCCACGTGCTGGCCCTGCGCCAATGCGGCCTTCACCTCGGCCAGCACGGCCTCGCGCTCGACCATCGGGTAGCGGGCCGCGCCGCCCAGCGGCGTCAGGCCGGCG
>JANXWV010000127.1 GCA_025350965.1 Rhizobacter sp.
TCGACCTGACCTCCGACGGCCCCGCCGAGCGCGCACAGATCTCGCCCTGAACCCACGAGTGCATGAGCCCATGAACATCATCGACGTCAAACGCAACGCCTTCGCGATGCCGCTCACCAGCCCGTCCTTCCCGCCCGGGCCGTACCGGTTCGTGAACCGCGAGTTCCTGATCGTCACTTACCGCACCGACCCCGACGCCTTGCGCGCCGTGGTGCCCGAGCCCTTGCTGATCGACGCGGCCAACCCCATCGTCAAGTACGAGTTCATCCGCATGCCCGACTCGACCGGTTTCGGCGACTACACCGAATCGGGCCAGGTGATCCCGGTGACTCTCGATGGCGTGCACGGCGGCTATGTGCACTCGATGTACCTGAACGACGAAGCGCCGATCGCCGGCGGGCGCGAGTTGTGGGGCTTCCCGAAGAAGCTGGCGTCACCGCAGCTGCGCGCCGAGATCGACACCCTGCTCGGCACGCTCGACTACGGCCCGGTGCGCGTGGCCACCGCCACCATGGGCTACAAGCACCGTGCGCTCGATACCGCCGCCGTGCTGGCCGGCCTGCTGGCGCCGAACTACCTGCTCAAGATCATCCCGCACGTCGACGGCACGCCGCGCATCTGCGAGCTGGTGCGATATTTCCTCGAAGACATCACCGTCAAAGGCGCCTGGGCCGGCCCGGCTGCGCTGGAACTGTTCCATCACGCACTCGCGCCGGTGGCGCAACTGCCCGTGCTCGAAGTGATCTCGGGCACGCACCTGATGACCGACATGACGCTCGGCATGGGACAAGTCGTGCACGACTACCTGGCCTGATTGGCCTGATCGGCCTGATCCTCGACGCGGCCCTTCCTCATTCAACTCACTGAGAACCCTCACCATGAAGCTCAAAGACAAGGTCTGCATCGTCACCGGCGCCGCCAGCGGCATCGGCAAGGAAATCGCCATCGTGTTCGCGCGTGAAGGCGGCAAGGTCGTGATCGCCGACCTCAACAAGGACGCCGCGCAAGCCACCGCCGACGAAATCAAGGCGACCGGCGGCGGCGCCATGGCCGTGGCAATGGACGTGACCAGCGAAGAACAGGTGAACGCCGCCGTGGCCGAGGTGGTGGCCGCGTGGGGCGGCGTGGACGTGCTCGTCAGCAACGCCGGCATCCAGATCGTCCACCCGACCGAGGAGTACCCGTTCGCCGACTGGAAGAAGATGCTCGCCATCCACCTCGACGGCGCGTTCCTTACCACCAAGGCCTGCCTGCCGCACATGTACGCCAAGGGCAGCGGCAGCATCATCTACATGGGCTCGGTGCACTCGAAGGAAGCCTCGGTGCTGAAGAGCGCCTACGTCACGGCCAAGCACGGCCTGATCGGCCTGGCCAAGGTGATCGCGAAGGAAGGTGGCAGGAAGGGCGTGCGCGCCAACGTGATCTGCCCAGGCTTCGTGCGCACGCCGCTGGTCGAGAAGCAGATCCCCGAACAGGCCAAGACGCTGGGCATCAGCGAGGCCGACGTGGTGAAGAACGTGATGTTGAAAGAGACGGTCGACGGCGAGTTCACCACCACCGACGACGTGGCCGAAGTGGCGCTGCTGTTCGCCTCGTTCCCGAGTAACGCGCTCACCGGACAGTCACTGGTGGTGAGCCACGGGTGGTTCATGCAGTAGGCAAAGACGTGGCAGGCCGCGCGCGGCCTGGCGTCGCGCATTCACTTCACCACAACTTCGCGAGCGGAAACACCACACCCGCAAACACCGAAGTAGCGGCCGGCGACGGCCGCGGCGACCGTGCCACGCCGATGTCGAAGGTCAGGCGCTTGGTGGGGCTGTAGGCCAGCGCGGCGAGCACCTGCACGCTGTTGTCTACCCCACCCCGGTGCGTGCCCGACAGCTCGCCGGTGATGCCCCAGTGTTCCGACAGCGGCGTCGAGAACGAGGCCGACAAACCGAGTTGCGTGCGCGACGTGTCGGCATCGACCACGCCGAGCCGCGTGGCGTTCAGGTTCGCATCCATGTGCACCACGCCGAGGTCCCGGCTGTAGATGGTGTTCACGGTGTAGTCGGCCCGCCCGCTGCCTATCGTGTCTTTCGCGGTTGCGAGCTTCACGCCGAACTCCATGCCGAACGCGCTGGCGTCATCGACGACCCAGGCGCGCTTTAGCACCAGGGTCGTGTCGCCCACGCCGCGCACGTGATCCACGCCGTCGTATTGCCAGACCTGCGCCTCGCCGCCGAAAAGCAACCCCCAATCGGCGTTGAACGCAAGCTTCAGTTGATACGGCAACCCGGTGCGCCGCGTGTCGCCGGAGCGCATGTGGATGCCGCCGAGTTCGAGTTCGAGTTGCCCGGCCACCGGCAACTGCGCCGGGCTCGATACCGACGGCCGGTAGGGCGTGATCGCGTCTTCGTCGGCCGCCGCCAGGCCAGGGGCCAGGGCGGCCGCAAGGCACACCAGACGAGCGCTGGACAAGGCTTCGATTCGGCACAGCGCCATGGCAACTCCCGCAGGTGGTGAAGGGGTGATTCTGCAGTGCGGCTCGTATGATCACCACAGCCTGCCACCCTTGGACGGACCCGCTGCCCGCTGTACCTTGATCGCCTGGCTGACCAACCCCTCCGACCCGCTGCCCGACACGCGCAGCGCATTGCCGCGCGGCAGCGACGCGCCGGGGCTGCTGGCGGCCGGCGGGGAGCTGACACCACAGCGCCTCCGCGAGGCCTACCGCAAGGGCGTGTTCCCCTGGTACAGCGCCGGCCAACCCGCCTTGTGGTGGTCGCCCGACCCGCGCCTGGTGCTCTTCACCGATGAGTTCAAGCTGAGCCGGTCGCTGCGCAAGACCATTGCGCGCTTCAACCTGATGCCGGGCTGCGAGGTGCGCATCGACACCGCATTCCGGCGCGTCATCAGCGCCTGTGCCGGCACCCCGCGCGACGGGCAGGACGGCACCTGGATCGTGCCCGAGATGGTCGAGGCCTATTGCGCCTGGCATGCGCTCGGGCAGGCGCACAGCGTCGAGACCTGGGTCGATGGCGAGCTCGTGGGCGGCCTGTACGGCGTGAGCTTCGGCCGCATGTTCTTCGGCGAGTCAATGTTCTCGCACGCGAGCGACGCCTCGAAGATCGCGCTGGCGGCACTGGTGTGCTTCTGCCGCGAACACCGCATGCCGATGATCGACTGCCAGCAACACACCGGACACCTGGCGTCGATGGGCGCACGCGAGCTGCCGCGCGGTGATTTCGAGGCACTGCTGACCCGCAGGCTGGGGGAGCCGCCGGTGGTCGATTGGCTCTATGATTTGGCGCTGTGGCGGCACCTTGCCGCAGCGCAAGCCCCCGAGCAAACTCCCGAGCAGACTCCCGAGCAAACCCCCGAGGACATCGGCCCGTGACGCACCCGAAAGAGCTTCCGCTCGCCTCGCTGCAGTTCTATGCCACGGCACCGTACCCGTGCAGCTACATCGACGGCCGCATGGCGCGCTCGCAGGTCGCCACACCGAGCCACCTGATCCATGCCGACGCGTACTCGGGCCTGGTCGCCAACGGCTTTCGGCGCAGCGGCATGTTCACCTACCGCCCCTATTGCGACGGCTGCAAGGCCTGCCTGCCGCTGCGCGTGCCTGTCGCAACGTTCACCCCCACGCGCAGCCAGAAGCGCGCCTACAAGGCCCACGACACGCTCGAAGCCCGGGTGCTGCGACTGTGCTTCGTGCCCGAGCACTACCAGCTCTACCTGCGCTACCAGGCCGGCCGCCACCTGGGCGGCGGCATGGACCACGACAGCATCGACCAGTACACCCAGTTCCTGCTGCAAAGCCGCGTGAACTCGCGTTTGGTCGAGTTCCGTGAGCCGTCGAACGACGGCCTCGGCGTGCTGAAGATGGTGTCGATCCTCGACGTGCTGAACGACGGCCTCTCGGCCGTCTACACGTTCTACGAACCCGAGCCCCGCAAGAGCTACGGCACCTACAACGTGATGTGGCAGATCGAGCAGGCCAAACTTCTGCGTCTGGCCAACGTGTACCTCGGCTACTGGATCGGCGAGAGCGGCAAGATGGCCTACAAGTCGCAGTTCGTGCCGCACGAGTTGCTGGTGAACGGGCATTGGCGGGCAGCCGAGCCGGCCCACAACGAATGACATGCCCACGGCGTCGGGGCAGCGCGTGAGCGCACAGCGAAGCGAACCTCCGAAGCCCACCCTGTTGCTGCGCCAGGCGGCACGAGCCACCGGCGCACGCCGGCTGCTGCTGGTGTTGGGCGACGCGGCCACGCTGCACACCGAGGCGAGCCTGCTGCCGCGCGGTGATGACGCCGCAGCGCTTTTGCAGGCCATCACGCCGTGGCTTGCCGCGGCCCGCGCCACGCGCAAGCCGCGCCTGCGCCACGGTCCGGATGGCGCGGCCCGCGCGGCACAGCGCTCGTGCATCGTGGCACCGCTGGTCGTGCAGCGGCGCGTGCTCGGCTTCCTTTACGCCGACATCGACGGCGCCTTTGGCCGCTTTGATGCAACGCACCGCGACGTGCTGGCCGCACTTGCCACGCAAGCAGCCAGTGCGCTGGCCAGTGCACAGGAGGCCGAGGCCCTCAACGCCGAACTGGTCACCATCAATGGCATCCAGCAAGGCATTGCCTCGAAGCTCGATTTCGATGAGATCGTCGAGCTGGTGGGCGACCGGTTGAGCGCCGCTACCGGGTTGCGTGACATCAGCATCCGTTGGTTCGACCGCACCGAGCGAACCGTGCGCGGGCTGTATTCGATCGAACACGGCCGGCGGCTCGACAACTCGGCTGCCGTGGCCTTCAGACCCGGCGGTTCGACCGAGCGCTTGTTCGAAACGGGCCAGCCCATCGTCACCCGAACGGCGATCAAAGAGGCGGCCACATGGGGTACCGTGCCCGGGACGGACGGCGCCCTGTGCAGTGCCTTCGTGCCCATCATCGGCGCCAGCCAGGTGCTGGGTGGGCTGATGGTCGACGACCACGAACGCGAACACGCTTTCGGCGAGCCGCAGTTGCGCATGCTCAGCACCGTCGCCGCCGCGATGGGCACGGCGCTGGAAAACGCCCGCCTGTTCGACGAGACCCAGCGCCTGCTGAAGGAGACGGAGCGCCGCAGCGCGTACAGGCCACGGTGATGTTCTCTGACATTCGCGGCTTCACCGCGCTGGTGGAGTCGCAACCGCCTGAAGAAACCATCGACCTGCTGAACACCTACTACACGCTGATGTTCGACGCAATCAACAGCCATGGCGGCGTGGTGAACCAGATGATCGGCGACGGCTTGATGGCGATCTTCGGTGCGCCCTTGCCGCTGGCCGACCACCCGGCCCACGCGGTGCGGGCAGCGCTCGAGATGGTGGCGATGATCGAGCAGTTCAACGCCGAGCGCGCCGCCTGCGGCAAGGCCGCCGTCCACATCGGCATCGGCATCGCGTCGGGCGACATGGTGGCCGGCTACACCGGCACGCAGCAGCGTGCAACCTACACCTGCATCGGCGACACCGTGAACCTGGCCGCGCGGTTGGAAGCGCACACCAAGGTGGCGCTGTGCACGGTGCTGGTCGACGCGGCGGTTCGTGCGGCGTTGCCAGCAGGGTTGACTGCGGGTATGACGCTCGAAGCGCTCGGAGCGGTACCGTTCAAAGGCAAGGCGCTCGCAGTCGAGGTGTTTGCTCTGTCGGCTGCAACGTGAGTGGCCGCGGCGTTCGCCGCTCTTGCGCCAGTGGCGGCGCCCGACCCGCGGAAGTGGTCGGTGGTTTGGTGGGCGGTGAGGGTTTCGAACCCCCGACCCCAACAGTGTGAATGTTGTGCTCTACCCCTGAGCTAACCGCCCTAAAAACAGCCTGCGATTATGCCACAGGCTCCGGCTCGAACCGGCGCCAGACGGTCTTGCCGCCACTCACCTTGTCGAGCTCTTTCAGCATCGCGGCGTGCGACTCGGCTTCCGCGTCGCTGGCTTCGATCACCGGCAGAACGAGCCCGCGAAAGTCGACCGAGGCGATGGCCGATTGCGTTGCGGCGGCTTCTCCGGCGTCGATCACCAGCGAGTCCTGCCCGCGCGTGAGGCGAATGTAGACCTCGGCCAGCAGCCCGGCGTCGAGCAGCGCGCCATGCAGGCTGCGGCCGGTGTTGTCGACCTCGAGCCGCTTGCACAGCGCGTCGAGCGAGTTGGCCTTGCCGGGGAACATGGAGCGCGCCATCAACAGGCTGTCGGTCACGCTGGCGACCATGCCGGGAAACGGTGCACGCGCGAGGCGCTTGAGTTCGGCGTTCAGGAAGCCAACATCGAAGCTCGCGTTGTGGATGATGATCTCGGCGCCCGCCACGAATTCGAGCAGCTCGTCGGCCACGCTTTCGAACAGCGGCTTGTCGGCCAGGAAGTCGTCGGTCAGACCGTGGATCTTGACGGCGTCGGGGTGGCTCGGGCGCTGCGGGTTCAGGTAGAAGTGCAGGTTCCGGCCCGAGAGACGGCGGTTGACCATCTCGACGCAGCCGATCTCGATGATGCGGTCGCCCGCGTCGGGGCTGAGGCCGGTGGTTTCGGTGTCGAGGAAGATTTGGCGCATGCGGCGATGGTAACTTTGCGGCCCGCTTGCCCGTTCAACATCAAGCCAGTTCGGCGAGCCGCTTCTTCGCGTCGTCCAGATTCTTCGGGCTGCCCTTGCCGGCGCCGATGAAGCGCGTGAACGCCGCACGGGCCTTGTCGCGCTCGCCTTTGCCTTGCCACGCAATGCCGAGCCGGTACTCGATGGGCAGTGCGCCCGCCCCTTCGAGCGGCAGGGCGCGCTGGTAGGCGGCGACGGCGGCATCGAGGTCTCCGGCCTCAGCCAGCGCGCGGCCCACGCCGTAGTGGCCGATGGCCTGCTGCGGCGCCTCTTGGACCGCACGCTCGAACACCGTGCGTGCCCGGGTGACTTGCTTGTCCGCGAGGTACGCAATGCCCAGTTGCGGCCAGAAGGCCTGCACATCGCCGGCCAGTTCCTTGTCGCTGCCGGCTCGCACCGAGGCCACCACGCGCTCGGCCTCGGCGTACTCCTTCTGGTCGAGTGCCACCATGCCGAGCAGCAGCTTGGCGTGCTCGGGCTGTTTGATTGAAGCCGCATTGGCCAACTCGCGCGCCTTGCTCACGCTGCCGCCGGCAATGCCTGGCACCGTGAGGTACACCTGAACCAGGCCGCTGCGTGCGGCGTAGAACAGCGGGTCGATCTCGAGCGCCTTCGAGAACGACTCTCGTATGCGGCCTGCGCTGCGCAAGCCCGCCACCGCACCTTGCGACATGGCATTCACGCCGAGCACCGCACCGACGCCGAAGTGGCACATCGCCGCAGTCGGCAGAGCCGCGACGCAGGCTTCGAGCCGCTTCAGCGCGGCCTCGCGGCGCGCGGTGTCGGCATCGTTCGTCACTGCCACGGTGAGGGCACCATACGCGTCCATGTCGTCGGGCCGCGCTGCAATGCGTGCGCTCGCCATGCGCTCGGCCTCGGCGTACTTGCGGGCGTCGAGCAGCGCTGTGAGCTGCGGGTCTTTCACGGTCTGGGCGGCCGCCGGCAAGGCCAGCATCCACGCCATGGTCAGTGCCAGAGCATGCGCCAAGCGGGCCTGGGTCAAACGGGTTGTCGTCCGGATCATCGGCGTGTTCTCGTCATGAAGTGAAAGCGATGCTCGCCGAGCGCCCTGCCGGCCGCCACCGGCATGCGACGAACTGCATTTGCAGCGGCTCAGGCGGTGCGGCCGCGCCCCCACACCCACAGCGCCGCGCCGGCGGCGATCATCGGCACGCACAGCCATTGCCCCATGCTCAGGCCGAGCGCGAGCAGGCCGAGAAAGTTGTCGGGCTCGCGGAAGTACTCGGCAATGAAGCGGAACACGCCGTAGCCCACCAGGAACACGCCCGACACCTGGCCCAGCCCGCGCGGCTTCTTCGAATAGACCCACAGCAGCACGAACAGCAGCAGGCCTTCCATGGCGAACTGGTACAGCGGCGACGGGTGGCGCGGCACCATGTCGACCTGCGGGAACACCATCGCCCACGGCAGGCTCGGGTCGGCCGCGCGGCCCGGCAACTCGCCGTTGATGAAGTTGCCGATGCGCCCCGAGGCCAGGCCGGTCGGCACGCACGGCGCGATCAGGTCGGTGACCTGCAGGAAGCTGCGCCCCCGCATGCGGCCGAACAGCCACATCGCCGCCAGCACGCCGAGCAAACCACCGTGGAATGCCATGCCGCCCTTCCACACCGCGAACACCTCCAACGGGTGGGCTGCGTAGTAGCCGGGCTTGTAGAACAGCACGTAGCCCACACGCCCGCCGATCACCACGCCGAGCACGCCGTAGAAGAGCAGGTCTTCGATGTCGCGGCGGGTCCAGCCCGTGCTCGCGAACTGCACGAGCTTGACGCGCTGCGCACCCAGCCATACGAACAGGCCGAACGCCACAAGGTAGGTGATGCCGTACCAATGAATCGCGACCGGCCCGAGCTGCAGCGCGACCGGGTTGAACTGGGGATGAACGAGCATGTCGTGAGGGCGCGGCAAGAAGCGCGCGGGTAGGAATCAGCGTGAACGATAGCCCAGAACCCCTTGTACAAACTCGATGAAACGCAGCACCGCCGGCTCGGCCTGCTCGGGCCACAACAGGCTGGTTTCGGCCTGCGGCGCAGCGCTTGCCAAGGCCGCCGGCAGCGGCCTGTAGACGACGCCAGCCCGCTGCAGCTGCGTCACCGACTTGGGCACCAGCGCCACGCCGATGCCGGCCGACACGAGGTTCACGATGGTCTGCATCTGCACAGCTTCCTGCGCGATGGTGGGCGTGGCGCCGTGGCGGTGATAGAACGCCAGCACCGCGTCGTACATCGACGGCATGGCGGTGCGCGGGTAGATCACCAGCGGCTGCGCCAGCACCCACGCCATGTTCAGGCGCCGTGCGCGTGCCTGCGCAGCCGCTTCGGGCAGCGCCAGCACCAAAGGCTCGACGCCCAGCGACAGGCGCTGCATGCGCACCGGCTCGCCGGGTGCATGGCCGGGCGAGTGCAGCACGAACCCGGCGTCGATTTCGCCGCGCTCGAAGGCCTTCAATTGCACTTCGCCGGTCGCCTCGTGCAACTCGACCGAGATACCGGAGTGCTTCTCGCGAAAGCCGCGCAGCCACACCGGCAGCGGCCCGAACCCGACGGTCGAGATGAAGCCCAGGCGGATGCGGCCGATCTCGCCCGCCGACGCATCGCGCGCCCGCACCGAGAGCGCCGCCGCCTGCCGAAGCAGCTGCCGCACCGGCTCGACGAGGGCCGCGCCGGCCGGCGTGAGCGCCACGCTGCGGCGGGTGCGGTCGAACAGCGCCACGCCCAGGCGCGCCTCCAGCAATTGAATGGCTTGCGTCAGGGGCGGCTGCGTCATGTTGAGCTGCTGCGCGGCGTGGCCGAAGTGCAGCAGCTCGGCCAGCGCCAGGAACTGGCGCCACTGGCGCAGGTCGACGGACGTGGAAAAGTCGCGCGGCGCGTTGGGCTCTGTCATCTGCGCAGCATATCAATGAGTGGCCAAACATCTATTGGACGCCTTCATTTCCAACCCGGATACTCTGCGCCGCAACCCAGGAGACCCGCATGAAGATCAACCGCCGTTCCGCCAACATCACCGAGGGCACCGCCCGCGCCCCGAACCGCTCGATGTACTACGCGATGGGCTACGAAGAAGGCGACTTCAAGAAGCCGATGATCGGCGTGGCGAACGGCCATTCGACCATCACGCCGTGCAACTCCGGCTTGCAGAAGCTCGCCGACGCGGCCGTGGCCGGCATTGAAGCCGCTGGCGGCAATGCGCAGATCTTCGGCACGCCGACCATCAGCGACGGCATGGCCATGGGCACCGAGGGCATGAAGTACAGCCTGGTCTCGCGCGAGGTGATCGCCGACTGTATCGAGACCTGCGTGGGCGGCCAGTGGATGGACGGCGTGCTGGTGGTCGGCGGCTGCGACAAGAACATGCCCGGCGGCATGATGGGCATGCTGCGCGCCAACGTGCCGGCCATCTACGTGTACGGTGGCACCATCCTGCCGGGCCGCTACAAGGGGCAAGACCTGAACATCGTCAGCGTGTTCGAGGCGGTGGGCCAGTTCAGCGCCGGCAACATGAGCGAAGAAGACTTCAACGCCATCGAGCGCCTCGCCATCCCCGGCACCGGCTCGTGCGGCGGCATGTACACCGCGAACACGATGAGTTCGGCCTTCGAGGCGCTGGGCATGAGCCTGCCGTTCTCCAGCACCATGGCCAACCCGCACGACGAGATCGTGGCGCACACCGCCGAGGCGGCGCGCGTGCTCGTCGAGGCGGTGAAGAAGGACCTGAAGCCGCGCGACATCGTGACCCGCAAGAGCATCGAGAACGCGGTCGCCGTGATCATGGCCACCGGCGGCTCGACCAACGCGGTGCTGCACTTCCTGGCCATCGCGCATGCCGCTGAAGTCGACTGGAGCATCGACGACTTCGAGCGCGTGAGGCAGAAGGTGCCGGTGCTGTGCGACCTGAAACCCTCGGGCAAGTACCTCGCGGTCGACCTACACAAGGCCGGCGGCATCCCGCAGGTAATGAAAGTGCTGCTGAACGCCGGCCTGCTGCACGGAGACTGCATCACCATCACCGGCAAGACCGTGGCCGAGAACCTGGCCGCCATTCCCGATGCACCGCGCGCCGATCAAGACGTGATCCGCCCGATCACCGCGCCGATGTACGGGCACGGCCACCTCGCCATCCTGAAGGGCAACCTCTCGCCCGAAGGCTGCGTCGCCAAGATCACCGGCCTCAAGAACCCGGTGATGACCGGCCCGGCGCGCGTGTTCGACGACGAGCAGTCGGCACTGGCCGCGATCATGGCCAGGAAGATCGTCCCCGGCGACGTGATGGTGCTGCGCTACCTCGGCCCGAAGGGTGCGCCCGGCATGCCGGAGATGCTGGCCCCAACCGGCGCACTGATCGGCCAAGGCCTCGGCGAATCGGTCGGCCTGATCACCGATGGCCGCTTCTCCGGCGGCACTTGGGGCATGGTGGTCGGCCACGTGGCGCCCGAGGCGCATGCCGGCGGCAACATTGCGCTCATCCATGAGGGCGACTCGATCACCATCGATGCGCACACGCTGACATTGCAACTGAACGTGAGCGCTGCCGAGCTCGCGACGCGACGCGCCGCATGGAAGGCGCCGGCCGCCCGCTACACGCGCGGCGTGCTTGCAAAGTTCGCCTTCAACGCGTCGAGCGCCAGCTCGGGCGCGGTGCTGGACAAGTTCGAATAGGGAAAGGGGAAGGGAAAGGGACAGCGAGAGCAGGCCCCGATCAGCGCTTGCGCCCCCGGCGACGCGCTTTCGGGTCGAACCCCAGCGCCGCAAGGTTGTCGTTGCGGCGGTTCTGCTTGCGAGCCTCCATCTTCTCGATCTCGCGGCGCTTGTTCAGGCCCGACATGTCGGCCCAC
>JANXWV010000134.1 GCA_025350965.1 Rhizobacter sp.
GCGGCCGGTGTTCGTTGAAAGCGAGAGCAAGAAGATCGGCGACCTGCGCGTGCCACAGGCGCTGATCGAGTCGATGCGCGCATCACCCTGCATCATGTTCGACCTGGCGCTCGAAGCGCGCGTGGCGCTGCTGCTGGAGGATTACGCCTTCTTCGTCACCGACACCGAAGCGTTCTGCCAGCGGCTCGACGCGTTGCGTGCTCTGCGCGGCAACGACGTGGTGAACGCGTGGCAGTTGGCGGCGCGCAGCGGGCAGACCGCAGGCGTAGTGCGCGATTTGCTGGTCGCGCACTACGACCCGATCTATGCGCAGTCGATGAAGCGCAACTTCGCCGACCTGGCGGCGCCACACTTGCAACTGTTTTGGGACGGCGGTGTGGTCAGCCTCTCTGCGGCGGCACAGCGGGCCATCGCGGCGGGCTGAGCGAAAGCCGCCGGATGGAAGCCTTCCTGATCTCGCTGGGGGTGGTGGCGCTCGGCGAAATAGGCGACAAGACCCAATTGCTCGCGATGCTGCTCGCGGTGCGATTCAAAAGGCCCGTGCCCATCATCCTGGGCATTCTTGCCGCGACACTGCTGAACCATGCGGCTGCTGGCTGGGTCGGCGCTTGGGTTGCCGCTGCACTCGGCCCGCAAGTGCTGCGCTGGGTGATTGGCGCGTCGTTCATCGCGATGGCGGCGTGGATGCTGGTGCCGGACAAGATCGACGACGAGGTGCCGGGCCCACAGCGCTTCGGCGTGTTCGGCACCACCCTCATCGCATTCTTCATCGCCGAGATGGGCGACAAGACGCAGATCGCGACCGTCGCGCTGGCGGCGCGCTTTCAGGACCTGTTCGCGGTGGTGGCCGGCACAACGGTGGGCATGCTGCTGGCCGATGTGCCGGCCGTGTTCATCGGCGACCGGCTCGCGAAACGCATCCCGATGAAGCTGGTGCACGGGGTCGCCGCCGCGATCTTCGCAGCGTTGGGGGTGCTGACCTTGCTGAACGTCGGGAAGATGTTCTGACGTTCCACCGCCGCGCAAGAGAATCCATTCACCCCATGTGCAACCCGCCATTGACCGAGAAATCCGCCCCGGTTGCGAAGCCTGATTCATCCGACGCGACCCACGCCACCATCGAGGCGATGTCGTTCGGCGTGCCGAGGCGCTTGACCGGGATGCCAGCGATGATCTTGTCGAGCACGTCCTGGCGGATCTGCTTGACCATGTCGGTTGCGATGTAGCCCGGGCTCACGGTGTTCACCGTGACGCCCTTGGCCGCGACCTCTTGCGCCAGCGCCATCGTGAAGCCGTGCATGCCCGCCTTGGCGGCCGAGTAGTTGGTCTGGCCGAACTGGCCCTTCTCGCCATTCACGGAACTGATGTTCACGATGCGGCCCCAGCCACGCTCGACCATGTCGTCGATGACCTGCTTGGTCACGTTGAACAGGCTGGTGAGGTTCGTTTCGATGACCGCGTCCCAGTCGGCTCGGCTCATCTTGCGGAACATGCCGTCGCGCGTGATGCCGGCGTTGTTCACGAGCACGTCGACCGGGCCATGCTCGGCCTTGACCTTCTGGAACGCAGCCACGGTCGAGTCCCAGTCGCCGACGTTGCCCACCGAGGCATGGAACGCGAAGCCGAGCGCCGTTTGCTCGCCCAGCCACTTGGCGTGGTCGCGGCTCGGGCCGCAGCCTGCGATCACCTTGAATCCGTCCTGGTAGAGGCGCTGGCACATGGTCGTGCCGATGCCGCCCATCCCACCGGTCACGTATGCAAGCTTTTGAGTCATGGTCACTGCCTTGTTGAATGCCACTAGCGTTCGACGCAGAGTGCAACGCCCATGCCACCCCCGATGCACAGCGAAGCGATGCCTTTCTTGGCGTCGCGGCGCTGCATTTCGTGCAGCAGCGTCACCAGAATGCGGCAGCCCGACGCACCAATGGGGTGACCGATGGCAATGGCGCCACCGTTCACGTTGACGCGGTTGACGTCCCAGCCCATCTCGTTGTTCACGGCGCAAGCCTGAGCCGCGAAGGCCTCGTTGATTTCAAGCAGGTCGAGGTCCTGCGCCTTCCAGCCCGCGCGCTGCAAGGCCTTCTGCGATGCAGGCACCGGGCCCATGCCCATGATCGACGGGTCGAGCGCCACGGTCGCGTAGCTGGCGATGCGCGCAAGCGGCTTCAGGCCGAGTTGCGCGGCACGGGCAGCGGTCATCACGATCACGCCAGCTGCGCCGTCGTTCAGGCCCGAAGCGTTGCCCGCCGTCACCGAACCGGCCTTGTCGAATGCCGGGCGCAGGCCGGCCAGCACTTCCGCGTTGGTCTTCTTGTTGATGAACTCGTCGGCCGAGAACACGACGGGGTCGCCCTTCTTCTGCGCGATGCTGAACGGCACGATTTCGTCCTTGAACTTGCCGGCTTCCTGGGCCGCTGCCGCCTTCTGCTGCGAGCCGAGCGCCAGCGCGTCCTGCTTCTCGCGCGTGATGTCGTACTTCTTCGCCACGTTCTCGGCGGTGATGCCCATGTGGTACTTGTTGTACACGTCGAACAGGCCGTCGACGATCATCGAGTCGACCAGTTTCCAGTCGCCCATGCGCATGCCGTCGCGCGAGCCGGGCAACACGTGGGGCGAGAGGCTCATGCTCTCTTGCCCGCCAGCGATGACGATCTCGGAGTCGCCGTCCCGAATGGCTTGCGCGGCCAGCATCACGGCCTTCAGGCCCGAGCCGCAGACGGCGTTGATGGTCAGTGCCGGCACGCCTTGTGGCAGGCCGCTCGCGATGACGGTTTGGCGCGCCGGGTTCTGGCCCGAACCCGCGGTGAGCACCTGGCCGAGGATCACTTCGTTGATCTGGTCGCCGCTCAGGTTGGCACGGCGCAACAGGTCTTTGATGACGGCTGCGCCCAGTTCGGGAGCAGGGGTCTTGGCGAGCGTGCCGCCGAACTTGCCGACTGCGGTGCGGGCGGCGGCGACGATGACGATGTCGGTGGTCATGGGGTTCTCCAGTGGGGTTGAGAAAGATGGATCAACAAACGAAGTGTCTGGCTCTCACGAGGCCTTGGCCTTGACGTAGCGGCCCGGCGCGGGCTCAATGGCCTTGTATTGTTGGGTGCCCGGCGCCTTCGGTGCGGCAACTTGTTTGCCAGCGTGGCCTTTGAGCCAGGCGGCCCAGTCGGTCCACCAGCTGCCGGGGTGCTCGGTCGCCTTGTCGAACCAGTCTTGCGCCTGTGCCGGTTGCGCGGCACCGCCGATCCAGTGGCTGCGCTTGCCCTTGGCGGGCGGGTTGATCACGCCGGCGATGTGGCCGGACGCGCCAAGTACGAATCGTGTTGTCCCGCCCAGCACTTGCGTGTTGCGGTAGGCACCGTCCCACGGAACGATGTGGTCCTCGCGCGAGGCATACAAGTACGCCGGCATGTCGAGCTTCTTCAAGTCGACTTTCTCGCCGCAGACGGTCACCTTGTTCGCCTTGCACAGGTTGTTTTCGAGGTAGGTGTTGCGCAGGTACCAGCAGTACATGGGTCCCGGCAGGTTGGTGCTGTCGCTGTTCCAGTAAAGCAGGTCGAACGGCGGTGGCGTTTCGCCTTTCAGGTAGTTGCCGACGACGTAGTTCCAGACCAGATCGTTCGGCCGCAGGAAACTGAAGGTCGTGGCCAGTTCCTGCCCTTTGAGAAGGCTGCCGCCGCCGGGGCTGTCGGGGCCGAGCGTCATCTCGCGCATTGCCACCATCGTCTCGTCGATGAACAGGTCGAGCACGCCGGTGGCCGTGAAGTCGAGGAAAGCGGTGAGAAGCGTCATGCTCGCGGCGGGTTTCTCGCCGCGCGCAGCCAGCACAGCCAGTGCGGTCGAGAGGATCGTGCCGCCCACGCAGAAGCCGAGCGTGTTGATGGTCTTGGCACCGGTGATCTCTTGCACTACGCGGATCGCGCGGATCGCGGCTTCGTCGATGTACTGGTCCCAAGTGGCGGTCTTGATGCTTTCGTCAGCATTGCGCCAGCTGATGACGAACAGGCGGTGGCCCTGCTCTACGGTGTAGCGGATCAGCGAGTTCTCGGGTTGCAGGTCGAGGATGTAGTACTTGTTGATGCAGGGCGGCACGAACAGCATCGGCCGCTCGAATACCTTCGGCGTAAGAGGCTTGTATTCGATCAGCTGAAAGAACGGGTTCTCGAACACGACGCTGCCTTCGGTCGTGGCAACGTTCCGGCCGACCTCGAACACCGTCTCGTCGGTCTGCGACACATGGCCCTGGCGCGTGTCGTGCCACAGATGTTCCAGCCCCTTGGTGATGCTCTGGCCCTTTGACTCGAGCGCCTTGCGCTGCGCCTCGGGGTTGAGGGCAAGGTAGTTGCTGGGCGACGCGGCATCGACCCATTGCTGCACCGCGAAGCGGATGCGCGCCTTGGTCTTTTCGTCGCCTTCCAGGTTGTCGGCCATCTGCATCAGCGTGCGCGAATTCAGCAAGTACATCTGCGCGGTGTAGGCGCTGCCCGGGTTCGCGGCCCACTCGGGGGCGGCAAAGCGGCGGTCCGGCGCTTGGGGCTTGGCACTTCCCCCGCCGAGCATCTGGTTCCACAACTCCGTGGATTGCTTGAGGTAGGCCGATTGCAAGTCGGCCAGCGCGGTGGGCGCGACGTTCAGGCTCGCCACCGCCTTCCAGGCCTCGGCCATCTGGTCACCGAGCGCCTGGGTTTGGGCGGCCATGTTTGCGGCCATTTCGGCGGGGAACGCGGGCATGCCGGCGGTCAACGCAGAATCGATTGCGAAAGGGGTACTCATGGGTCTCCTCGGTGGCTGTTTTGGCGGGCTGCGCTCGACAATGCCCATTCTGTTCTACGTGACATGGCCTGCTTTGTACATCCGCAGTCGAAGCATGATTCAGGGCAAGTAAACCACATTATGACATTGCATTTCATATTAAGTAACGTTGACCGATATTCCGGTCGACCCCAATCGACGCCTCACCCATGCTTCTGATCTCGGTGGCGTGGCTGTACGTGGTGTTGATGGTTGCGGTGGTCGAGGCCACCAGCAGCACAGGCACGTTGCTGGGCGCGTTCTTCACCTTCGTGCTGTACGGCGTTCTGCCGTTGGGCATCGTGGGCTACTTGTTCCTGAGCCCGGCGCGCCGCCGAACTCGGCGAGCCGACGAGGTGGAGGCATCGGGCGATGCAGGCGCGAATTCAGTGGTCGATCCAGACCAGGGCAGCCATCCGCCCGGTGACCCGGTCGCGCCGGTACGAAAAGAAACGTGACGCGTCCGACACGGTGCACCAAGCGCCGCCGCTGACCGCATGCACACCGGCCGCATGCAGGCGGTCTCGCGCCAGGCCCGGCAGGTCGGCCAACCATTTGCCCGCGGGCTGCGGAACGAACCGCGCCGAACTGCCCGCACCGAACGCTTCGACCACGTCGGGGCCGACCTCGAACCGCTGCGGCCCGATGCAGGCACCGAGCCAGGCCTGCAGCTCATGCGGCTCGCAGGCCGCCGCTTCGCACAGTGCCTGCACGGTGGCCTCCAGCACCCCGGCGCCCAGGCCGCGCCAGCCCGCATGCGCCGCACCGACCCCGCGCCCGGCCGGCGCGGCGAACAGCACCGGCAGGCAGTCGGCGACCTGCACAGCACACGCCAGACCCGGCTCGGTGGTGATGCTCGCATCGGCTTGATGAACCGCTGCGCCGGGCAGCGCATCGGAGCGCGCCAACCGAACAACGCGCGTGCCGTGCACCTGGTCTAGGAACACCGGCGCGCACCCGACACCGCGCGCCAGCGCCGCGTGGTTCGCCGCGACCGCTGCAGCCGAGTCGCCAAGCCCGGCGCGCAGGTTGAAGGTGTCGAACGGCGCTGCACTGACGCCGCCGCCGCGGGTGGTCATCACCCCGGCAGACCCTGGTGAGCCGCCTGCCGCCCAGACCGGCCGCAGCCACTCGGCAGGCAACTCCATCAGCTGGCGTCCGGGCAGGCGGATGGCTGCGCCTTGACGAACGCGTCGAGCGCCATGCACTCACCGAACACGCGCATCACGGTGGGCACGTGGTCGAGCCGGCAGTCCATGCGCTGGGCATTGAAGATCTGCGGCACCAGCACGCAGTCGGCCAGCGTGGGCGTGTCGCCGACACAGAAGCGCCCCGTCATCGGGCTGGCTGCGAGTTGGCGCTCGACCACGTCGAGGCCAGTTTCCACCCAATGTCGATACCACCGGTTCTTGTCGTCTTCGCTGACCTTCAATTCGTTCACCAGGTAGCGCAGCACGCGCAGGTTGTCGAGCGGGTGGATCTCACAGGCGATGTCTTGAGCAAGCGCGCGAATGCGGGCGCGGGTGAGTGCGTCGCCCGGTAACAGCGCGGGTTCGGGGTGTGTTTCATCGAGGTACTCGATGATTGCCATCGACTGGGTGAGTTGCTGGTCGCCATCGACCAGCATCGGCACCAGCGCTGCAGGCGTCATGTCGCTGAACGGCGGCTTCAGCTGTTCGCCGCGCACCAGGTGAACTGGCAGGTACTCGTAGCTCAAGCCCTTGAGGGCCAGCGCAATGCGCACCCGGAACGAGGCCGATGAACGGAAGTAGTTGTAAAGCTGCATGGAGATTGATTCCTTGGGAGCCGACTACGCGGCCACGATCTGCACCTGCAGCGAGCCGATGCCGTCGACGCGGGCCACCAGCGTGTCGCCGACCACCACGGCCGCCACCCCTTCGGGCGTGCCGGTGAAGATCAGGTCGCCGGGCGCGAGCGTCCACGCCCGAGACAGGTGTTCGATGATCTCGGGCACGCTCCAGATCAGCTTGCCCAGCGTGCTGCCCTGGCGCTTGGCGCCGTTCACGTCGAGGCGAATGCCAGTGTCGGCGCTCAATTGGCAATCGGACGCACGGCGGATCGGCCCGATCGGCGCCGACTCTTCGAAGCCTTTGCCCACGCACCATGGCCGGCCCAGCTTCTTGGCGTCGTTTTGCTGGTCGCGGCGCGTCATGTCCAAGCCCACCGCGTAGCCGAACACATGCTCGAGTGCGGCGGCGGCCGGGATGTCGCGCCCGCCGGTGCCGATGGCCACCACGAGTTCCAGTTCGTGATGCAGGTTGCTCGTGAGCGACGGGTAGTGCATGTGGCCGACCGAGCCTTCGGCCACCGGCAGCACGGCATCGCCAGGCTTCAGGAAAAAGAACGGTGCCTCGCGGCCGCTGTGGCCCATCTCGATGGCGTGCTCGACATAGTTGCGGCCGACGCAGTAGATGCGGCGCACCGGGAACAGCGCGGTCGCGTCGCGGCCTTGAACGGGGACGGATGGCGTCGGGGCGGGCGAGATCACGTAGGTCATGGCGGCTTGCACAGTCACGTGCACATGAAGGTCGAAGGGTCGCGGAATGATGCCACGCACGTCAGTGCGGAACAGCGGCTCCGACGCGACGCGCCGCTACACTCGCCGGCATGTCGATGGCCCCCCACAGCATGCTCATTCCACGCAGCTTCAAGCACTGCAAGGCCTGCGGGGCCGAGGTGCGCTACAGCGTGCCGGCCGACGACAACCGCGAGCGCGCCACCTGCACGGCGTGCCACACGGTGTTCTACGAGAACCCGCTGAATGTGGTCGGCACGGTGCCGGTGTGGGGCGAGCGCGTGCTGCTGTGCCGGCGCAACATCGAACCGCGGTTCGGGTTCTGGACGCTGCCGGCCGGCTTCATGGAACTCGGCGAAACCGTCGCCCAGGGCGCGGCCCGCGAGACCGTCGAGGAAGCAGGCGCGCAGTTCGAGCTCGAAGGCTTGCTGAGCGTGCTCAGCGTGATGCGCGTGGGCCAGGTGCACCTGTACTTCCGCGCACGCTTGTTGAGCGACGTTTTCGCCCCCGGCCCGGAGACCATCGAGGCGCGCCTGTTCAGCGAAGACGAGATCCCCTGGGACGACCTCGCCTTTCGCACGGTGCGTGACACGCTCAGGTATTTCTTCGCGGACCGCCGTGCGGGTCAATTCGGCGTGCACTGTGCCGATATCGCCTGACATGCACCACTGCACTGCACCCAGGCCACTCAGGCGCCATGACCGCACCCTCCGTCGTTGACACGCTCGACGCGCCACCCCGGCTGCGCGAAGACCTGATCCACCCCGACCCCTTGCTCGACTGCCTGGTTGAGCTTTGCCGGCTGCATGGGCAGGCGGCCACGCGCGCTTCGCTGTCGGCGTCGCTGCCCATCGTCGGCGGGCGCTTGTCGCTGGAACTCACCGAGCGCGCAGCGGCGCGCGCGGGCATGGCCACCAAGCTGCAGCGCGTGGCGTTCGGCCAGATCGACGCTGCCGCGCTGCCCTGCATCCTGATCCTGAAAGACAACCAGGCTTGCGTACTGCTCAGCCTGGACGCCGCCACCGGCGACGCCCGCGTTTTGCTGCCCGAAACCGGCCAGGGCTCGTTGACGCTGGCCCGCGACGACCTCGCGCAACGCAGCACGGGCATCGTGCTGTTTGTGCGGCCGCACTTCCGTTTCGACGCGCGCACCCCCGGCCGCGCGGCTGGCTCTGGCAGTGATGCAACGCAGCCCGGCGGCTCAGCGACACCGCGCTCGCGGCACTGGTTCTGGGGCGCCCTGCTTCAACAACGCTTCGTCTACCGCGACGTGCTCTGGGCAGCCTTGCTGATCAACTTCTTCGCCCTCGCCTTCCCGCTGTTCTCGATGAACGTGTACGACCGCGTCGTGCCGAACAACGCCGTCGAAACGCTCTGGGCACTGGCCGTCGGCGTGGTGCTGGTGCTCGGCGCCGACCTCTTCATGCGCCTGCTGCGCAGCCACTTCGTCGACGAGGCCAGCGCGCGTGTCGACGTGCAGATCTCGGCCAAGTTGATGGAAAAGGTGCTGGGCATGCGGCTCGAACACCGGCCTGAATCGGTGGGGTCGTTTGCGTCGAGCTTGCGCGGCTTCGAGCAGGTCCGCGACTTCATCGCTTCCGGCACCGTCACGGCACTCATCGACTTGCCGTTCGCGCTGCTGTTCGTGCTGGTGATGTTCTGGATCTCGCCGTGGCTGGCCGTGCCGGTGATCGTGGTCGGCCTCGCCATCCTGGCCTTGGGCTGCGTGCTGCAGGCCCGGCTGCAGGAACTCGCCGAAACCACCTACAAGGCCGGCGCGCTGCGCAACGCCACGCTGATCGAAAGCCTGACCGGCATCGAGACCATCAAGTCGCAAGGTGCCGAGGGCGTGGTGCAGGCCAAGTGGGAGCGCACCAATGCGTTCCTCGCGCGCACGAACGTGAAGATGCGCGCGCTGTCGTCGAGCGCCATGTACGCGACCAGCACGCTGTCGCAACTGGTCACGGTGGCCATCATCATCATCGGCGTCTACCTGATCCGCGAGCGCGAGCTGACGATGGGCGCGTTGATTGCGTCGAGCATGCTGGCCTCGCGCGCACTGGCGCCGGCCGGGCAGATCGTCGGGCTGCTGATGCAGTACCAGGGCGCCCGCACGGCGATGGACAACCTGAACAAGGTGATGGACAAACCCGTGGAGCGCCCGCTCGGCCAAAGCTACGTCGAGCGCCCGCAACTGCGCGGCGAGATCGAGTTTCGAAACGTCAGGTTCGCCTACCCGGGCCGGCAGGAGGCCGCGCTCGACGGCATGAGTTTCAAGATCGCAGCCGGCGAACGCGTGGCGCTGATCGGCCGCGTGGGCTCGGGCAAGTCGACCATTCAGCGTTTGATGATGGGCCTGTACCAACCGACCGACGGTGCGGTGCTGCTCGACGGCATCGACCTGCGCCAGCTCGACCCCGCCGACGTGCGCCGCAACTGCGGCTACGTGTCGCAGGACGTGACGCTGTTCTACGGCACGCTGCGCGAGAACATCGCCTTCGGCCTGCCCTTCGCCGACGACTCGGCCATCGTTGCCGCCGCCGAAGTGGCGGGCATGACCGAGCTCGTGAACCGCCACCCGCGCGGCTTCGACATGCCGGTGGGCGAGCGCGGTGAATCGCTCTCGGGCGGGCAGCGCCAGAGCGTGGGCCTGGCCCGCGCCATCCTGCACAACGCGCCGATCCTGCTGCTCGACGAGCCCACGAGCGCGATGGACTTCTCGACCGAAGCGCAGATCACCAACCGGGTGAACGCTTTCGCACAAGACAAGACCGTGGTGCTGGTGACGCACCGCACCTCGATGCTCGCCATGGTCACGCGGGTGATCGTGGTCGACGGCGGCCGGATCGTGGCCGACGGCCCGCGCGACCGCATCATGGAAGCGCTGCAGACGGGGCGCATTGCGAAGGCCGCATGAACGCCATCACGACCTTCATTCGGCGCCTGCTGACCGGCAGCGCCAGCGACGGCGACGGCGCCGGCGCCGGCAGCGTCACGAGCCTGACCGCGGTCAACGCCAAGCCCGGCGACGACCGCGCCGGCTTTCGCAGTTTCGAGCTCGAAGCGAACGAGGTCATGTCGCGCGGAAGAACACAGCGCGCCCAGCTCATCGTGCGTTCCGCCGCAGTCGTGCTGCTGCTGCTGATCGTGTGGGCCGCGCTCGCACGGGTCGATGAAATCACCAAGGGCGATGCGCGGGTGATCTCGTCGAAGCAGCTGCAACTGGTGCAGTCGTTCGACGGCGGCGTGGTGTCCGAGATTCTCGTCAAGGAAGGCCAGGTGGTCGAGAAAGATCAGCTGCTGCTGAAGATTGACGAGACCCGCGCCACCTCGGGCGTGCGCGAGAGCGCGGCGCAAGGCTTTGCGTTGCGCGCGCGCCAGGCCCGGCTGCGGGCGTTGGCCGAGGGCATGAGTTTTCAGCCGCCGCCGCCGGGCGAGAGCGCGGACGAGCGCCGCATCGTCGATGAAGAGCGCCGCCTCTACGAGACGCGCGTGTCCGAGCTGAACACCTTGCTCGCGATCAACCAACAGCAGTTGCAGCAGCGCCAGCAAGAGCTCGGCGAGATGCGATCGCGCAAAAGCTCGGCCGAGCGCAGCCTCGATCTGAGCCAGCAGGAGCTGACCAAGACGAAACCGCTGCTGGCCAGCGGCGCCGTCTCGGAAGTCGACATCCTGCGGCTCGACCGCGAAGTCTCGAAGGCGCGCGGCGAGGTCGAGCAAAGCGGGTCTCAGATCGCCCGCGTGCAGGCGTCGATCGGCGAGGCGCAGCGCAAGATCCAGGAGACCGAGCTCACTTTCCGCAACGATGCGCGCAAGGACATGGCCGACGTGATGGGCAAGCTCAACGCGCTGAAACAAGGCGCGGTGGCACTGAACGACAAGGTCGACAAGTCGCAGATCAAGAGCCCTGTGCGCGGCCGCGTGCAGCGCCTGCTCGCCAACACCGTGGGCGGCGTGGTGCAACCCGGCAAGGACATCGTCGAGATCGTGCCGCTCGACGACATGCTCGTGCTCGAAGCCAAGGTGCTGCCCAAAGACATCGCGTTCATCGCGCCGGGCCAGGCAGCCACGGTCAAGTTCACGGCGTACGACTTCTCGATCTACGGCGGCATGGCGGCGCAGGTCGAGAACATCAGCCCGGACACGGTGGTCGACGAACGGGGCAACGCGTTCTATCTGGTGCGCGTGCGCACGACCCAGGCGCGCTTCAGCGAGAAGATGCCCATCATCCCCGGCATGACGGCCGAGGTGGACATCCTGACGGGCAACAAAACCGTCATGTCCTACCTGCTCAAGCCGGTGCTCAAGGCCCGCGCCTACGCACTGCGCGAGCGCTGAGGAAACGCGCCGAAAGCCGGCTGCGGGAGCAGCCAGCTCGGCCCGTCAGAAGTTTCACTTAGGTTCGCGCCGACCCGGCCGATAACCCGAAGAGCAGGTGAACTGCACGCGCCGTAGCGCCGTGCGCTATGCGCCGGATTGTTGGCAATGTGGTGACTCTGTTCACGAAACCAAACGTTCGCAAGGCATTTAGCGCACCGACCCTCCGGTACGCTCCCGCATCCCCGCGATTGCATCCAGCAAGGCCACCCCATGCCCACCATCATCCAGACGTTCCAAGGCAGAGTCACCGGCTTGTGGGGCGCTGCGAGCATGCGCGGGGCGGACGGCAAGATGCACGTGCTCAGGATGGGCGACATCGTCCACAAGGGCGACGTGATCCTCACCTCGCCGGACGGCATCGTGCAACTCAGCCCGGACGACTCGGCAGCGGAAGCCTTGGCCGCAACGCGCATCGGCCAGGCACTGCAGCCGGCGACCGAGATCGACCGCGTGATCACCGGCCTGAACGACGCCAACCCGCAAGACGCACCGGCCGCCGGCCTGGCGGCCGACGGTGGCGCAGGCGAACTGTTCGCCGGCCTGCGGGTTGACCGCATCGTCGAACCGGTCGCGCCGCTCGGCCTGGCGCAGCCCAACAACACCGGCAACGTGCTGTTCGACGTGCGCGGCCTCACGCCGCCCGTGTCGCCAGAACTGCTCAACCCCACGGCGACGCCGCTGGTGGTGGCATCGTCGAGCATCGGCGCCACCGAGGAAGGCCAGGCGGTCGGCCTCGGCCTCAACGCACCGACCGGCGCGAGCGCCGCTGCGGTGATCACCGTCACGCAGCTCCCGCTGATCGGGCAACTTGTCAAGGCCGATGGCAGCAACGTTGCCATTGGCGCGGTGCTCACGGCGGCCGACCTCGTTGGCCTGAAGTACGTGCCGCCGGCCGACTACAACGGCAGCGCCCCCGTCGGCGACTTCGGCTACACCGTGACCGACGGTGGCCGCAGCGCCAGCGGCACCGTTGCCATCGCAGTGACCGCAGTCAACGATGCGCCCGTGGCGCAGAACGACAGCGCCACGCTGCTCGAAGACACGCCGGCCAGCGGGAACGTGCTGTCGAACGACAGCGATGTCGACAGCCCGACCTTGCGCCTCACGCAGTTCCAGATCGGTGGCAACAGCTTCACCGCCGGCGGCAGCGCCGTGCTGGCCGGCGTGGGCACGCTCGTCATCAACGCCGACGGCAGTTACACCTTCACGCCCGCACCCAACTACAACGGCCCGGTGCCGGTTGCAACCTACACCGTGAGCGACGGCTCCGCCACGACCACGGGTACGTTGAGCCTCGCCATCACACCGGTCAACGACGCGCCCGCGCCGGCCAACGACATTGCGGCCACGCCGATCAACACGCCGGTCACTGTGGCCGTGCTCATCAACGACCGCGACGTTGACGGCGACCCGCTCAGCCTGACCGGCGCCGTGCTGGCAAACCCAGCCCAAGGCAGCATCACGATCAACCCGGACGGCACGCTCAACTTCACGCCGGCCGCGAATGTGGTCGGCCCGGTGGTCGTGAGCTACACCGTGTCGGACGGCCACGGCGGCACCGCGACTGCGAGCCTCACGATCAACGTGGGCACCAACACGCCGCCCGATGGCACCGATGCCACACGCACGCTGCCTGAAGACAGCCGCTACGCCGTGAGCGTGGCCGACCTCGGCTTCAAAGACGCCGACGCCGGCCAGACGCTCACGAACGTGCGCATCGACACCCTTCCCGGCACCGGTACGCTGCTGCTGAACGGTGTTGCGATCGCAGCCGGCGCGGTGATCAGCGCCGCCGACGTGGCGGCCGGCAAGCTCGTGTTCGTGCCGGCCAGCAACGGCAATGGCGCGGCCTACGCCAGCATCGGCTTCAGCGTGCAAGACAGCGCTGGCGGCTTCGACACCGCGCCGAACACCCTGACGTTCAACGTCACACCCGTCAACGACGCGCCGGTGGCCGTGGCCGATGCCGGCACCGCGCTCGAAGACACGCCGCTCTCCGGCAACGTGCTCGCGAACGACACCGATGTGGATGGCAACGCGCTCGCAGTCACGCAGTTCTTGATCGGCGGCAACACCTTCGCCGCCGGCAGCCCGGCCACGCTGGCCGGCGTGGGCATTCTTCTCATCAACACCGACGGCAGCTACACCTTCACGCCCGCGCTGAACTACAACGGCCCCGTGCCGGTCGCGACCTACACGGTGACCGACGGCACGGTCACGCAAACGGCCACGCTCACGCTTGCCATCACGCCGGTCAACGATGCGCCGGTGGCAGGCAACGACCTGGCCTCGACGCCGATCAATGCGCCCATCACCGTGGCCGTGCTCGCGAACGACACCGACGTGGACGGCGACACGCTGACCGTCAGCAACCCGGTCGTCGCGAACCCGAGCCAGGGCAGCGTGGTGCTCAACCCGAACGGCACGCTGACCTTCACCCCGGCGGCCAACTTCACCGGCACCACGACCATCAGCTACACCGTGTCGGACGGCCATGGCGGCACCAGCACCGCGACCGTCACCGTCAACGTGGGCAACAACACGCCGCCCACCGGCGCCGACAGCACCCAGACGCTGGCAGAAGACTCAACCTACGCCGTGCGGGCCGCGGACCTCGGCTTCACCGATGCCGACGCCGGCCAGGTGCTGGCCAATGTGCGCATCGACACCCTCCCTGCGGCCGGCACGCTGCTGCTGAACGGCGTGGCCGTGGCGGCCGGCAGCGTTGTCAGTGCGGCCGATGTGGCTGCCGGCAAGCTGGTGTTCGTGCCCGCGCTCGATGGCAACGGCGCGCCGTATGCGAGCTTCGGATTCAGCGTGCAAGACAACGCAGGCGCCTTCGACACCACGCCCAATACGCTGACATTGAACGTCACGCCGGTAAACGACGCGCCGGTGGCGCGCGCCGATGTGTCGAGCGGCCTGGAAGACACACCGCAGTCGGGCAATGTGCTGTCCAACGACAGCGATGTCGACGGCAACGCACTGAGCGTCACGCAATTCAGCATCGGCGGCAACACGTTTGCCGCCAACAGCCCGGCTGTGCTGGCCGGTGTGGGCACGCTCGTCATCAACACCGACGGCAGCTACACCTTCACCCCGGCGCCGAACTACAACGGCGCCGTGCCCGTGGCCACCTACACGGTGACCGACGGCACGGTCACGCAGACCGCCACGCTGACGCTCGCGCTGACGCCGGTGAACGACTTGCCCGTGACCGTGGCCGATGCCGGCGCCGGCCTGGAAGACCAGCCGCAGACCGGCAACGTGCTCACGAACGACACCGATGCCGACGGCACCGCGCTCACCGTCACGCAGTACGTGGTGGGTGGCAACACCTTCGCCGCCGGCGCGCCCGCCATCCTGGCCGGGGTGGGCACGCTCGTCATCAACGCCGACGGCAGCTACACCTTCACGCCGCTGCCCGACTACAACGGCCCGGTGCCGGTGGCGACCTACACCGCCACCGACGGCACGGCCACGCAGAGCGCCACGCTGAGCCTGAGCGTCACGCCGGTGAACGATGCGCCAGTGGGCCGAAACGACGCCGCTGTCACGCTCGAAGACACCCCTCTCGTCGCCGATGCTGCGCACGGCGTGCTGGCGAACGACAGCGACGTGGATACCGGCACCACGCTCACCGTCACCCAGTTCAGCATCGCAGGCGTGGCCGGTACGTTCGCAGCCGACACCACCGCCACGATCGCGGGCGTGGGCACGCTGCTTGTCGGTGCCGACGGCTCATACACCTTCACGCCCGCCGCCAACTTCAACGGCACGGTGCCGGTCGCAAGCTACACGGTGTCGGATGGCCAGCTGACGACAACGGCGACCTTGTCGCTCAGCGTCACGCCTGTGAACGACCCCCCTGTTGCGGGGAACGACGTGGCCACGACCCCCATCAACACGCCGGTGACCGTGGCCGTGCTCGCGAACGACACCGATGTCGATGGCGACACGCTGACCGTGAGCAACCCGCTGCTTGCCAACCCCGCGCAAGGCACGGTGGTCGTCAACGCCGACGGCAGCCTCGGCTTCACGCCGGCGAACAATTTCAGCGGCACCGCCGTCATCACCTACACCGTGGCCGACGGGCACGGCGGAACCAGCAGCGCCACCGTCAGCATCAACGTGGGCAACAACACGCCGCCCACCGGCGCCGACAGTGCGCACACGATCGCCGAGGACACGACCTACGCCGTGCAGGCATCGGACTTCGGCTTTGCCGATGCCGACAGCGGCCAGGTGCTGGCGAACGTGCGCATCGACACCCTGCCCGGCGCTGGCACGTTGCTGCTCAGCGGTGTGGCGGTGACTGCGGGGCAGGTCATCAGTGCGTTTGAGGTGGCCGCAGGCCATCTCGTGCTGGTGCCGGTGGCCAACGCCTTCGGCTCGCCGTATGCCAACTTCAGCTTCACGGTCCAAGACAACGCCGGTGCCTTCGACACGGCGCCGAACACGCTTACGCTGAACGTGACCTCGGTCAACGATGTGCCGGTGGCTGTCGCCGACAGCGTCAGTGCCGTGGAAGACCAGCCCTTCGCCGGCACGCTGGGCACGAACGATCAGCTGTCGGGTGACGGTGGCAATGTGTTCGCGCTGGTCGCTGCCAGCGGCCCCGCGCACGGCACGCTGGTGCTCGCCGCCGACGGCAGCTTCACCTACACGCCGAGCCCGAACTACCACGGCGCCGACACCTTCACCTACTCGCTTACCGATGCCGATGGCGATGTGTCGACCGCCGTGGTCTCGATCAACGTGGCCAGCGTGAACGACACGCCCACAGCGGTGGCCGACAGCGTGGCCGCAACCGAAGACACACCCTTTGTCGGCAGCGTGGCTGGCAACGACCTGCTGTCCGGCGACGGCGGCAACGTCTTCTCCCTCGTCAGCGGTGCCGGCCCCGCCCATGGCGGCATCGTGTTCAACGCCGACGGCACGTTCACGTACACGCCGAGCGCGAACTACAACGGCCCCGACTCGTTCAGCTACAAGATCACCGATGCCGATGGCGACGTGTCCACCGCCACAGTGACCATCGGTGTGGCCTCGGTCAACGATGTGCCGACGGCTGTTGCCGACACCATCGCCGCAACCGAAGACACCCCGTTCGTCGGCAGTGTCGGTGGCAACGACCTGTTGTCCGGCGACGGCGGCAACGTGTTCTCCCTCGTCACCGGCTCCGGCCCCGCCCACGGCGGCATCGTGTTCAACGCCGACGGCACGTTCACGTACACGCCGAGCGCGAACTACAACGGCCCCGACTCGTTCAGCTACAAGATCACCGATGCCGATGGCGATGTATCGACTGCCACCGTAACCATCGGTGTGGCCTCGGTCAACGATGTGCCGACCGCTGTTGCAGACACCATTGCCGCAACCGAAGACACACCCTTTGTCGGCAGTGTCGGAGGCAACGACCTGCTGTCCGGCGATGGTGGCAACGTGTTCTCGCTGGTCAGCGGCTCCGGTCCCGCCCACGGCGGCATCGTGTTCAACGCCGACGGCACGTTCACGTACACGCCGAGCGCGAACTACAACGGACCGGACTCCTTTAGCTACTCGATCACCGACGCGAACGGCGATGTGTCGACGGCCCTCGTGACCATCGGTGTG
>JANXWV010000006.1 GCA_025350965.1 Rhizobacter sp.
GACGGTAAAAACAACTTGTTCTTCGACGCCAAGAGCCCGCGCAAGATGAGCAAGCTGTTCGAAAGCTACCTGGCCGGGCAGGTCGGCTTCCTGATGGAGATGGCGCCGATGTTCTGGCCCACCATCAACAGCTACAAGCGCCTGGTCGATGGCTTCTGGGCGCCCGTCAAGCCGACCTGGGGCATGGACAACCGCACCGCAAGCTTCCGCGTGATCGCCGGCAGCCCGAAGGCGACCAGGCTGGAGACGCGCTGCCCCGGCGCCGACGTGAACCCGTACCTGGCGATGGCGGCCGTGATCGCCGCCGGCCTGCACGGTGTCGAGCAAGGACTGAAGCTGACACAGCCGCCGATCACCGGCACCAACGGTGGCGCCGAGAACATCCCGCGCGCGCCGCGCACGCTGATCGAAACGACGCGGGTGTTCAAGCAATCGCAAACCGCCCGCGACTGGTTCGGCGACGCCTTTGTCGACCACTTCGCCGCGACGCGCGAATGGGAGTGGCGGCAATGGCTCGACGGGGTAACGGATTGGGAACTGAAGCGGTACTTCGAGGTCATTTGAACGTCGCAGGCCGTCACGCGCGAGACTCCTTACAATGAAGCGCTGTGCCAGCCATCGGTAAGGAATTGACCATGACAGAAGCCACATTGACGAGCAAAGGACAGATCACGATCCCCAAGGCCGTGCGTGACGCCCTCGGCCTGTCCACCGGCGACCGGATCGAGTTCGTCGGCACCGACAAGGGCTTCGTGATGGCGCCCGTCAAGCGCGACTTGGCCGCGCTGTGCGGCATGTTCAAGGGCAGACGTGCCAACCCGGCCACGCTGGACGAGATGAAGGCTGCGATCGCCGAGATGGGCAACCCGGTGCGCCGTAAACCATGATCGGTCTGGACACCAACGTGCTGGTGCGCTACTTCGCCCAGGACGACGCGAAGCAGGGCGCCGCAGCCAGGGCACTGATCCAACAGCGGCTGACGCGGGACGAGCCCGGGCATGTGAATGTCGTGACGCTCGCAGAGACCTGCTGGGTGCTCAAGCGCTTGTATGAGGCCGGCCGCGACGAACTCGTGCAGGTGATCGAAAACCTGCTGGCCGCACCGAACATCGTTGTCGAGCGCCGCGCCGAGGTGCGCAAGGCCGTCCAGACTTACGGCGCGTCGAGCGCGGGCTTCAACGATTGCCTGATCGCGCAGTTGAACCTCGGCGCCGGCTGCAGCAACACGCTGACCTTCGACCGCGGCGCTGCCAAGCAAGCCGGTTTTGCGCTGCTGGCCTGAGCGGCCGATCACTGAAACGGAGCCATTGAATGTTGTCTCGATGCCGTGCCTTCCTTGTCGGCCTCGCCAGCCTGGTGTGCGTCACTGCCACGTCGCTGGCCCAAGCCGCTCCGCTTCGTATCGCCAGCGCCTTCGACCCGCAGACGATGGACCCGCATGCGCTGGCGCTGCTCTACCACACGCGGGTCTGGACGCAGGTGTACGAATCGCTCGTGGGCCGCGACGAGAAGTTCCAGCTCGAGCCGGCGCTGGCGCTGAGCTGGCAGGCGACCAGCGCGACGAGCTGGCGCTTCAAGCTGCGCCCCGGCGTCACCTTCCACGACGGCGCCGCGTTCACCGCCGATGATGTGGTGTTCTCGGTCGAGCGCGCGCTGGCGCCGCCGTCGCAGCGCGGCTTTCAACTCAAGGGCGTGAAGGCCGCGCGCAAGGTCGATGACCTGACGGTCGACTTCGTTCTCGACGCGCCCGACGCCGTGCTGCCCGAGAAGCTGCAGGGCATCGCGATCATGAACAAGGCGTGGTCCGTGAAGAACGCGGCCGAGAAGGCGCAGGACTTCAACGCCAAGCAAGAGATGTTCACCGTGCGCAACGCCAACGGCACCGGCCCCTATGTGCTCGACCGCTTCGAGCCCGACGTGCGCACCCTGCTCAAGCGCAACCCGAAGTGGTGGGGCTGGGCCGACAAGCGCTCGGGCAATGTCGACGAGGTGAGCCTGGTGGCGATCCGCTCCGATGCCACGCGGCTCGCGGCGCTGGTGTCGGGCGAGGTCGACTTCGTGTTCGACCCGCCGGTGCAAGACGTGGAGCGCCTGAAGCGCGAACCGGCCATCGCGCTCACGCAGATCACCGACCTGGGCCAGCAGTACCTCACCTTCGACCAGGCGCGGGACGAGCTCGAAGGCAGTGACGCGAAGGGCCGCAACCCGTTCAAGGACGTGCGGGTGCGGCGCGCCGTGTACCACGCGATCAACGTCGACCTGATCGTGCAGAAGGTGTTGCGCGGCCTGGCTGCGCCGACCGGTGCGTTCCTCTCGCCGCGCGTCGACGGCTCGCCCGCCGACCTGGACAAGCGCCTGCCGTTCGACCCGGCCAAGGCGCGCGCGCTGCTGGCCGAGGCGGGCTACCCGAACGGCTTCAGCGTGCCGCTCGACTGCGTGAACGTGCCATGGCGCGAGGCCGTGTGCCAGGCGATGACGGCGATGCTCACGCAGGTGGGGATTCGAACCACCCTGCGCTCGTCGCCCACCAACCAGTTCTTCCCGAAGCTGAGCCAGGCGACCGCCAGCCTGATCGAATACGGCTGGACGCCCAACCCCGATGCCTGGGCCTCGTTGAACGCGCTGTTCCGCACCTGGGACAAGTCGGGCCTGGGCACCTTCAATGCTGGCCGCTACAGCAACCCCAAGCTCGACGTTCTGATCGACAACATGCGCGTCGAGCCCGACCTGACGCGACGCCGCGCCATGGTCGGCGTGGCGCTGCGGCTGGTGAACGACGACGTGCCGTTCATTCCGCTCTACCGCCGCACGCTGACCTGGGCGATGAGCAAGAAGACGACGGTCGTGATGTGGCCGAACGACCAGGCGGAGCTGCGCTGGGTCCGCACCAAATAGCCTCTTCTCCGAGCACACCATGGCCATCACACGCTTCTCGTTTCCCACCGCCATCCACTTCGGCGCCGGCGCGCGCCGGCTCGCCGGGCCGCACCTGATCGACGCGGGCTGCAAGCGAGCGCTGATCGTCACCGACAAGGGCCTCGCGGCCTTGCCGCTCATCGCGGAGCTGAAGGCCGGCCTCGAAGCCGCTGGCCTGGCGGTGGCGGTGTACGGCGGCATCTTCGGCAACCCGACCGGCGTGCAGGTGATGAACGGTGCGGCGGCCTACAAGGCGCACGGTGCCGACTGCGTGGTCGGCGTGGGCGGCGGCGCGGCGCTCGACGTGGCCAAGGTCGTGGGCCTGCTCGCCACGCACCCGGGCGACGTGATGGAGTACGTGTGGGACCACCCGCAGGTGCGCACCATTCACGCGGCACAGCTGCCGCACTTCATCGCGCTGCCCACCACCAGCGGCACCGGCAGCGAGGTCGGCCGCAGCAGCGTCATCAGCGAAGAGGCGAGCCACGTCAAGCGTGTGATCTTCTCACCGCACATTCTGGCGAAGGCCGTGTTCGCTGACCCCGAACTCACGCTCGGCCTGCCGCCCGCCGTGACGGCAGCCACCGGCATGGACGCGCTCACCCACAACATCGAAAGCTACCTGTCGCCGGCCTACCAGCCCCTGTGCGACGGCATTGCGCTCGAAGGCACGCGCATCGCGGCGCGCGCGCTTCTCAAGGCCGTGCGCGAGCCGGGCAACATCGACGCTCGGGCCGACATGATGATGGCCTCGATGATGGGCGCCATCGCGTTCCAGAAAGACCTCGGCGCCGTGCACTCGTGCGCGCATGCGCTGGGCACCGTGTGCGACATGCACCACGGCCTGGCCAACGCGCTGATGATCGAACCGGTGATGGCCTTCAACATTGACGCCGTACCGCAGAAGTTCGAAGCGCTGGCCCAGGTGATCGGCCTGGCGAACGGTGCCGCCCTGGTGCCGTGGCTGCGAGACTTGAAGCAGCACATCGGCATTGCACCGAGCCTGGCTGCGGTGGGTGTGCAACGCGCCCAGTTCGCGCGGCTGGTCGAGATCGCCACCGCCGACATGTGCCACCAGACCAACCCGCGCGCCTGCACTAGGGCCGACTTCGAGCGCTTCTTCGAGGCGGCATTCTGATGGCCCCCAAGCCCCTGCTCATCGGCATCTCAGCGCGCATTCACCACCCCATCGGGCCGCAGCGCGACCTGGGCGGCGTGTACACCAAGACGCTGCACTACCTGGAGCAATCGGTCGCGCACTGGGTGCTGGCCAAGGGCGTGCTCGCGGTGATGATCCCGGCCATCGAATCGGCAGGGTTGATCCGCCGGAGCGACATGAGCCTCGGCGCCTACGCCGAACACCTCGACGGCCTGGTGCTGCAAGGCGGCGCCGACATCGCGCCCGAGACCTATGGCGAGACACCGCTCAGTCCGGAGTGGGCCGGCGACCGCATCCGCGACCTGTACGAGATCGACCTCTTCAACGCCTTCGTCGAAGCCGGCAAGCCGGTGCTCGGCATCTGCCGCGGCTGCCAGATGATCAACGTGGCGCTCGGCGGCTCGCTGTATCAAGACATTGCCACCCAGGTCGAGACCAACGTCACGCACCGTGACGCGGCCAAGTACGAAGACCAGTACCACGAGGTGAGCCTGGTGCCGGGCACGCGCCTCGCGCAGCTCTTCCCCGATGTCACGCGCGCCGGAATCAACTCGATCCACCACCAGTCGGTGAAGGTGCTGGGGCGTGACCTGACGGTCGAGGCGCGCTGCGAGACCGACGGCGTGGTCGAGGCGATTCGCTGGCGCGGGCCGAGCTATGTGTTCGGCATGCAGTGGCACCCCGAGTTCATGCAGACCGCTTCACCCACGCAGCTCGACGGCGCCCCCATCCTGCAAGACTTCCTGGCCACGGCGCGAGCGCGCCGGGGCGGCTGAACGAGGCCAATCCATGTTGAATATCCACAACCCCCACACCGGCGAATGGCTGGCCGACGTGCCGGAGCCCACAGTCGAAATCGTCGCCGAGCGAGCCTCGGCAGCGCGCCGCGCGCAGCCCGCTTGGGCGGCGTTGCCGATGGCGCAGCGCGTCGAGGCGATGCAGCGCTTTCGCGCGCTGCTCGCCGAGGAATGCGAGGTGCTGGCGCAAACGCTCACGGCCGAGGTCGGCAAGCCGATCACGCAATCGCGCGGCGAGATCAACGGCCTCCTGCCGCGCATCGACTTTTTCATCGCGAACGCGGCGCCCACGCTGGCCGCCGAAACGGTGTTCAGCGACGCCGCCATGCGCGAGGTGATCGGCCACGACCCGCTCGGCGTCATTGCCAACATCTCGGCCTGGAACTACCCGTACTTCGTGGGCGGCAACGTGTTCGTGCCGGCGCTGCTGGCCGGCAATGCGGTGCTGTACAAGCCCTCGGAGTTCGCCACGCTCACGGGTCTGCACATCGCGCGCCTGCTGCACGCGGCGGGCGTGCCTGCGGACGTGTTCGTGCCGCTGGTGGGTGGCGGCGCGGTCGGCGCGGCGCTGCTCGCGCAACGCATCGACGGCGTATTTTTCACCGGTTCGGTGACCACCGGCGCGAAGATCGCGCAGGCCGTGGCGGGGCGCTTCGTCAAGCTGCAGCTCGAACTCGGCGGCAAAGACCCGATGTATGTGTGCGACGACCTCGACGCCGCCGGTGTGCAGGCCGCAGCAGCGACGCTCGCCGACGGCGCAATGTTCAACACCGGCCAGGGCTGCTGCTCGGTCGAGCGCATCTACGTTCACGAGCGCGTGCACGATGCGTTCGTCGCTGCGCTGGTGGCCCACGTGCGCGGCTTCAAGGCCGGCGATCCAACCCTTGAGTCCACCTACATCGGTGCCGTCGCGCGCGGAGCGCAACTCGACGTGCTCGATGCGCAGGTGGCCGATGCGCTCGCCAAAGGCGCCACGCTGGGCACCGGCGGCGCGCGCCGCAGCGGCCCGGGCAATGGCTTCGAGCCGACGGTTCTGACGAATGCCGACCACTCCATGAGCGTGATGCGCGACGAGAGCTTCGGCCCGATCGTCGGCGTGCAAAAGGTGGCGAGCGACGCCGAGGCGCTGGCGCTGATGAACGACACGCGCTACGGCCTCACAGCGGGCGTGTTCAGCGTTGATGAGGCGCGGGCCAAGGCGCTGCTCGCACAGGTCAACGCCGGCACGGTGTACTGGAACTGCTGCGACCGCGTGAGCCCGAGGCTGCCGTGGTCGGGCCATGGCGATTCGGGCGTGGGGCTCACGCTTTCGACCTACGGCATCCAGGCCTTCACGCGGCCACGCGCCTGGCACCTGCGCACGCCGTGAGTGGGCTGCGCGGCGACACCGCTGCCACGCCGCTGCTCGCGCTGTTCGACCTCGACCACACGCTGCTCAGCGGCGACAGCGACGCGCTGTGGTGCGAATTCCTGATGACCGAAGGCGTGCTTGCACGCGCGGCGTTCGAAGCGCGCAATGCCGAGATGGCACGGCGCTACGAAGAGGGCAGCGTTGCAGCGCGCGAATTCTGCAACTTCCACGTCGGCACGCTCGCCGGCCGCTCGCCGGCCGAGTGGCAGCCGGTGTGCGAGCGCTTCGTGCGCAGCTGGGTGCTGCCGCGCATCCCCGCGTCGGCACAGGCGCTGGTCGAGCAGCACCGCGCACGCGGCGAGCAGCTGGTGCTGACGACGGCCACGAACCGCCTGCTCACCGAAGCCACGGCGCGGCACCTGGGCATCGACACGCTGATCGCAACCGAGGTCGAGGTGGTTGGCGGCGTGTGCACCGGGCGCACGGCGGGCTTGCTGAACATGCGCGAAGGCAAGGTCACGCGGCTGGTCGAATGGTTGGCAACACAAGAGCAGGGCGTGGCTGCGCTGCGCCACGCCACGTTCTACAGCGACTCGATCAACGACCTGCCGCTGCTCGCGGCAGTGGGCACCCCCGTGGCGGTAGACCCGGATGCGCGGCTGCATGCGCAGGCGCTGGCGCAGGGGTGGCGTGTGCTGACGCTTGAGCGCTGAGGCTTCACCGTCGAACGCCGACCCGTTCGCGTTCGGCGCGCCAGGTGCACGTCGATAGCGGTGCTGGCCAGCATCGGTCCCGGAGAGCCCCCCGACTTGCGCCTGCGTCTGGCGCTGAAGCTGGCCGATACGAACGAGCCCGACGTGGCATCAGCGCAAATCGACGCCGTTCGCAAGGAAGCCGAACGCATCGGCCACGGCAACGTGGTGCTCGCGGCGCGCCTGCGAGCGGCGCAAGTTGCGCGGCATGGCGACCTGCCGCGAGCCCGCCGTGAAGCCCCGGCGGCGCTCGCGCTGCACGGCGAAGCGCTGCAGTGCACGTCGGTGCAGCCGGCCGAGTTGTGGCTGCACACCGGCCGCGCGCTGAACGACGCGGGTGACCGCGCGCATGCGGCCGAGGTCGCACTTGCCGGCGCAGCCTTGGCTGCAGAACGCAGCGCGCGACCACGTGGCCGCGCCATACCGCGACGGCTTTCTGCACCGCAACCCGGTGAACCGGGAGTTGCTGGCCCTGGCTGCGCACGCGGCGCGGTAAGAATCACGTCAAGCGGGCTTCAACGCCGGTTCGGCGCGCTGCCGTTCCGCCGTAAGGCCATGCTGCGGCGGCGCGCCGTGCCCGGCTACCATCGCCACCGCATTCCCAACACAGGAGAAGAAGCGTGGCGATGGACGTGGTGGACTTCGAGATCAAGGGTTCGGAAATGCAGTTCGTCGAGGTCGAACTCGACCCGGGCGAAGCGGCCGTGGGCGAGGCCGGCAGCATGATGTTCATGGACGCGAGCATCGCCATGGACACGGTTTTCGGCGACGGCTCGCAAAACCAGGCGGGCGGCATCTTCGGCAAGCTGCTGGGCGCGGGCAAGCGGCTCGTCACCGGCGAGTCTCTGTTCACCACGGTCTACACGAACCAGGGCAGCGGCAAGGCGCGCGTGGCGTTCGCCGCACCTTACCCGGGCAAGATCATTCCGATGGACCTGCGCCAGCTCGGCGGCTCGCTGATCTGCCAGAAAGACGCCTTCCTGTGCGCGGCACGCGGCGTGTCGCTCGGCATCTTCTTCCAGCGCAAGCTCGGCGTGGGCTTCTTCGGCGGCGAGGGCTTCATCATGCAGAAGCTCGACGGCGACGGCCTGGCCTTCGTGCATGCCGGCGGCACGGTGGTCCGGCGCGAACTGAGCGCTGGGCAGACGCTGTTGATCGACACCGGTTGCATCGTGGCACTCACACCGAGCGTGAATTTCGAGATCCAGTACGTCGGCAAGGTGAAGACGGCGCTGTTCGGTGGCGAAGGCCTGTTTCTCGCCAAGGTCACCGGGCCGGGCACGGTGTGGTTGCAGAGCCTGCCGTTCTCGCGCCTCGCGTCGCGCGTGTTCGCGGCGGCACCGCAGCGTGGCGGCTCGAAGGAAGAGAGCGGTTTGTTCGGCGGCCTGGCGGCAGGCGGGTTGCTCGGCGGCGTGCTCGGTGGCGGGGACGACGATTGATGCTGCGTTGGCTCGCCCGCGCCTCGGCCGCATCGGTGGCATTGATCGCCGGCGTGGTGCATGGCGCAGCACCCGGTCCGCACATCGAAGACATGACCTGGCCGGAGTTGCAGGGGCGCATCCAGGCCGGCAGCACGACCGTGCTCGTGCCCATCGGCGGCACCGAGCAGAACGGGCCGCACATGGTGCTGGGCAAGCACAACGTTCGCGTGCGGGTGCTGGCCTCGCTGATCGCAGCGAAGCTTGGCAACGCGGTGGTGGCCCCGGTGATGGCCTACGTGCCCGAAGGCGCCGCGAACCCGCCGACTGCGCACATGCGCTTCCCCGGCACGATCACGATGACCGACGCCACCTTCGAGGCCGTGCTCGAGTCGACGGCGCGCAGCTTCTGCCAGCACGGCTTTCGCGACGTCGTGTTCCTCGGCGACCACGGGGGCTACCAGAAGAGCGAAGAGCGCGCCGCCGCGCGCGTGAACGCAGAGAAGGCCACGCCTGTCGGCTGCAAGGCGCATGCGCTGACCGAGTACTACCGCGTTACGCAGGGCGCCTACCTCGACGACCTGAAGGCGCGCGGCCTGAGCACGGCCGAGATCGGCACGCACGCCGGCGCAGCCGACACCTCGCTCGCGCTGGCGGTCGATCCGGCGCTGGTGCGCCACGACGTGATGACGCGCACTGCGCCGCGCCCGCAGGACGGCACTTACGGCGACCCGCGCCGCGCCACGGCCGAGTTGGGGCAGCTGGGCGTGCAGCGGATCGTCGATGCGTCGGTCGCGGCCATCCGGGCCTTCTCGCCCGCGCGCTGACGCCGCAGCTTGACGCTGAAGACAGAGGCAGAGTGGTGGGTGGCGATAATCCGAGGCCGTGATGGAGCAGGGTGATCTCGAATGAAGTTGGCGTTGAAGAACATCCAGGGCGGCGTCGGCGCCGGACTGACCGTGGTGGTGCTGTTGGCCGCCGTGCTCGCGACCCGCGTTCAGGGTGCGGGCGAACCTTTGGTGTCGGCAAGCGGCGCGGCGACGCAGCCGAAGCTGAACCCGCTGCCCGGCATGCCGCCCGTGCCCGACGCGCGAAACCTCTACAGCGAAGTCGGCCCCGACCGCGTCAGCGCGGTGTTGAAGGCGGACCCCGAGCGCATCTACGTGCCGAACCTGCGCTCGAACGACGTGTATGTGGTGGACCCGAATGCGATGAAGGTCGTGGATCGGTTCAAGGTCGGTATCGGCCCGCAGCACATCGTGCCGTCTTATGACCTGCGCACGCTCTGGGTCACGAACAATGCCGAGGGCCGCACCGACGGCAGCCTGACACCCATCGACGCACGCACCGGCAAGCCGGGCAAACCGGTGGCCGTGGACGACCCGTACAACATGTACTACACGCCCGACGGCAAGTCGGCCATCGTGGTGGCCGAGGCGCGCAAGCGGCTCGACTTCCGCGACCCGGCGACCATGGCGCTGCAGTATTCGATCAACACGCCCGGCTGCCCCGGCATCAACCACGCCGACTTTTCGACCGATGGGCGCACGGTGTACTTCACCTGCGAGTTCTCGGGCACGGTCGCGAAGATCGACCTCGTGAGCCGCAGCGTCGCGGGCTACCTGAAGCTGCAGATGCCGAGCACCCGCTTCAAGGAGGTGGTGGCGCCGCGGGCCGAAGCCGGCAAGGTCTGGGAGCCGGGCGAGACCGAGGTCTGTACCGTGACCAAGGGCATGCCGCAGGACATTCGCAGCTCGCCCGACGGCAAGCGCCTGTACATCGCCGACATGATGGCCGATGGCGTGCACGTGCTCGACACCGAGTCGTTCAAGCAGGTCGGCTTCATCGCAACCAGCATCGGCGCCCACGGCCTGTACCCGAGCCGCGACGGCAAGAGCCTGTATGCGGCGAACCGGGGCTCGCACAAGATCCGCGGCCCGAAGCTGGGCAACGGCGGCGTGACGGTGATCGACTTCGCGACCGAACGCGTGGTCGCCCGCTGGGCCGTGCCCGGCGGTGGCAGCCCCGACATGGGCAACGTCAGCGCAGACGGCAAGTACCTGTGGCTCGCGGCCCGCTACGACGATGTGATCTACCGCTTCGACACCGGCACCGGCGCGGTCGCGCAGGTCAAGGTCGGCACCGAGCCGCACGGGTTGACGGTGTGGCCGCAGCCGGGGCGTTACTCGCTCGGCCACACGGGGAACATGCGCTGATGCAGCGTCAGCAACAACCATCGCGAAGGTCGGCATGAAAGGTCTGCTCGACGCCTTCTGGCGCGCGGCGGCGTACTGCCTGCACCCGCGCGTGATCGCGTTGTCGGTGATGCCGCTGGTGCTGATGGCCGGCATCTCTCTCGGGCTGGGCTACTTCTTCTGGGAGAACGCGGTCGCGGCGGTGCGTGCGTCGTTCGAGTCGTGGCAATTGCTCGCCACGCTGCTGGGCTGGATGGAAAGCCTGGGCCTCGCGAACCTGAAGACGGTGCTGGCACCGATGGTCGTGGTGTTCCTCAGTACACCGGTGATCGTGGTTGTGGCGCTGTTGATGGTGGCCGGGCTGATGACGCCGTCGATGCTCAACCTCGTCGCCGAGCGGCGCTTCGCCACGCTCGAGAAGAAGCGCGGCGGCTCGTTCCTCGGCAGCCTGTTCGGGGCCTTGTGGGCAACGCTGCTCGCGCTCGCAGCACTCGTGATCTCGATTCCGCTGTGGTTCGTGCCGCCGCTGGTGCTGATCCTGCCGCCGCTGATCTGGGGTTGGCTCACGTACCGCGTGATGAGCTACGACGTGCTGGCCGACCACGCGTCGACCGAGGAACGCCGCGAGCTGATGCGCCGCCACCGTGGCGTGCTGCTCGGCATGGGCGTGCTCACCGGCTACCTGGGTGCGGCGCCTTCGCTGGTGTGGGCTTCGGGTGCGGCGCTGATCGTGCTGGCACCGGTGCTGGTGCCGGTGGCGGTATGGATCTACACCTTGGTGTTCGCGTTCTCGGCGCTGTGGTTCGCACACTTCGCGCTCGCCGCATTGCAGGCCTTGCGCGCCGAGCGCAGTGCGGCTGCCATGCCGCCGTTCGTGCCGGTCGAGGCCAACACGTCGCGTGACGCGCTGGCGATCGAAGACCTGCCATATCGCCCGTTGCCGCCGTCCGACCCGTCGCCGAACAACCCGCCGCCATTCAACCCGACATTGCCCCCATGAACTTCGGCCTCATCATCATCGGCGACGAGATCCTCTCTGGCAAACGTGCCGACAAGCACCTGCCCAAGGTCATCGAACTGCTTGCCGCGCGCGGCCTGCAGCTGGCCTGGGCGCGCTACGTGGGCGACGACCCGCAGCGCATCAGCGCCGACCTGAAGCACGCTTTCGACAGCGGTGACGTGGTGTTCTCGTGCGGCGGCATCGGTGCCACACCGGACGACCATACGCGCCAGTGCGCAGCCGCTGCACTCGGCCGCCCGCTGGCCTTGCACCCCCAGGCACGCGACCTGATCTTTGACCGCATGCGCGACACCGCCGCCGAGCAAGGCATTGCCTTCGAACCCGACCGGCCGGACAACGTGCACCGCCTGAACATGGGCGTGTTCCCCGAAGGCGCGCAGATCATCCCGAACCCGTACAACAAGATCGCAGGCTTCTCGGTCGGCCAGGTGTTCTTCGTGCCCGGCTTCCCGGTGATGGCCTGGCCGATGATCGAATGGGTGCTCGACCAGCGCTTCGCGCACCTTCACGGGCAACATACGCAGCAAGAGCGCTCGGTCATCGTGTTCGGCGCGATGGAGGCTGCGCTCACGCCGCTGATGGAAAGCATCGAAGCGCGCTTTGTGGGCGTCAAGGTCTTCAGCCTGCCGAGCGTGGACCATCCGCAGTGGGGCCGCCACATCGAGCTGGGGGTGAAGGGCGACGCGTCCGCGCTGCCACCCGCCTACGCGGCGCTGCTCGACGGGCTGCGCACACACGGGGCGAGCATTGGCCCCGAGTTGGTGCGATAGCTGCGCTCGGCTTGCACTCTTTCGGGCGCGCCGACGCACCACAGTAGAGCGTCGTTTGTCGGGCTGCCGCACGCCCGGCGTCAAGCGAGGTTCCCGCCAGTTCCCACGATCCGACCCGGGGGTCGCGGGCATGCTTTCTGCTACATTCCTGTGCGCTTTTTTGCGCCTGCCCGCAGGCCGCCGATGGCACACACACCACCCCCAAAACAGCTTTCCGCTAGGAGCACCTGATGGCCAGCAAGACCGTTGCCGACGTGATGAAAATGGTGAAGGACAACGAGGTCAAGTTCGTTGACTTCCGTTTCACCGACACCCGCGGCAAAGAGCAGCACGTGAGCGTGCCCGTGTCGCATTTCGACGAAGACAAGTTCACTGCCGGCCACGCGTTCGACGGCTCGTCGATCGCCGGCTGGAAGGGCATCGAAGCCTCGGACATGCAGCTCATGCCCGACCCGAACACCGCCAACATCGACCCGTTTTTCGACGAGCCCACGCTGATCTTGACCTGCGACGTGGTCGAGCCCGGCGACGGCAAGCCCTACGAGCGCGACCCGCGTTCGCTGGCCAAGCGCGCCGAGGCGTACATGAAGGCCTCCGGCTTCGGCGACACCGCCTTCTTCGGCCCGGAACCCGAGTTCTTCGTGTTCGACAGCGTGCGTTGGGGCAACGACATGTCGGGCTGTTTCTCGAAGATCGAATCGGAAGAAGCCGCCTGGAATACCGGCAAGGAATACGAGCACGGCAACTCCGGCTACCGGCCCACGGTCAAGGGTGGTTACTTCCCCACGCCGCCGGTCGATTCGTTCCAGGACATGCGCTCCGAGATGTGCCTGGTGCTCGAGTCACTGGGCATCCCGTGCGAAGTGCATCACCACGAAGTGGCCAACGCCGGCCAGATGGAAATCGGCACCCGCTTCAGCACGCTGATCCAGCGCGCCGACTGGGTTCAACTGCAGAAATACGTGATCCAGAACGTGGCCCACAGCTACGGCAAGACCGCGACCTTCATGCCCAAGCCGATCGTCGGTGACAACGGCTCCGGCATGCACGTTCACCAGTCGGTCTGGAAAGACGGCAAGAACCTGTTCGCAGGCGACGGTTATGCCGGGCTGTCGGAATTCGCACTGTTCTACATCGGCGGCATCATCAAGCACGCCCGCGCGCTGAACGCCATCACCAACCCCGGCACCAACAGCTACAAGCGCCTGGTTCCGGGCTTCGAAGCCCCGGTCAAGCTGGCTTATTCGGCCAAGAACCGCTCGGCATCGGTTCGCATTCCCTACGTTGCCAACCCCAAGGGACGGCGCATCGAAGTGCGCTTCCCCGATCCGCTGATGAACCCGTACATGGGTTTCGCCGCGCTAATGATGGCCGGCCTGGACGGTGTGGAAAACAAGATCCACCCCGGCGAAGCCGCCACCAAGGACCTGTACCACCTGCCGCCGGAAGAGGACGCGAAAGTCCCGACCGTCTGCCACAGCCTGGACCAGGCGCTCGACTACCTGGACAAGGGCCGCAGCTTCCTGACCAAGGGCGGTGTGTTCACCGACACCATGATCGACGCCTACATCGAGCTGAAGATGACCGAGGTCACGCGCTTCCGGATGGCAACGCACCCGGTGGAATTCGACATGTATTACTCGCTTTAAGCGGCGCCCACAGGCTGTAATTTCTCACAGTCTGTGGCAAAAAAGGACGGCAATTGCCGTCCTTTTCCGTTTGGAATCAACGGGTTAATTGAACATGTGAAGGAAAAGCGCGATACTGGACAGCCGTCCCTGCATTCCGGTGCGAGGAGATTGCCAATGAAACATCTTTTCCTGATTCCCCTGGCCACCCTGGCCCTTGTCGCCAACAGCCACGCGCAGGGCCAGGGCCGCATCTTCCGCTGCGGCAACGCATACACCAACGATGCGGCCGAGGCGCGCTCCAAGAACTGCAAGCTGGTCGAAGGCAGTTATGTCACCGTGGTCGAGGGCACGCG
>JANXWV010000020.1 GCA_025350965.1 Rhizobacter sp.
CCAAAGAGCTAGGGAGCGCGCCGTGAGCGCACGGGTGATGCTGGACGCAACGCACGATCCGGCAACGCAAAGCTGGGTCACATCGGCTAACGCGCATGACTGCGATTTTCCGATTCAAAACCTGCCCTTTGGTCGTTTCCGGCGCAGCCCAACTGAGCCCTGGCAAATCGGTGTGGCGATTGGGGATATGGTTCTGGATCTACACGCAGCCGGGCTGATTGACCACCTGGACATGCACCGCCTCATAGTCATGCCCGTGGCCGCCCGGCGCGATTTGCGCAAGACGCTATGGGAGGGTTTGAAGGCAGGCTCCGCGCTGCAGTCGGTTTGGCAAGCGGCGCTATTGCCGCAAAACGCGGTGGAGCTGGGATTGCCTTGCGAGGTGGGGGACTACACGGACTTCTATACCGGCATCCACCACGCCACCACGGTGGGCAAGCTGTTCCGACCCGACAACCCGCTGCTGCCCAACTACAAGTGGGTGCCGATCGGCTACCACGGGCGCGCATCGAGCATCGGCGTGAGTGGCCAGCAGTTCAAGCGGCCGCAAGGCCAGCTCAAGGGCACTGCCGATGCGCCACACCTGGGCCCGAGCCAACGCGTGGACTATGAACTGGAACTCGGCGTGTTGATCGGCCCCGGCAATCCGCTGGGCGAGCCGATTGCGATGGTGGATGCCGAAGCGCACGTGTTCGGCGTGTGCCTGCTCAACGACTGGTCGGCGCGCGACTTGCAGGCCTGGGAGTACCAGCCGCTCGGCCCGTTCCTGGCCAAGAACTTCGCAACTACAGTGTCGCCGTGGGTCGTGACACTCGACGCGCTGGCCCCCTACCGCAGCGCCTTCACGCGACCCTTGGGCGACCCGCAACCGTTGCCCTACCTCGACTCGCCACTCAACCGCACCCAAGGCGCATTCGACATCGAGTTGTCGGTGTGGCTGCAGACGCAGCGCATGCGCGATGCGGGCGAGGCGGCGGTGCGCTTGTCGCAGTCGAATGCGGCCGAGGCCGCCTACTGGACGCTCGCGCAGCTCATCACGCACCACACGGTGAACGGCTGCAACCTGCAACCCGGCGACCTGCTCGGGTCGGGCACGCTGTCGGGGCCGCTGCCTGCGCAAGGTGGCTCGCTGCTGGAGCTGTCGCAGGGCGGCAGGCAGCGCATCACCTTGCCGAACGGCGAGACGCGCGCGTTCATGGATGACGGCGACACGATCACGCTGCGTGGCCACTGCGAGCGCCCGGGCGCAGCGCGCATCGGCCTGGGTGAGGTGAGCGGAACGCTGCTGGCGGCCAACCTCGTCAACGCCACGGCAACGCCGCGTCAGCGCCACATTGGCGCCGCATCAACGTGACAACGCCAGCTTGATCCCGAACCCGACGAGGAACACGCCGGCGATCTTCTGGAAACCGTTCGCCACCGCCGGCGCGGCGCGCAGCCGCTCGGCCAGGAAGTGCGTGAGCGCCACAACGATCAAGCCGTAGGTGAGCGTAAGCGCGGCGATGGTGGCGGCCATCACCCCGAAGGTCAGCACGCCCTGGTGGCGAGCCGGGTCCACGAACAGCGGGAAGAAGGCCATGTAGAACACGATGGCCTTCGGGTTCAGCAGCGTGATGATGAACGCCTGCTTGAAGTACTGGCGCGGCTGGATGTTGAGCACCGGCGCGTCGCCCGGCTTCGCTCGGATCATGCGCAGGCCCAACCACGCGAGGTAGGCCGCGCCCAACCACTGCACGGCGTGGAAGGCTGGCGGGTAGGCCGACAGAAGTGCCGCCACACCGGCCACCGCCAGCCACATCAGCACCTGGTCGCCCGCGATCAAGCCGAACGTTGCGGCCACGCCGCCGCGCACGCCGCCCTTGCCGGTCGACGTGATAAGCGCCAGGTTGCCGGGGCCGGGGATCAACAGGAACACGATGATTGCCACCACGAAGGCGGGATAGTCTGCAATGCCGAACATGGTGAGGGCTCCGGTGGGGTCGGGCCCCAGCATGCTACGCCTGCACGGCTGCGATAATCAGACCCCAATTTACTCGACAGCCACTGGATGAACACCATGTACCGCTGTGCCCTCGCAGGCCTTCTGGCCGCGACCCTTGCCGCCCCTGCCGCCGCCCAGGTACAGCGCAACTTCCCGGCCACCGCACTGCGCGGAACGCTGCTCATCGGCGAGCCGCCGGAAATCGCGCTCAACGGGAAGCCGGCTCGGCTGGCACCCGGCGCGCGCATTCGCGGGCAGGACAACATGGTGCAGATGTCGGGCGCCTTGTCGGGCGCCAAGCTGCTGGTGCACTACACCGTTGACACCTACGGCCTGGTGAAAGACGTGTGGATCCTCCGCCCCGAAGAGGCCGCCGTTCGCCCCTGGCCTGCCACGCCGGAGCAGGCCCAAACGTGGGCCTTCGATGCGACCGCGCAGACCTGGACCAAGCCATGAACGGCACGCAGGACGACGCCAAGCGCAGCGGCAAGAAGGTCTTCATCAAGACATTCGGCTGCCAGATGAACGAGTACGACTCCGGCAAGATGGCCGACGTGCTGCACGCAGCGCAAGGCTACGAACCGACGAACGATGTGGACGAGGCCGACCTGATCCTCTTCAACACCTGCTCGGTGCGCGAGAAGGCTCAGGAGAAGGTGTTCAGCGACCTGGGCCGCGTCAAGCACCTGAAGGCCAAGGGCGTCCTGATCGGCGTGGGCGGCTGTGTTGCCAGCCAGGAAGGCGCAGCCATCATCGCTCGCGCGCCTTACGTCGACCTGGTGTTCGGCCCCCAAACGCTGCACCGGCTGCCCGACATGCTCAACGAGCGCGCGCGCCAGCAGCGCCCGCAGGTGGACATCAGCTTCCCCGAGATCGAGAAGTTCGACCACCTGCCGCCGGCCCGCGTGGCGGGCGCGAGCGCCTTCGTCTCGATCATGGAAGGCTGCTCGAAATACTGCAGCTACTGCGTGGTGCCGTACACGCGCGGCGAAGAGGTCTCGAGGCCGTTCGACGACGTACTCGTCGAAGTGGCGGGCCTGGCCGATCAGGGCGTGCGGGAAGTGACGCTGCTCGGCCAGAACGTGAACGCGTACCGCGGCACGATGGGTGACACGGCCGACATGGCCGACTTCGCGTTGCTGATCGAGTTCGTGGCCGAGATCCCCGGCATCGAACGCATCCGCTACACCACCAGTCACCCGAACGAGTTCACGCAACGGCTCGTCGACGCATACGCCCGCGTCCCGCAACTCGTGAGCCACCTGCACCTGCCGGTGCAGCACGGCAGCGACCGCATCTTGATGGCGATGAAGCGCGGCTACACCGCGATGGAATACAAGAGCACGATCAGGAAGCTGCGTGCGGTGCGGCCGGGCATCAGCCTGTCCAGCGACTTCATCGTCGGCTTCCCGGGCGAGACCGAGGCCGACTTCGGCGCGATGATGAAGCTGATCATTGAGGTCGGCTTCGACGACAGCTTCAGCTTCGTGTTCAGCCCGCGCCCCGGCACCCCGGCCGCAGCGCTCGCCGACGACACGCCGCAAGTCGACAAGATGGCCCGCCTGCACCGCTTGCAGAAGGTGATCACGCAGAGCGCGCGGAGCATCAGCGACTCTCGCCTGGGCACGGTGCAGAAGGTACTGGTCGAAGGCCCCTCACGCAAAGACGCGCTGGAGTTGACGGGCCGCACCGAGTGCAACCGCATGGTCAACTTCAAGGGCCACCCGAGGCTCATCGGGCGCATGGCCGAGGTGGCGATCACCGCAGTCAACAGCCACTCTCTGCGCGGCGAAGTGGTTCAGCGCAATGCCGAGTCGCCCGAGGCGTTGCCCGCCTGACGGCCCTGCGCGCCCGGTGCAACGTCAGCGCCGGCGCGGCCGGAAGCCCAACCACCAAAGCGCCACGGCGCACGCGAGCACCATCGCGCCGTAGGTTGCCATCTTGCCGTCGTGGCCGAAGACCACCAGCCCGGCGACCAGCACCGATGCGCCGCACAGTGACGCCCATGCGGCCAGGCGCAACCAGGGTGTGGCCTTGAGTTCACGGCGCCAAAGCAGCTTTGCCATCAGCGATGCGAGCAACCCCATGCCCAGCGCAGGCGCGAAGAAGTTGCCCAGGTGCCAGATGGCGTCGATTGGGCCCAATGGGCGTCCTTTCAGGGCGGGTCGAGACGGGTTGACGGTGATCGGCGAGAGTGCAACACTGTCACGTCAAATTGACATCTAGTCGTGACAACACAGATTGACACTCCCGCGTGTCCTGCAAAAATTTATAATTCGACATGACTGTTTTTGCCCTGGGCTTGAACCACACCACCGCGCCGCTGGATCTGCGCGGCCGGTTCGCGTTCACGCCCGAGCAACTGGCGCCGGTGCTGCGCGGGTTTCGCGAGCGGCTTCAGCGCATCAGCGAAGTCGCCATCGTTTCCACCTGCAACCGCACCGAAGTGTATGTGGGCGCCCGGCCCGAGCTGGTTGCGCCGGCCGTCGAATGGCTCGCCGACGTGGGTCAGGTGCCGCCGCAAACCCTGCGCAAGCACTCCTACGTGCTGGAAGGCGGCGAGGCCGCGCGGCATGCGTTCCGCGTGGCCAGCGGGCTCGATTCGATGGTTCTCGGCGAGCCGCAGATCCTCGGCCAGTTCAAGCAGGCCGTGCGCGAGGCCGAGACCGCCGGCACGCTCGGCGGCAACCTGCACCAGATGTTCCAGCGCTCGTTCGCGGTCGCGAAAGAGGTGCGCACCGCGACCGAGATCGGCGCGCACTCGATCAGCATGGCGGCGGCGGCCGTGCGGCTCGCGTCGCAGCTCTTCGAAGACCTTCGCGAGACGAAGGTGCTCTTCGTCGGTGCGGGTGAAATGATCGAACTCGTGGCCACGCACTTCGCGGCGCGTCAGCCGCGCGCGGTGGCGGTGGCCAACCGCACGCTTGAGCGGGGCGAGAAGCTCGCCGGCCGCTTCGGCGCCGAAGCGATGCGGTTGGCCGACCTGCCCTCGCGCCTGGCCGAGTTCGACATCGTGATTTCGTGCACCGCCAGCTCCGTGCCCATCATCGGCCTGGGCGCGGTCGAGCGCGCGTTGAAGCAGCGCCGCAAGCGCCCGATGTTCATGGTCGACCTGGCCGTGCCGCGGGATATCGAACCTGAAGTGGCACGCCTGTCGGACGTCTACCTCTACACCGTGGACGACCTGTCCACGCTCGTGCAAACGGGCAGCGAGAAGCGCCAGGCCGCAGTCGAGCAGGCCGAGGCCATCATCGAAACCGGCGTGCAAAGCTTCGTGCACTGGCTCGACCAGCGTGGCTCGGTGCCGCTGATCCAGGCGCTGCACTCGCAGGCCGACGACTGGCGCCACGCCGAAATGGCGCGAGCACGCAAAATGCTCGCCAAGGGGGACGATATCGAGGCTGTACTGGAAGCGCTTTCGCGCGGCCTCACGCAGAAGATGTTGCACGGCACGCTGACCGAACTGCACGCCGCCGATGGCGAGCAACGCTCGCAACTTGCGCAGACCGTCTCGCGCCTGTTCCTGCGCAGCGCGGCGCGCCCGGCGGCCGACGACGCGAAGCGTTAGCGGCGCTCGCCTCAGAGCCCGCCTCCCCGCAGCGACCGACCCCAATCCGGGTCTGGCCGCTCGGGCCTTCACCTGCTTCTCCGTGCCGCATGAAAGACTCTTTACGCCAGCAATTCGAGCGCCTTGCGCTGCGCCTGCACGAGCTCGACGCCACCCTCGCCGACCCCGGCGTCGCCAGTGACATGAAGCGCTATCGTGCCTTGAGCCGCGAGCACGCCGAGGTCGCGAGCCTGGTCGGGCGCTTCCGCCACTTCGAGCAACGCGAGCGTGACCTTGCCACTGCGCGCGAACTGCTGGCCGACCCCGAGATGGCCGAGATGGCGCAGCAGGAAGTCACCGATGCACAGGCCGACACCGTGCGCCTTCACCTGGAGCTGCAGACTGCGCTGCTGCCGCGCGACCCCGACGATTCACGCAACGCCTTCATCGAGATCCGCGCCGGTACCGGTGGTGACGAATCGGCGCTGTTCGCAGGTGACCTGGCGCGCATGTACCTGCGTCACTGCGAACGCCGGGGTTGGCGCAGCGAGTTGATGTCGGAGAGCGTGAGCGACCTTGGTGGCTACAAGGAAGTGGTGTTCCGCATCGAGGGCGACGACGTGTATGCGCGGCTCAAGTTCGAGTCCGGCGGCCACCGCGTGCAACGCGTGCCCGCCACCGAAACGCAGGGCCGTGTCCACAGCAGCGCCTGCACCGTGGCCGTGTTGCCGCAGGCCGACGAAGCCGAGGAAGTGCAGCTGAACCCGGCTGACCTGCGCATCGACACCTTCCGCGCCAGTGGCGCCGGCGGCCAGCACGTCAACAAGACCGACAGCGCGATCCGCGTCACGCACCTGCCCACTGGGCTGGTCGCCGAATGCCAGGACGACCGCTCACAGCACCGCAACAAGGCCAAGGCGCTGGCCGTGCTCGCTGCTCGCCTGCGCGACCGGGACCGCAATGAACGCGCCGCCAAGGAGGCGGCCACCCGCAAAGGCCTGATCGGCAGCGGCGACCGCAGCGACCGGATCCGCACCTACAACTACCCGCAGGGCCGGCTGACCGACCACCGCATCAACCTGACGCTCTACAAGCTGCAGTTCATCCTGGACGGCGACCTGGACGAAGTGACCGCCGCGTTGCAGGCCGCGCAGTCGGCCGAGCAACTGGCCGCACTGGAGAGTGGCGCGGCGTGATCGCACTACCGCCGACCGTGGCCGATGTGATGGCTCAGGCGCGCGCGCTTGGCGTCGATCGGCTCGATGCGCAACTGCTGTTGGCGCGCGCGCTGGCCTGTGCACGGAGCTGGCTTCTGGCGCACGACGATGCCGTGCTGAGCGCGCCGCAATGGGTTGCACTGCAAGCCGAATTGTGGCGCCGAGCCAGCGGCGAGCCGCTGGCTTACATCGTCGGCGAGCAGGAGTTTCACGGCCTGCGGCTGCAAGTGAACCCGAACGTGCTGGTGCCCCGACCCGACACCGAATTGTTGGTCGATTGGGCGCTGGAGTTGTTGGACGCAGCGGTGCCCGGGCCCGCACTGCGGAAGGTCGTCGACCTGGGCACGGGCAGCGGGGCCATCGCCCTGGCCGTCAAGCGCGGCTGCCCCGGCGCGGTGGTCACGGCGACGGATGTCAGCGCGGCGGCGCTGCAGGTGGCGCAAGCCAACGCGCTGCGGCTCGGCCTGGTGATCGAAACGCTCGCCGGCTCGTGGTGGGAGCCGGTGGCCGGGCGCCGCTTCGACTTGATCCTCAGCAACCCGCCCTATATCGCCGGCGGTGACGCGCACCTGGCCGCACTGCGCCACGAGCCCACGCTTGCACTGACCCCCGGTCGCGACGGCCTGGACGCGCTGCGCACGCTCACGTGCGGTGCCGCGGCCCAGGTCGAACCGGGCGGGTGGCTCTTGCTGGAACACGGGTTCGACCAGCACGAGGCCGTGCAGGCGATGCTGCGCAAGCAGGGCTTCGGAGCGGTGCACACCCGCATCGACCTGGGCGGGCAGCCGCGTTGTACTGGCGGCTGCCGATAGATCCGTCACAGTCTGCGCTCGCGCGTTGTGACCGCCTGTTTCGAGGGGCCCGCTTTCGCGCGGATCGCAACACGCACCCGGATCGACGGCGTACGATGATTTTGTGAATTAAATCTTCGGACGTTCGAAGGAGCCTGCGATGAATGCAACAGCGTTGATGCTCACCGTGACCCTGGTCGCCGCGGCCTTGGTCACGAACACCGCCCAAGCGGCTGACGACATGAAGCTGCAGGCTGCCGACGGCTCACAGGCTTGGGCCAGGTGGCAAGGCCGGGTGTCGATAGGCACGGCCACCGACGATCGCCCCGCCCTCGGGCTCAAGGATCACGCCGTGTATCGGCAGAGCAGCCTGAGTCTGTTCGGTGACTATTACCTATCGCGTTCACTTGCCGGCGCGGTCAACGCGGGCGGCGTGCGCGCCACGGGCGGCGTGATCCTCGGGCCACGATCGCTCGCCTTCTCGGGGCTGCCCGGGGCGGGCAATGGCGGTAACTTCAGCATCGGCAGCCGGCTTTTCGGCGCCGTGCCCATGCCCTACAGCAACGACAACGCAGGCGACACGGCTGCGCTTCCGTACCTCGGTCTGGGCTACACGGGGCTGTCGGCCCGCATCGGCTGGAGCTTCAGCGCCGACCTCGGGTTGATCGCGCAGAGCCCGGGCAATGTGGTGCGACTCGGGCGCGGTCAAAGCCTGGACGACGCGGTGCGCGAGTTGCGCCTCGCACCGGTGCTGCAGGTCGGCGTGTCGTATTCATTCTGAGGTTCAGGTTCGGGCCGGAAGCGGGTCGACCCGGCAAAGGGCTCAGCAGCGAGCGCAACGCCGCTTTGCCGTATAACCTCTTTTGTTTCGACAACCCCGAGCCAGACCACCATGAGCGACGTTCAACAGCGCATCGACGACCTCGTCAAATCCAACCGCGTCGTCCTCTTCATGAAGGGCACCGCGCAATTCCCCATGTGCGGCTTCTCCGGTCGCGCCATCCAGGTGCTCAAGGCCTGCGGCGTACGTGACCTGACCACCGTCAACGTGCTCGAAGACGAGCAGATCCGCCAGGGCATCAAGGAATACGCCAACTGGCCGACCATCCCGCAGTTGTACGTCAACGGTGAGTTTGTTGGCGGCTCCGACATCGTCACCGAGATGTTCGAGGCCGGCGAGCTGCAACCGCTGCTCACCGCTTGACCCCACGCGTCGTCGTCGGCATCACCGGGGCCACCGGCGCGGTGTATGCCGTTCGCCTGCTGGCGCGGCTGCGCGAAGCCGGGCGCGAAACCCATCTGGTCGCAAGCCCCGCTGGAGTGTTGAACGTGCACCATGAGCTCGGCCTGGACCGCAAGGCACTGGAAGCGCTGGCCGACGTGGCCTACAACCCCGCCGACGTGGGTGCAGCCATCGCCAGCGGGTCATTCGCAGCCGAGTCGATGGTGGTGACGCCCTGTTCGATGAAGACCCTCGCGGCAGTGGCACATGGCCTGTCGGACAACCTGCTCAGCCGCGCTGCAGACGTGGCGCTGAAAGAGCGGCGCCGACTGGTGCTGATGGTGCGCGAGACACCGTTCAACCTGGCTCACTTGCGCAACATGACCGCCGTGACCGAAATGGGCGGCGTCATCTTTCCGCCGCTGCCGGCGTTCTATCACCGGCCGACCAGCATTGCAGAGCTTGTCGACGACACCGTCGAACGCGTGCTTGTACTGCTGGGTGTGGGGCAGGCCGAGCCGAAAGCGTGGGGCGGCCTGTGAACTTGTCGGTCCGTCAGGCTGCGGGCGGCTTGTAAGCCCACTGCCGCTGGGACGCGAACACCGCGTTCGGGTATTCCGGCCGGCCGCGGCTGCCGTTGTAGCGCCCGAGTGCCATGAACAGATCGCCCCGCTCCAGATCGAGGTAGTGGCGCAGGATGACGCAGCCGAAGCGCAAGTTCGTCTGCATGTGGAAAAGCCGGCTGGCATCGCCATCACCGATCAGCCGCGCCCAGAACGGCATGACCTGCATGTAGCCACGCGCGCCAACGCCGCTGATGGCGTATTTGCGAAACCCGCTCTCGACCTGAATCAACCCGAGCAGCAAAGACGGCTCCAGCCCGGCGCGCCGGCTCTCATACCAAGCGGCTTCGAGGAAGTCGACCCGCGTCACGTGTTCGGCCTTGCGCTTCTTCAAGCGCGTGCTCATCTCACCGAGCCAGCGAAGGTACGCCAGCCGCTCGTCCATCGTGTCGAAGCTGGGTTTCGGCGGAGCACTGTCTGCCACGGCGGCCGACAAGGCAGAGCGCACCGCGTTGGCAAGAGGCTCTTCGACCTGCGCGCCGGCATGCGCCAACTCCGGTAGCAAGGCAGGCATCGGGCCAAACAGCAATGCGCAACCGAGCCGGCGCCGGTCTCTCCCGCTGCGGGAGAGCAACCCGCTCATGCGGCGAGCTTGGCCTTCAGTGTGGCCAGGACATCAGTCAACGCCAGTGTGCTGGCTTCGGCATCGCGGCGGCCCTGGTACTCGACCTGGCCTTGCTTCAAGCCCCGGTCAGAAATGACCACGCGGTGCGGCACGCCGATCAGTTCCCAGTCGGCGAACATCGCGCCGGGGCGTTCGCCACGGTTGTCGAGCATCACATCGACGCCGGCATTGATGAGATCGTCATGCAGTCGGTCGGCTGCGGCCTGCACATCGGCCGAGCGGTCGTAGCCGATGGGGCAAATGACCACTGCAAAAGGCGCAATCGCCACCGGCCAGACGATGCCGCGCGCATCGAAATTTTGCTCGATGGCGGCGCCGAGCAAGCGTGTCACGCCGATGCCGTAGCAGCCCATCTGCATCAGCTGAGGCTTGCCGTTCTCATCGAGGAAGGTGGCGTTCATTGCCCGGCTGTAGTGGCTGCCTAGCAGGAACACGTGCCCGACCTCGATGCCGCGCTGAACGGCGAGCTTGCCCTTGCCGTCAGGCGACGGGTCGCCGACCACGACGTTGCGAATGTCGGCGACGAGGTCCGGCTCGGGAAGGTCACGGCCCCAGTTCACGCCGGTGTAATGAAAGTCGGCGTGGTTGGCACCGCAGATGAAGTCGCTCATCATCGCAACGGTGCGGTCTGCGACCACCTTCACAGGTTGCTTCAAGCCGATCGGGCCGAGGTAGCCGGGCTTGCAGCCGAAATGGGCGTCGATCTCTGCGCCAGTGGCGAAGCGGAAGCCTGCTTTGAGGCCCTCCACCTTGCCGGCCTTGACTTCGTTCAGCGAATGGTCACCGCGGACCAGCAGCAACCACACGGTCGTCTTCAGCACATCGCCCGCATCATTGGTTTCGTCAGTGGCGAGCACCAACGATTTGACGGTGCTTTCGAGGTGCACGCCGAGCAACGCAGCGACGTCTTCGCAAGTGCTCTTGTTCGGCGTGGCGGTCTTGTGGAGCGGCGCGTCGGGCGCCGCTCGACTGGCCAGCAGCGGGAGCGCTTCCGCCATTTCGATGTTGGCAGCGTAGTCGGAGGTGGGGCAGTAAATGATCGCGTCTTCACCAGTGTCGGCAATCACCTGGAACTCGTGCGACCGCACCCCGCCGATGGAGCCGTTGTCGGCGGCGACCGCGCGGAAATTCAAGCCCATGCGCTCGAAGATGCGCGTGTAGGCGGCAAACATCTGGTCGTAGCTGACGCCTGCCGCGTCGAGATCGCGGTCGAACGAGTAAGCGTCCTTCATCGTGAACTCGCGCCCACGCATCACGCCGAATCGCGGGCGGCGCTCGTCTCGGAATTTGGTCTGAATGTGATAAAAATTCTTCGGCAGCGCGCGATAGCTGCGCAGCTCTTGCCGTGCGATGTCGGTGATGACTTCTTCGCTCGTGGGCTGCAACACGAAATCGCGGTCATGGCGATCCTTGATTCGCAACAACTCGGCACCGTACTTCTGGAACCGGCCGCTTTCCTGCCAGAGCTCGGCAGGTTGCACGACAGGCATCAGCAACTCAATGCCGCCGGCTCGGTTCATCTCTTCACGAATGATGGTCTCGATGCGGCGGATCACGCGCAACCCCATCGGCATGTAGCTGTAGATGCCGGTCCCGAGGCGCTTGATGAAGCCGCCACGCATCATTAACTTGTGGCTCGCAACCTCGGCGTCCGCCGGTGCTTCCTTGAGGGTAGAAATGAAGAACTGCGTGGCTTTCATGCGGCGAGCGGATGTTGGTGCAAATGAGGGAGGGTCGGCCGACGCGGCCCCGGCTGCTCTTGCGGGAAACCCAAGGGGTTGAATCCCGTCACACCGGTGTAATAATGAATTCAACGAATGAATTGGGGTTGATTATGCTCGACCGTGAAGGGTTCAGACCCAACGTCGGCATCGTCCTGCTCAACCAGCGCAACCAGGTGTTCTGGGGCAAGCGCATCCGCACCCACTCCTGGCAGTTCCCGCAAGGGGGCATCAAGTACGGCGAGACGCCCGAGCAGGCGATGTTCCGCGAGCTGCACGAAGAAGTGGGCCTCGTGCCCGAGCATGTGCGCATCGTGGCGCGCACGCGCGACTGGTTGCGCTATGAGGTCCCCGACCACTTCATTCGGCGCGACGCGCGAGGCCACTACCGCGGTCAAAAGCAGATCTGGTTCCTGTTGCAACTCATGGGACGAGACAGCGACATGAACCTGCGTGCAACCGACCATCCGGAGTTCGACGCGTGGCGTTGGAACGAGTACTGGGTGCCCCTGGAGCTGGTCATCGAGTTCAAGCGCGACGTCTACCAGATGGCGCTGACAGAGCTGGCGCGCTTCCTTCCTCGCGGTACGCACCACAACCGCTATCTGCGTTCGGGAATGCGGCCGCATCACCATGACAGTGATCGCTTTCACGCAGAAATGGAGCCAGCTCACTTGGCTTCAGAGGCGCCCGACAAGCCGGACCCTGCGGCCTGACTCGTCGCACTCGCTCAAGTGCCCGCTCAGGTCAGCACGAGATTGTCGCGGTGGATCATCTCCGGCTCGCCGGTGAAGCCGAGCATCTTTTCGAACTCGGCAGAGGGTTTGCGCGCGATGAGGCGGGCTTCGCTGCTGCCGTAGTTCGCCAGCCCGCGCGCCAGCTCGACACCACTGGCGCTGAGCACGGCGATCACGTCACCGCGGTGGAACTCACCCTGAACATCGGTCACGCCGATCGGCAACAGGCTCTTGCCTTCTTCCCGAACCTTGCGCGCCGCGCCGTCGTCAACAACCACAGCGCCGCGAAGTTGCAAGTGATCGGCCATCCATTGCTTGCGCGCGGCAAGCTTCTGGGTCGATGCCATCAACGCAGTGCCGATGGCTTCGCCAGCCGCCAGGCGCAGCAACACGTCGGGCTCGCGCCCAAACGCAATCACGGTGCTCGCGCCACTGCCCGCTGCGCGCTTGGCCGCGAGGATCTTGGTGATCATGCCGCCACGGCCAACGGCCGAGCCCGCACCACCGGCCATCTGCTCAAGCTCCGGTGCGCCGGCGCGGGCTTCGTCGATGAAGCGTGCGTTCGGGTCCTTGCGCGGATCGGCAGAGTACAGGCCGCGCTGATCCGTCAAGATGATCAGCACGTCGGCATCGACAAGGTTCGCAACCAACGCGCCCAAGGTGTCGTTGTCGCCGAACTTGATCTCGTCATTGACGACCGTGTCGTTCTCGTTGATGACGGGTATGACCGCGTGCGACAGCAGTGTCAGCAATGTAGAGCGGGCGTTGAGGTAACGCTCGCGGTCGGCCAAGTCGGCGTGGGTTAGCAGGACCTGCGCACTCCGCATTCCGTACTCGCGCAACTTGCTTTCGTAGATTTGCGCGAGACCCATTTGGCCCACTGCGGCAGCCGCCTGCAGTTCGTGGATTTCTTTCGGCCGCACCGTCCAGCCAAGACGCTTCATGCCTTCAGCGATGGCGCCGCTCGAGACCATCACCACCTCACGGCCTTCACCGGCCAACTGCGCCATCTGTCGACACCAATTGCCAACGGCCTCGGCGTCGACGCCGCGCCCCTCGTTCGTCACGAGGCTCGATCCGACCTTGACGACGATTCGGCGTGCCGACTGCATTGCCAGGCTCATTGCGCCGCCGTGGTGGCGGCATCGAAGCGCGGATCGGGGTCGTCGGGGATCACGTTCTTGAGCGTCGCCACGTGCTTGTAGATCGCACGCGTCAAGGCCTCGCAGCCCTCGTGCGTCAACGCTGATATCTGAAAAACCGGGCCCTTCCACTTGAAGCGCTTGACGAAGTCCTTGACTCTCGCCTCTCGTTCTTCAACGGGCACCATGTCGAGCTTGTTCAGAACCAGCCAGCGCGGCTTGTCGAACAGCGACTGATCATATTTCTTCAATTCGCCAACGATGGCCTTCGCCTGCGCAACCGGGTCGACCGCCTCGTCGAATGGTGCGAAGTCCACAATGTGCAGAAGCAGATGGGTGCGCTGGAGGTGGCGCAGGAACAAATGACCGAGACCCGCCCCTTCGGATGCACCTTCGATCAGGCCGGGAATGTCGGCGATCACGAAGCTTTGCTCTGCCGCGACCCGCACGACACCGAGGTTCGGATGCAGAGTGGTGAACGGATAGTCTGCGACCTTCGGCCGCGCGTTCGACACGGCCGTGATGAACGATGACTTGCCAGCATTCGGCATGCCGAGCAAGCCCACATCCGCCAGCACTTTCAGCTCAAGGCGCAGCTTGCGCTGCTCACCCGGCCAACCCGGTGTTTTTTGGCGGGGCGCCCGGTTGGTACTGGTCTTGAAATGAAGGTTGCCGAAGCCGCCGTCTCCACCTTTGACGATCAAGACCTTTTCATCCGGCACGAGCAACTCGGCAATGAGTTCGTTCGTCTCGTTGTCGGTGATGACGGTGCCCATCGGCATGCGCAAGATGATGTCTTCGGCAGCGGCGCCGTATTGGTCTGAGCCCCGCCCGTTTTCGCCACGTCGGCCTTCGTGGCGGCGCGCGTAGCGGAAGTCGATCAACGTATTCAGGTTGCGGTCACCCATGGCGAAGACACTTCCGCCCTTACCGCCATCTCCCCCATTGGGGCCGCCGAACGGGAGGAACTTTTCACGCCGAAAGCTCATGCAGCCGTTGCCGCCGTCACCGGCCACAACGTCGATGGTCGCCTCGTCAACGAATTTCATGGGTGTGCTCCGGGTTCAAGCGGGGAAGAATCGGCTCGCCGAAAAAGACAAAGCCCCGGAGGGCCGGGGCTTGGGTGTCGACCTCGGCTGCTCGCGCAGCAAGCCCGATCAGGCTGCCGTGACAAACACCGTTTGGCGATTGCGCGGGCCTTTGATGGCGTAACTGACCTGGCCATCGACCAACGCAAATAACGTGTGGTCCTTGCCGACACCGACATTGGTGCCAGCATGAAACTTGGTTCCGCGCTGGCGCACGATGATGGAACCAGCCGGAATCATCTGGCCGCCAAACACCTTCACACCGAGCATCTTGGGTTGGGAGTCGCGGCCGTTCCGTGTAGAACCGCCGCCTTTTTTCTGTGCCATGGTTCAGCTCCTTGACTGTTGTTCAGGCGTTCACCGCACCGATTTGAATTTCGGTGTAGTTCTGGCGATGGCCTTGCCGCTTCTGATAGTGCTTGCGGCGTCGCATCTTGAAGATGCGAACCTTGTCGTGCCTGCCATGGGCCAGCACCGTCGCCACCACGTTTGCGCCTGTCACCAAGGGGGTCCCGACCGTCAGGTCCGCGCCGGCACCAATGGCCAACACCTGGTCGATCATGATCTCTTGGCCAACATCCGCAGCAATCTGTTCTATTTTGATCTTTTCGCCTGCAGCAACCTTGTATTGCTTGCCGCCGGTTTTTATGACCGCGTACATATCAGCCCTTTCAGTGGATACGCCGACACGGGCTCTTGTCCCGTGCAGCGCCCTCGCAATTCGCGCAGAGCCTTAAATTCTAGCACGGCTCAACGGGTCTGCCGGTGCGCCCCCTTGACAGCACCGCTCTTTCTATAATCACAGGCGGTAAACTGAGTTCAGCGTGCACACCCAAACACATCCAAAAACAGCGACATCGTCATCAACTGTGGCCGTGCCTGCGCGGTTGCAAGCCACGGTGATGATGGCCGGCGACATGCGCCAAGTGGATGCCGTCATCCAGCGCCGGCTGGCATCTGATGTGGCGATGATCGATAAGATTGCCCACTACATCATCAGTGCCGGCGGAAAACGGATCCGCCCGATGCTCGTCCTCCTGTTCTCAAGTGCGCTCGGGTTCAACGGCCCGGAGCGTTTCGAGTTGGCGGCAACGGTAGAGTTCATTCACACCGCCACCCTGCTCCATGACGACGTGGTCGACGAATCCGCATTGCGTCGAGGCCGCCAGACTGCAAACGCATTGTTCGGCAATGCGGCAAGCGTACTTGTAGGAGACTTCGTCTACTCCCGCGCATTTCAGATGATGGTGTCGGTGAACCGGATGCGCGTCCTCGAAATCCTGGCCGACGCAACCAACGTGATCGCGGAGGGAGAGGTTCTTCAACTGATGAACATGCACGACCCCGATCTGTCCGTGGATGACTACCTGCGAGTGATTCGCTTCAAGACGGCCAAACTGTTCGAAGCGAGCGCGCGCCTCGGTGCGGTGCTGTCGGATGCCAGCGCCGAGGTGGAGGCTTCGTGCGCAGCCTACGGCCGTGCGCTCGGTACATCGTTTCAGCTCATCGATGACCTCCTTGACTACGAGGGTGCAACCACTGAACTGGGCAAGAACGTTGGCGACGATCTGCGCGAGGGAAAACCGACACTGCCGCTTTTGCTTGCAATGGAACGAGGCAACTCTGCTGAACGTGACCTGATCAGGCACGCCATAGAACACGGTGAAGTCGCGCGATTGAGCGAGATCGTCGACATTGTCAGGCGCACCGGCGCAATCACCGCGACGCGGGATGCCGCCAGAGCCGAAGCGGAAAAAGCTGCCAACTGCCTTGCGGTGCTGCCCGTGTCGGCGTACCGAGAAGCTCTGCTAGAATTGTGTGTTCGGTCGGTTGAACGATCTTCCTGAGCGTTGAGACGATCAAAGCGCGTGAGCGTGAAGTTAGTTTCGGGGTGTAGCTTAGCCTGGTAGAGCGCTACGTTCGGGACGTAGAGGCCGGAGGTTCGAATCCTCTCACCCCGACCAATTGGTGTGTTGTTCGGCAACGCGTCAGACTTGGTCGCCTCGGCACTGGTCGGGCACAAATCGGTGTTTGGCAATGTCCCGATCAGGGTTGAGGCAACACCAATGGTTTCCAGTCTTGATCGGCGTCCAGCCGGAAATCGCGCATGAATCTTCTTGTTGCATTTGCTCGGGATGGCGTGTGAATTCTTGGCGATTCGCGGTGGATGCTGCATTTACAGTGGTTGGTCGTTGAGCCATCATTAGAACTTCAACCGTCCGGCGAACGAGAACAGCAAACAGTGGATACATTGGCCGAAGCTCCCCAATCTGCGCTTTCGGGCGTCGCTCGGGTGCTCGTGCACGCTGGCAAGTTGAACGCCAAACTTGCAGAAGACCTGGTCCGATCTTCTAAGGACAAGCGCAGTAGTTTCGTTGCCTCAGTCATCGCCTCGGGTGCGGTTTCCCCAGCCGACCTGGCGCACACACTGTCAAGCGCTCTTGCTCTGCCCTTGCTGGACTTGGGCGCAGTCGACGCACAGCGCCTTCCGCGCAATGTGATCGACGGCAAGCTTGCCGCGCAGTACCAGATCGTTGTGCTGGGCAAACGCGGCAGTCGGCTGTTTATCGGGGGCGCTGATCCCACCGATCAAGAAGCGGCGGAACGCATTAAATTTGCCACGCAACTGTCGCCTGAATGGGTGATCGTCGAGCATGACAAACTCGCCAAGTTGCTTGAAAACACTGGTGCCAGCGCCACCGAAACATTGGAATCGATGTCCTCAGGGGACTTCGAATTCGACGTCACCGACGACGTCACCACCCCGCAGGAGAGCAGCGAAGCGACCTCGGATGTCGAAGACGCGCCAGTTGTCCGTTTTCTTCAGAAGATGTTGATCGATGCGATCAATGCACGCGCCTCCGATCTGCACTTCGAACCCTACGAATACCACTATCGCGTGCGCTTTCGCATTGACGGTGAATTGCGCGAAATCACGCAGCCGCCGATTGCCATCAAAGACAAGCTCTCTTCGCGCATCAAGGTGATCTCGCGGCTGGACATTGCCGAGAAGCGCGTGCCACAAGACGGCCGCATGAAGCTCAAGTTCGGCTCCAAGGCGATCGACTTCCGCGTCAGTACGTTGCCCACTCTGTTTGGCGAAAAGATCGTCATTCGGATCCTCGACCCGTCGAGCGCGAAGGTGGGCATTGAAGCGCTGGGCTACGAGAAGATCGAGAAAGATCGCTTGCTGAAGATCATTCAGCGGCCTTACGGCATGGTGCTCGTCACAGGCCCGACAGGCAGCGGCAAGACAGTGTCGCTCTACACGTGCCTGAACATCTTGAACCAGCCGGGCGTGAACATCTCGACCGTGGAAGACCCGGCAGAAATCAACCTTCCGGGCGTGAATCAGGTCAACGTCAACGACAAGGCCGGACTGACATTCTCCGCGGCGCTCAAGTCGTTCCTGCGCCAGGATCCGGACATCATCATGGTTGGCGAAATCCGCGACCTGGAAACTGCCGACATCGCGATCAAGGCCGCGCAGACCGGCCACATGGTGATGTCGACCCTTCACACCAACGACGCGCCAACCACGCTGACGCGGTTGTTGAACATGGGTGTCGCACCGTTCAATATCGCCTCCAGCATCTTGTTGATCACGGCGCAGCGACTGGCGCGCAAGTTGTGCGAGACGTGCAAGGCGCAGGCTGACTACCCGCGTGAAGCGATGCTGAAAGCCGGCTTCTCGGAAACCGATCTCGACGGCAGTTGGCGCCCGTATCGTGCGGTCGGTTGTTCGGCCTGCAGCAATGGCTACAAAGGGCGCGTCGGCATCTATCAGGTCATGCCGGTGACCGAAGAGATTCAAAGGATCATCCTGAATGAAGGCACGTCCATGGACATCGCGGTGCAAGCTCAACGCGAGAATGTGCGTGACCTGCGGCAGTCCGGGTTGATCAAGGTTCGTGCCGGCGTGACAACACTCGAAGAGGTCATTTCGGTCACGAACGAGTGAGCCTCGCGGCGCAGGCCGATAACCAACCACAATGTAAAGGACGAGGAGCGGTTTCCTCGAAGGGCACCATGGCGACTGCATCGGCCGCGAAAAACCTCAAGGAAGTTGTCTTCGAGTGGGAAGGCAAGGACAAGAACGGCAAGATTGTCCGCGGCGAAATGCGTGCCGGCGGCGAAGCTGTGGTCGGTGCCAGTTTGCGCCGCCAGGGCATCCTCGTCAGCAAGGTGAAGAAGCGCCGCATGAGCGGCGGGCGCGCCATCAAGCAAAAAGACATTGCCGTCTTCACCCGTCAGCTGTCGACCATGATGCGGGCCGGTGTGCCCTTGATCCAGTCGTTCGACATCGTGGCGCGTGGCAGCACCAACCCGAAGATGACCCGGCTGCTCACCGACATCCGTTCCGATGTGGAAACCGGCACGAGCCTGTCATCGGCGTTCCGCAAACACCCGCTCTATTTCGACGCCTTGTACTGCAACCTCGTCGAAGCGGGTGAAGCAGGCGGCATCCTGGAAGCGCTGCTTGATCGACTGGCCATCTACCAGGAAAAGACGATGGCGATCAAGAACAAGATCAAGTCGGCGTTGATCTACCCGGTCGCAGTTCTGGTGGTGGCTTTCGTGGTGTTGGCTGTGATCATGATTTTCGTGATTCCGGCGTTTGAAGACGTGTTCAAGTCGTTCGGTGCCGATCTTCCTTTGCCAACGCTCATCGTCATCGCGATGTCGAAATTTTTCGTCACGTACTGGTACCTGATCTTCGGGGTGATTGGCGGCGGCACCTATTTCTTCCTCGAGTCGTGGAAGCGCTCCTTGAAGATGCAAAAGTTCATGGACCGCCTGTTGCTTCGAGTGCCGGTGTTCGGCGACCTTGTCAACAAGTCGTCGGTTGCACGCTGGACGCGTACGTTGTCCACCATGTTCGCGGCCGGCGTGCCGCTGGTCGAGGCACTCGACTCCGTGGGCGGAGCCTCTGGCAACGCGGTCTTCCAAGAGGCGACCGAACAGATCCAGAAGGATGTGTCGACCGGCACGGCGCTGACGACCTCGATGCAGACAACCGGCGTATTCCCGACCATGGTGATCCAGATGTGCGCGATCGGCGAAGAGTCGGGTTCCCTCGATGCAATGCTCGGCAAGGCGGCAGAGTTTTATGAAGACGAAGTCGACGAGGCCGTCAAGGGCCTGTCCAGCTTGATGGAACCGTTCATCATCGTGATCCTCGGCACGCTCATCGGCGGCATCGTCGTATCGATGTACCTGCCGATCTTCAAGCTCGGCCAGGTGGTCTGAAGCCGGCACCGATGGTGGACCCGCAACTCACTGGCATTCTCCTTTCCCCGTTCGTCCTGGCCCTGCTGGGCTTGTGCATCGGCAGTTTCCTGAATGTCGTCATCCATCGCCTGCCGCTGATGATGGAGCGGGCGTGGCGCGCAGATGGAGCCGAGTTGCTCGGTGTAGTCATCGACGAGCCAGCGCAGATCAGCTTGTCCGCGCCGCGCTCGCGCTGCCCTTCGTGCGGGCATGCGATCGCGTGGCACGAGAACATTCCGCTGGTGTCGTACCTTCTTCTGGGCGGCAAGTGCTCGGCATGCAAGACGCCGATCTCGGTTCGCTACCCGGCCATCGAGGTGCTGACCGCATTGCTTTTCGCCGCCTGCGGTTGGCAATTCGGCCCGCAGCCCGGCGTGCTTCTGTGGTGCGGATTCACGGCCACGCTGGTGGCCCTGGCCTTCATCGACGTCGACACAATGCTCCTGCCAGACGACCTGACCTTGCCTTTGCTCTGGGCCGGCATCGTGGCCTCGGCGCTGGGTTGGATACCGGTATCGCTGGCAGCATCGGTCGGCGGTGCCGTGGTGGGTTACATGGCCCTGTGGTTCGTCTTCCACGCCTACCGCTTGATCCGCGGCAAGGAAGGGATGGGCGCGGGTGACTTCAAGCTGCTAGCCGCGCTCGGTGCATGGCTCGGGTGGGGGCTGATCCCGTCGATCATCCTGTTGTCGTCGGCGGTAGGCGCGGCGGTCGGGCTGTCGTTGATAGTGCTGCGCCGGCATGACCGCGATGTGCCGATCCCGTTCGGGCCGTATCTCGCAGGGGGCGGTGTGGCGGCGATGTTCTTCGGCGAACAGTTGACGCGCCTGTGGCTCCCGACAGCTTGACACTGCGCACATCGGCGCTGCGCATCGGCCTGACGGGCGGCATCGGAAGCGGCAAAAGCACGGTCGCCGCGCTGCTGGCCGAACACGGTGCAGCCATCGTCGACAGCGATGCCATCGCGCGCCGCCTGACGCTGCCAGGCGGCGGGGCGATCGAGCCGATCCGAGCGGCGTTCGGCATGGCCTACATCCACCCCGATGGCGCACTCGACCGAACGCGCATGCGCGAACTTGCATTCAACGATCCCGGCGCTAAGCAGCGTCTCGAAGCCATTCTTCACCCGCTGATCGGCCAGGAAACCGAAGCTCAAGCGCTGGGCTCGGCAGAGCCCGTCATCGTGTTTGACGTACCGCTGCTGGTCGAGTCGGGCCGCTGGCGCGTGCGGGTCGACAAGGTGCTCGTGATCGATTGCCTGGAGGCCACACAAATGCAACGTGTGACAGCACGATCGGGCTGGTCGCTAGAGGCTGTGCGAGCAGTCATGGCCTCACAGGCGTCGCGTGCATCAAGGCGTGCGGCGGCCGACGCGGTGATCTTCAACGACGGCGTCACGCTCGACCACCTCGGTGCGGACGTGAGCCGTCTCTGGACTTGGTGGAAGCCTGGCAACCCCTGATTCACGATCATTGCCCGCGAGCGCTGTGGAACAATTGAATCTCTGCCGCGAGGCTTCGCCAGTGGCCCTGGAACGCACGCCGTGATCCTGTACGAATACCCCTTCAACGAAAGCATCCGCACGATGCTTCGACTGGAACACTTGTTTGATCGACTGGCGCAGTTGATCGAGCGCGATGCGCCAGTGGATCACCACTACGCCCTTGCCACGATTTTCGAGGTGATGGACGTGGCCTCGCGCGCCGATCTGAAGTCTGACCTGCTGAAGGAACTCGACAAACACAAGGTGCTGCTCAACAGCTACCGAGGCAACCCGTCGATTTCAGAGGTGGCTCTCGATGAAGTAGTGGCGCGCATCGACCACGCATTCGGCGGCTTGAACCAGTTGGCCGGCAAGGCGGGCGCCGCACTCAACAATAACGAGTGGTTGATGAGCATCCGCAGCCGCATCAGCATTCCAGGGGGCACGTGCGAGTTCGACCTGCCGGCCTACTACGCGTGGCAGCACTGGAGCCCGCAGCGCCGCCGTGCTGACCTGCTGCAGTGGGTGGGCTCATTGATGCCATTGGCCGAGGCACTTCAAGTGCTGCTGGGCCTGCTGCGTGAGTCGGGCGCACCGCACGCGGTGGTCGCAGCCGGTGGGCAATACCAGCAGAGCCTCACGCAAGGCCGCGTGTACCAGTTGCTGCGGGTCCGGCTTGCCGCAGACGAAGAACTGGTTCCCGAGATCAGCGGGCATCGGCTGATGGTGTCGGTGAGAATGATGCGGCAGGACGCAGAAGGCCGCCTCAAGCCCAATCCTGCCGACGTTCCGTTCGAATTGACGCTCTGCTCGTGAATCCAGGCTCAACCCCAGCGGCGCGCGTGATCCGCTGCCCTGGCTGCGGCAACCCGAGCATGTACGTTTCGAGCAATCTGTTCCGGCCGTTCTGCAGCGCGCGCTGCAAGAACAGCGACTTCGGCGCTTGGGCCAGCGAGAGCTACAGCGTCGATGCCGACAAGCCGCTGCCCGACCCGGACGTTGACCCTGAGACCGGCCCGCAGCCCGGCTGAAGCTCAGCGCGCGATCCAGTGATCGGCGAAGGCTGCAAGGTCCTGGTGAACCGACTTCGCCAGCGCCAGGTCGGCACCCACATTGGGGCTGCCGTTCGGCGCCCGAAGTATGAGCGCGGTGTGAACATCGTCGGGAACGCCGCGCATGTAGGCGGCGTAGTCGTCGACGAACGCGACCGGGCGCAGGTGCTCGATGGTGTCTGCCTTCGGACTGCGCGAGCCCTCTGCGTTGCCCGTCGCGATCACGCGTTCGATCGGGAAGCCCAAGTCACGAAGATTGCGCAGGCGCGCTGCCTCGAACTCAAGGTCGAGCGCTGATACGCAGACGAGGTCGAAACCGGCTGCGCGCAGCCGACGGCAGGCATTGACCGCACCGGCAATGGCCGGCACGGTCGCCCAGAACTGCTCGTCGAACGCGGCACGGAAACGCTCGCGATGGGCGGCGTCGAGCCGCTCAACTTGCCAGCGATCCATCGGCCAGTAAGCCTGCGGGTCACGCTCAGCCGGCGCGTGGCCGAACGCGCGCTGCCAGGCGCCGGCATAGCCGAGGTGAAAGTCGAGCAGCACGCCGTCGGCGTCGAGTGCGATCAGGGGTCGGGGCATGGAACCACTGTAGCCGCAGCGCCCGCTGAATGCTGTCGCCTTGCGGACGCTGACACCCAACACTTCAGCGCAGGTCACCTTTCCCGGGTGCAACCGTGGGTTCGGCGCGAAACACCAGCGCGGCCTCGAACGAGGCGCGAACGAACTTGAGTGCGGCGGCAAACTCGGCATCGTTCAATTGCCGTGCAGCGTCGCTCGCGCGGTAGATGTTCGCAAACTCGCGTTCGCGCCCGGCCTGCACCGCCAGCCGCCCGAGCCCGAGCGCTTCGAGCGTTTCCCACAACTTGGGGTTGTAGGTTCGGGTGAGCTTCATCACCACCGGGATCGGGTCATTGCGGCCCAGCACGCCGGCAAGCCGCAAGATCACTTCGAACGGCAGGCCGACCCTGCCGCCTTCCACATCTTCGAGCAGCGACAAGTCCTCCAGATTGATGGCCTTGCCGATGTCGGTCAGCGTCAATCCTGCAGATTCGCGCAGGCTTCGAAACACGCTCTCTGCCTTCTTCACCGCCGCCTTGTGCGACGGCTTGGTGAGCCGCGAACTGGCCACGCGAAACGAGAGGTCGGCCGCTGTGTTGGCGATGCCGAGCACGAAGTCGGCCCACGACCGCACGTCGCGCGCGAGGCTGATCAGCCCTTTGTCGCTACCGGCCTTGGGTGCCGCACCGGCGCCGACGAGCGGCGCCACGGCTGTCGCGACGCTGCCAGCGGTCTTGCGCTGCGGCGTACGCTTCTTGGTGGAAGTCACCATTCGTGATCCCTCATTGATCGGCTCCTTCCTGTCTGGCCCTGGCGCGCGGCAATCCCGTTGGACTATCGCGTGCCCTCCACACAGCAAGATTCGGGGTTTGCCCGCGGGGCATGCGCAGCGCCAGTCGGCGCGCTCTTGCAACTTCAACTTCCGCCCCTATAATTCTTTCGCTAGCACTCACATCTGTTGAGTGCTGACAGCGCCCAGCAAGCCGCAACCGGCCGATGCGCTTCAAGCGACCATGCGCACGAACTGCGCCGGTTGCGCCACCAACACTGTTCTTCAGTCCCTCCTAGGAGATGCTATGAAACTTCGTCCTTTGCATGATCGCGTGATCGTCAAGCGCCTTGAGCAAGAAACCAAGACCGCCTCCGGCATCGTCATTCCCGACAACGCCGCAGAGAAGCCCGACCAGGGTGAAGTTCTGGCCGTCGGTCCGGGCAAGCGCAGCGACAAGACGGGTGACTTCGTCGTTCTGAACATCAAGGTCGGTGACCGCGTTCTTTTCGGCAAGTACAGCGGCCAGACCGTCAAGGTCGACGGCGATGAACTGCTCGTGATGAAGGAAGAGGACCTGTTCGCTGTCGTTGAGAAGTAATCTTTTCACACGCACGACCTGATCCCACCTCAAGATTTCGGAGAAACAAGACATGGCAGCAAAAGACGTTATTTTTGGCGGCGAAGCCCGCGCACGCATGGTCGAGGGTGTGAACATCCTGGCCAACGCAGTCAAGGTCACCCTCGGCCCCAAGGGCCGCAACGTGGTGCTCGAGCGCTCGTTCGGCGGCCCGACCGTGACCAAGGACGGTGTGTCCGTGGCCAAGGAAATCGAGCTGAAAGACAAGCTTCAGAACATGGGCGCGCAGATGGTCAAGGAAGTCGCTTCCAAGACCTCCGACATCGCCGGTGACGGCACCACCACCGCCACCGTGCTGGCCCAGGCCATCGTTCACGAAGGCATGAAATACGTCGCTGCGGGCATGAACCCGATGGACCTGAAGCGCGGCATCGACAAAGCCGTGACGGCGCTTGTAGAACAGCTGAAGAAACAGTCGAAGGCCACGACGACCAGCAAGGAAATCGCCCAGGTCGGTTCGATCTCTGCCAACAGCGATGAGTCGATCGGCAAGATCATCGCCGACGCGATGGACAAGGTCGGCAAGGAAGGCGTCATCACCGTCGAAGACGGCAAGTCGCTCGAGAGCGAGCTTGAAGTCGTCGAAGGCATGCAGTTCGACCGCGGCTACCTGTCGCCCTACTTCATCAACAACCCGGAAAAGCAGACCGCGATTCTGGACAACCCGTTTGTGCTGCTGTTCGACAAGAAGATCAGCAACATCCGCGACCTGCTGCCCACGCTGGAGCAAGTGGCCAAGTCGGGCCGTCCGCTGCTGATCGTCGCTGAAGAGGTCGAAGGCGAAGCACTGGCCACGCTCGTGGTCAACACGATTCGCGGCATCCTGAAGGTCGTGGCCGTCAAGGCGCCGGGCTTCGGCGACCGCCGCAAGGCCATGCTCGAAGACATCGCCATCCTGACCGGCGGCAAGGTCATTGCCGAAGAAGTCGGCCTGACGCTCGAGAAGGTCACGCTGGCCGACCTGGGCCAAGCCAAGCGCGTTGAAGTGGGCAAGGAAAACACCACGATCATCGACGGCTCGGGTGCCGCTGCCGACATCGAGGCGCGCGTCAAGCAAGTACGCGTGCAGATCGAAGAAGCCACCTCCGACTATGACCGCGAGAAGCTCCAAGAGCGCGTGGCCAAGCTGGCCGGCGGTGTGGCACTGATCAAGGTCGGCGCTGCCACCGAAGTCGAGATGAAGGAAAAGAAGGCCCGCGTTGAAGATGCGTTGCACGCAACCCGTGCCGCCGTCGAAGAAGGCATCGTGGCTGGTGGTGGCGTGGCGCTGCTGCGCGCCAAGCAGGCGGCGGGCGCCATCAAGGGCGACAACGCCGATCAAGACGCCGGCATCAAGCTGGTTCTGAAGGCCATCGAAGCGCCGCTGCGCGAGATCGTCTACAACGCCGGTGGCGAAGCCAGCGTGGTGGTCAATGCAGTGTTGGCAGGCAAGGGCAACTACGGCTTCAACGCCGCCAACGACACCTATGGCGACATGATCGAGATGGGCATCCTGGACCCGACCAAGGTGACGCGCACAGCCCTTCAGAACGCAGCCTCGGTCGCATCTTTGATGCTCACGACCGAAGCCATGATCGCCGAAGCTCCGAAGGACGAGTCTTCGTCAGGCGGCGGCATGGGTGGTGGTGGCATGGGCGGTATGGGCGGCATGGGCGGCATGGACATGTAATGCCTGCGGTGCGGCCCTCCCCGCCGCGCTGAGTTCCATGACCGTCGAGCGCCGATCACCGGCGCTTGATGGTCATGATCCAAAGAGCCACCTTCGGGTGGCTCTTTTCATTGGCATGGTCAGCAACACCGCACAGCAGGCCGGCACTCGATAATCAGACTTTGCCAAGGAGCGTTTCCGATGCCAACCGCGCCAGTGCTGCAGCGCTTCGTTGACGACGAACTTGCCCGCGCGCCTGCCATCGTCGAGCGCACGCTGGCCGGCGCGATGCAGTTGCTGCGCGATTCGAAAGACAGCGCCCTGAGCCCGAACGAGCGCAACCATCACTTCGAGCTGGTAGACGGTTTGCAGCGCCATGCCGCAGCCTTCCAGCGCGCGTTCATCGAGACCCTGAACGGCCAAGTCGCGCAGGCACTGCAGGAACAGCAAGGAACCCTTGCCGTCGATGTTCCAGGATCGTCTGCCGGCCTGGAACTGATGGATGAGTTGCGAGTCGAGGTCGACATCGAAATCTCGCGTGCAATGCAATTGATCGACACCACTGCCGAATGGGAATTGCGCGAGTTGCAAACATTCACGTCGACGCTGATCGGGCAGCACCACGTCAGCGCCGAATCGAACCCGTTTCGGCCGCTGGCGTACGCCACGGCGCTCTGGCAGGCGGCGTGCGTGGTCACTGCCGTTCCGGTGCAGCGTGCGACGCTGCTGCGCGTGTGCGCTGGCGTGACTGCCGGACTGCTGAAGAACGCATGGGCGGCGGCTTGCACCCGGCTCGAATCACAAGGGGTCCAACCCGGCATCTACCGCACGGTACTGCTCACGCCTGCCGCTGCCGTCGGCCGCAGCCCGGCATTGGCCGATGCCAGCAAGCCCGGCGCTTTGACGAGCCTGCTTTCCCGCATGCCGGGTGGGGTTGCCGAATTGCGACTGGGCATCGGCGGCAGCGGCGCGGTGGCCGGCACGGGTGGGATCGGCCCCACCCTGACAGCTGCCCACACGGCCGAATTCGAACAGGCACTGGCCCGGCTCGAGGAGTTGCTGGTTCAACTGCCCGCATCTGCGCCGCCTTCAGCCGACGCCGGGCTGCCACCAAAACGGCTGGCTGTGTTCCGAGCTGCGCTGGTGGCCAGTGCGGGCACCCCGGTCGAGCGGCAAACCATCGAGCTGCTGTCGCGAATCTTCGATGCGATGCTGGCAGACCTGCGGGTGCAGCCCTCCTTTCAAGCGGTGTTGGCACGCATGCAGGCGTCTGCGTTGCGGGTGGCGCTGCGCGAGCCGGCAATGCTGGCGTCGCACCAGCACGCCGTGTGGCTGCTGTTCGACCGCATCGGCGAAGTCAGCGCCGGCCATCCTCGGCCGGGCGACACGCGCGGCGCCGCAGTGCTGTCGTGCTGTCACGCGCTGGCCGAGGAACTTGCCCGCGCGGCCGTACCCGACAGTGCGCTCTACCGGCGCGCGTTGAGCCGGCTCGACCTGTTCATCGCGGAGCAAGTGATGGCGCAACTCCGCGACGCCGAAGCCACGGTGGCCGCTTTGCGCCTGGCTGAAAAGCGCGAGATCATGGAACAGCACCTGTCCCGGCGGCTCGTCGACCAGATGGTGCCGCTGCGCACCAGCCCGGGCATACGCCGCTTCATCACACGCGCATGGGCCAAGGTGATGGCTGAAGCCATCTTGCTGCGTGGTGAAGACGACGAAACCACCCGCGGCTATATCAAGCTCGTCGACCAGTTGCTATGGAGCGTGCAGTTGCCCGACCATCCGCAGAGCCGGCAACGCTTGGTGAGTCTGCTGCCGGGCATGTTGCAGCGCCTTCGCTCAGGCATGGCGTCGGTCGGCCTGCCGGCGGCCGAGCAAGAGGCCGTGATGAACGAGCTGATGACGGTGCACACCGAAGCGCTGCGCCCCGGCGCTCGGGGCGCAGCAGGGCTGTCCGCCGAAGACATCGTGCAGCGTATGCGCGACGAAGTGCTGCCCGAAACCACGGGCCCGATGGCCTTCAGCGATTCGGTGATCGACCTGTCGTCACTCGACACCGTGCCCGCCGATGTGATGCAGGCTGACTCCACGACGACGCAGACCGATGACCCGGGCAGACGCGTCGAAACCCTGCGTTCGGCGCAGCGGCTGCGCCTGTTTGTGCACGGCCGCTGGGCCCACGTGCAACTGCTGTGGCGCAGCGATCAATCACTGTTCTTCCTGTTCGCCGGAGAGCGCCCCACGCACACGCATTCGATCACGCGGCGCGCCCTCGAACGCCTGGCCACGGCGGGCCTGATGCTGCCACTGGAATCGCGCACCCTGGTGCAGCGTGCACTCGACAGCCTGATTCGCGAGCAAGCCCGCGCCTAGTGGCGCCCTGCGGTCAGGCGCCGAGTTCGCGCTCGATCTCGCGCGCGATCAGCTGTGGCCTCTCGTGCACGATCCAGTGGGTGGCACCGGGAACGCGAACCAGCCGCAGCGCGGGCACGAACTCATCAAGACCATCGACCAGAGCCGGCGGCAGCGCGATATCGTCCTCGGCCCAGACCACCAGCGTGGGCACCTTCACCCTGACGAACTCCGGTGTGAAATGGATCTGCATCACAGCCGAATCGCGTGCAGTGGGCGGGCGCAGCGGCGACGCGCGGTAGTAGTTGCAGCCACCCGTCAGACCCGCGCTCCAGACGGCCCGATATCGATCGCGCACGGCATCGGTGAGCCAGCCGCCGCCTTCGCGCGCAGCGTCACCTGCACCCATGTTGGTGAACATGGGCCACAGGCGGGCAAAGTCGTTCTCGGCCAGCAAGGCCTCGGCGTCGGGCCGGCAAAGGAAGTTCATGTAGGCGCTGGCGGCCTGCTGATGCGGGCTGTGTTGCAGCTCGCGCAGGAAGGTCGCCGGGTGGGGGGAGTTGATGATCACCAGGCGGCTGAGCATCACAGGGTGCTGGGCTGCATAAGTCCACGCCACCGCACCACCCCAATCGTGCGCGATCAACGCGGCGACAGGGTTCGACTCGCTTGCGCCGAGTTGCCACAGCAGCGCGTCGAGATCGGCCAGCAGGTGTTTGACGCGGTACGCCTCCGGCGCAGCGGGCGCGGTCGACTGCTCGAAGCCGCGCAGGTTCGGCGCCACACACCGATAGCGGCTGCCGAAGTGTTCGAGCATTCCATCCCACACAAAAGCGGCCTCGGGGAAGCCGTGCAGGAACACCAGCAACGGTGCACCGACCGGCCCCGAGGCACGGCAACTCAGCGTGATGCCGTGCGGCAGCACAGCTTGAAAGGTCTCGATCATCGATCAGCTCCGGTAGGCGGTCAGTATCTCGCCGCACGCCCCGCCAGCGCGTCACTGGCAGGACAACGCGATCCACCTGGCACTCAGCCGGGCACCCAGCTGCGCAACAACGTTGCGGCATCTTCGATGCCCACCTTCTTCAACGCCGAGAACAGCGTGATGCCGACGTCGGCCTGCGGCGTCGCCAGTTCGCCGAGCACGGCCTGTGCAGTCGCGAGCGCAGCAGTGGATTCGCTGCGGTTGAGCTTGTCGGACTTGGTCAGCAACACCAGCAGCTTCACCGAACCATTGCTCACCCGAGGCGACAAGAACCCCATGAGTTGGCGGTCGAGGTCGGTGAATCCCAGGCGCGAATCGACCATCAACACCACGCCCACGAGACTGCGCCGCACGTTGAGATAGTCGGCCATCACGCGCTGCCAGCGCAGCTTGGCCCCCCGTTCGACCGCAGCGTAGCCGTAACCCGGCAGGTCGGCAAACAGCGCATTGGCGGCCAGCTTGGGGCCGAGCTCGAACAGGTTGATGTGTTGCGTGCGCCCAGGCGTCTTCGACGCAAACGCCAGCCGATGTTGCTGTGTCAAGCGGTTGATCGCGGTCGACTTGCCAGCGTTCGAGCGGCCCACGAAAGCAATCTCGGGCAGCTCGGTCTGGGGCAGCTGGTCGAGCTGGCTGGCGGTGGTCAGGAAGCGGGCCGTGTGCGCCCAGGCCATCGCCCGCTTGGCGGCAGCAGCGGCGTCGGGCTCTGCCGGCACATTGGTCGCGGGGGGGTTGTTTTGCTCGGCCATCAGGTACCCAAAGCGCTCATTGTAAAATCGCTGGGTTTTGCACGAGAAAATGCCGCCGTCATGAAGCCTTTCGCCCCGCTGTTGCCTTGCCTGCTGCTTGCAGCCTCACTGTTTTCGGTGCACGCCGAAGAAGCTAAACCAGCGGCCAAGCCGGACCTGGCCAAGGGGCAAGCCACGTCGACCACCGTGTGTGCGGCCTGCCACACGAACGACGGCTCGCGCGGCAGCCCGGCCAACCCGATTCTGCAAGGCCAGCACCCGGAATACCTGGTCAAGCAGCTGACCGAGTTCAAGGCCGGCAAGCGCGCCAACGCCATCATGATGGGCATGGCCGCGACGCTGAGCGAAGACGACATGAAAAACGTGGCCGCCTTCTATGCGGGCAAGACCGCAAAGGCCGGCTTCGCGAAAAACAAGGAACTCGTCACTCTCGGCGAAAAAATCTACCGCGGCGGCATTGCCGACCGCAATGTGCCGGCGTGCGCAGGCTGCCACAGCCCGACAGGCGCCGGCATTCCTGCGCAGTACCCGCGCCTGGGTGGCCAGCACGCCGACTACACCGAGGCCCAACTGGTGGCGTTCCGCGGTGGCGTGCGCAAGAACAGCGCGCAAATGACCGGCGTGGCCGCGAAGATGAACGACCGCGAGATCAAGGCGGTGGCCGACTACGTCGCCGGGTTGCACTGAACAGAGCGTTCGCGCAATCGTTCGCGCTCTGAAGCGCTGGTCGCACCGGCCCTTTGCATTTCCGGCTCTTTTCCGGCGGCGCAAATGTGCGGCGTGCGCTACGCTTTCCAGATGCCAACTCGGGGATTTGCATCGCCATGCCATACGTCCGAAGAAACGCCCTGGGCGAGATCGACAGCCTGCACGCCCGAGCGGATGGCAGCGATGAGTTCTTGGCCGACGCCGACCCGGCGGTGCAGGCATTCGTGGGGAATGCCAGCAAGCCGGACCAGGCCTTCGAACAGCTCGATGCAGACTTCGTGCGGGTGATCGAAGACGTGATCGACACGCTCATCGTGAAGAACATCTTGAACATCACCGACCTGCCCGACCAAGCGCAGGCCAAGTTGTTCGCGCGCAAGAGCTTTCGCGAGCGCGTCTCGAAGAGTTCGCTGCGGCTCTTCCAGCCGACCGACTTCGGCGACGTCATCTGATTCGGCGCAGGCCGCGTAAGAAGCCTCGTGACGAGGCGACTCAATTCCAGTAGACCTAAGCGGACCCTCCCCCCATGCACTTCCTCACCGACCGGGGCTTCAACCACCCGCACGCCTCCGAAATCACGCCGCGCCGCGCCTACGACAGCAGGCGCGACGTGCTCAAGCTGCTCGCCACCGGTGCGGCCGGTGCCACGATGGCCGCGTGGGCAGGCCGCGAAGCCCGCGCCCAGGCGACTCGGCCCGGCAGGCTTGCCGCGCTGCCGGCAGCGCGCAGTGCACTGGCCGGTGGCGTGACCATGGAAAAGCTCACGCCCTATGCTGACTTGACGACCTACAACAACTTCTACGAGTTCGGCACCGACAAGGGCGATCCGGCGCAAAACGCACACACCCTCAAGATTCGACCGTGGACCGTGGCGGTCGAAGGCGAGGTGAAGAAGCCCAAGGTTTTCGACATCGACGAACTGTTGAAACTCAGCCCGATGGAAGAGCGGGTGTATCGCCTGCGTTGCGTCGAAGGCTGGTCGATGGTCGTGCCGTGGGTGGGCTACTCGCTGGCCGAACTCATCAAGCGCGTCGAGCCCACGGGCAACGCGAAGTTCGTTGAGTTCGTGACCCTCGCCGACCCGAAAACCATGCCCTTCGTCGGTTCGCGGGTGCTCGAATGGCCCTACATCGAAGGCCTGCGAATGGACGAAGCCATGCATCCGCTGACGCTGCTGGCCTTTGGCTTGTACGGCGAAGTACTGCCGAATCAAAGCGGCGCACCGGTTCGCGCCGTGGTGCCCTGGAAGTACGGCTTCAAGAGTGGGAAGTCGATCGTCAAGATCCGCTTCACCGACAAGCAGCCGGCCACGAGCTGGGTCAAGAGCGCGAGCCAGGAATACGGTTTCTATTCGAACGTCAACCCCGGCGTGGACCACCCGCGCTGGAGCCAGGCCACCGAGCGGCGCATTGGCGAAGACGGCCTGCTGGCCAAGAAGCGCGCGACGCTGCCGTTCAACGGCTACGAGCCGCAGGTGGGCCAGCTGTACGCGGGCATGGACCTCAAAAAGTTCTACTGAATCCGAGACCGGAACGCCGTGACGTCAACCACTGTGGTCGCGACAGCCGCGCGCGCGACAACCCCGAAGCGCGCTCTGCCCTGGCCGATGCACCCGGCCGCGAAGCCGCTCATCTTCGTGCTGTGCCTGCTGCCGCTCGCGTGGCTCGTCTACGGCATCTTCGCCAACACACTGGGCGCCAACCCGGCCGAAAAACTGATCCGCGCAACGGGCGACTGGACGCTGCGCTTCCTGTGCATCACGCTGGCCGTGACCCCCGTGCGCACTGTCTTCAAACAGCCGTCATTGGCACGCATGCGCCGCATGCTCGGCCTCTTCGCGTTCTTCTATGGGTGCGTGCACTTTCTCTGCTACAGCTGGCTCGACATGGGCCTGGTCTGGGCCGACATCGTGCGCGACATTGCGAAGCGACCGTTCATTCTGGTCGGCACCAGCGCGCTGGTGCTGATGACACCGCTGGCGCTGACGTCTTTCAACCGGGCCATCAAGGGCATGGGTGCAGCCCGCTGGCAGCTGTTGCACCGCTCGGTGTACGCGGTCGCACTGCTCGGTCTGCTGCACTTCTTCTGGATGCGCGCGGCGAAAAGCAACTTCAACGAAGTGGCGGTCTACGCGGCAATCATCGCCGCGCTTCTGGGCTGGCGCCTGTTCCGGCGCTTCTCTGGGCGATCAACCCGCCGTGTCACCCCGCGCTGACCACAGGCGCGGGCGTCAACAACACGTCGACCCCGTACAGCTTGGCCAGTGCCGTCAGCTTGGGGGGCGCGTTGCGCAAGGTGAAGCCCTTGCCCCAGGCCCGCGCCGCACGGTGGCATTCGAGCAATACGGCGAGCGCGGACGAGTCGAACTGGGACAGGTTCGACGCGTCGATCACCACAGGCCCGTCCGGCTCGCTCTTCATCGCCTGCGTCAGCAGGCGCTGCGCGGCGGTGGCCTCTTTCGCGGTAATGGTGGCAGGAAGCAGAAGCATCGGCAGGTTCGGTCAGCGCAGGGTGCTGCCGGCCTTGGCATTGCGCTCGGCGAGCTTGCCGATCAACCCATCAATGCCGTTCGCGCCGATCTCTTGCGAGAAGCTGCTGCGATAGTTCTCCACCAGCCACACCCCAAGCACGTTCACGTCGTAGATCTTCCAGCCGCTGCCCACTTGCTCGAGGCGGTAGTCAAGTTGCACCGGGTCGCCGCGGCCGCGGATCTCGGTCTTGACGACCACTTCCTTGTCGCCCGGCGTACCGCGCATGGGCTTGAGCTCGACTGTCTGGTCCTGCACCTGCGCAAGCGCGCCGGAATAGGTGCGCACCAGCAGGATCTTGAACTCGTCCTGCAGCTTCTTCTGTTGCTCGGGCGTGGCCTGGCGCCAGTATCGGCCCACGGCCGAAGATGTCATACGCTGGAAATTGACATGCGGCATGACCTTCGCGTCGACGAGCGCAACAACCTTCTGCACGTCGCCTTGCTTGATCGACTTGTCGGCCCGAACGGCGTCGAGAACGTCGGTCGATACTGCCTTGATGAGCGCGTCGGGCGCCTGCGTGGCCTGTGCATGCGCGAGTGCGGTGCCGAACCCGAGGGTGGCGGCAAGGAGCCAGGCATTCAGTCGTTCGAGTGACATGGTGGGTTGCTTTCGTTGGCAATTTGCGCCGCTGGAAGGCGCGGCAAGTCATCAACGCACGAACACTGCGCCGGGTTCACTTGGGCGGCGCCGAAGACGCTGCTGGCAGGGGTGCCTCGGGCGCATCTGGCAGGTCCGGCGCATCACCGTCGAACACCAGGCTGCGGCGGCGCTGAAGGTAGGCGTCGCGCAGGAAGGTGTACTTGTCGAGCGCGATTTCGTCGAGCAGGCGGCTCACCCCCAGAAGATTGGCACGGGTGTTCACGATCTGCAGGCCGACGATGGCGTACTGCGCGGCGCCGTTGTTGATGAGCAGCGCGGGCGATGCAGCCCGGTCGAAGGGTATTCCGATGGAATCGCGCACGGTCGACGGCCCGATCAACGGCCACACGATGTAGGCCCCCGGGCCGAAGCCCCAGCGGCCGAGCGTCTGGCCGAAGTCTTCGAAGTGGTGTTCGAGACCGAACTCGCTGGCAACGTCGAGCACGCCGCCGATGCCGATGACACTGTTCGTACTGAAGCGAACCACGTCGCTGAAAGCCGGCTCCCATTTGCCTTGCAGCACATTGTTGACGGCCGACCAGGCGTCGGCCGCATTGCCGAACACGTTGTCCACACTGCGGCGCACGAACTGCGGGACGACCCTGGCGTAGACCGTTGCAACCGGCTTGAGCGCGTATTGATCCAGGTTCTCGTTGAACGAGAAGACCTTTCGGTTCCAGTTTTCCCAAGGGTCCAGGCGCTGGCCCGGGCCACCCCTCGCGTCCTTCACGGTAGCGCAGCCGCCAAAAACCACGCTTGACACGATCAACAGCGCGGGCAAGCACCGCGTCAGGAGGGACATCTTCATTTCTTAACTCCGCTGGCGGCGGCCGGTGCCGGGCTGCCTGCATCTGCCGCCTTGCTGAACAGAAACTGGCTGATCAGGCTTTCAAGCACGACCGCCGACTGAGTTTGCTTGATCGTGTCGCCGGCGACGAAGGCCTTCTCTTCGGCGCCGGGCTCCAGGCCAACGTACTGGTCGCCGAGCAGGCCGGACGTGAGGATGCGCGCCGATGAATCGCTCGGGAACTGCACTTCGCGCTGCACCTCCAGCCGCACAACGCCTTGGTAGGTCTTGGCGTCGAGGGTGATCGACGCGACCCGACCGACCGTGACGCCCGCACTGCGCACCGGCGCACGCACCTTCAGGCCGCCGATGTTGTCGAACCGTGCCAGCAACGTGTAGGTGTCGCCCGAACTGAAGCTGCCGAGGTTGGCTGCCTTCAGCGCAAGGAAAACCACGCCGACGATGCCCAGCACCACGAACAGGCCCACCATGACCTCAATGCTTCGCTTACCCATGATTCACCTTGCCCATCATCAACCTCGACTTATTCTGTTGCACTGTCGGTCTTGCGCTGTCAGTGCGTGAACATCAGCGCGGTCAAGACGAAGTCGCTTGCCAGCACCGCCAGCGAAGCGATCACGACAGTGCGCGTCGTGGCATGGGCCACTCCTTCCGGCGTGGCATTGGTCTCATAGCCTTGATAGACCGCCACGAACGTGCAGATCACACCGAACACGAAGCTCTTGACGATGCCGTTGCCGACATCGCGCCACACGTCCACGCCGTTCTGCATGATGGACCAGAAGTTGCCCGAGTCGACGCCGATCAGGTACACCGCCACCACGTACGCACCCAGTATGCCGACCGCGGAGAACAGCACAGCCAGCACGGGCATGGCGATGATGCCGCCGATGAGTCGCGGCGCCAGTACGCGGCTCTTCGGGTCGATGGCCATCATCTCCATCGCGGCGAGTTGCTCGCCAGCCTTCATCAGGCCGATCTCAGCCGTGAGGGACGTGCCGGCTCGGCCCGCGAACAGCAGCGCCGTGACCACCGGGCCGAGTTCGCGCACGAGCGACAGGTTCACGATCAGCCCGAGCGACTCCGCCGCCCCGTAGGTGACCAGCGCGTAGTACATCTGGAGCGCGAGCACGAAGCCCACTGCCAGCCCGGACGACATGATGATGACGAGCGACAGGTTGCCGATCGCATGCACCTGCGCCACCACCAGAAAGGGGCGGCGCAGCGCTGCCGGCACGCTGCGCAGCAACTCGCCGAAGAACACCGCGTTGTGGCCGAGCGCACGCAGAGCATCGAGCACATGGCGGCCGAGTGCCTGCAGCGGGTTCGTCACAGCGTGACTCCGAAGTCTTCAGCGAGCGGCCTGGCGGGGTAGTGGAACTTGACCGGGCCATCGGGTTCACCGCGCACGAATTGCCGCACCTCGGGTTCGGTGGAGTTCATCAACTCGGCAGGTGTTCCCTGGGCCACGACGCGGCCCTGCGTGGCGAGCAGGATGACGTGATCACTGATGGTCATGCACTCGGCCACGTCGTGCGAGACGACGAGCGAGGTGGCGCCCGTCACGTCATTCAGGGTGCGGATCAGGTTCGCGGCCACGCCCATCGAGATGAGGTCCAGGCCGGCGAACGGTTCGTCGTACATGATCAGCTCGGGGTCGAGCGCGATGGCCCGCGCCAGCGCGACGCGCCGCGCCATGCCGCCCGATACCTCGGCAATTCTCAACTGCGCGGCTCCCCGCAGGCCGACCGCGTTGAGCTTCATCAACACGATGTCGCGAATCATCGCTTCGGGGAAATCGGTCTGCTCGCGCAACGGGAACGCCACGTTCTCGAACACAGACAGGTCGGTGAACAAGGCGCCGAACTGAAACAGCATGCCCAGCCGGCGGCGCAGCCGGTACAGCTGCTCGCGATTGCGCGTGTCGATCACTTCACCGTCGAATCGAACGGCGCCCTTGTTGACCGCGTAGACGCCGCCGATCAACCGCAGAAGCGTTGTCTTGCCGCAGCCTGAGCCACCGAGAATCGCCGTCACCTTGCCACGCTTGAATGACAGCGACAAGTCGCTCAAGATGGCGCGGCTCGCGTCATACCCGAAGCTGACGTGGTCGATCTCTATCAGTGCATCGCTGCTGGCGGGCTCTGCGTGGCGACGGTGGGTTTCACTGGGCATGCGTTCAGTTTTTTGTCTTGCTCGCGCGGCGCACATCTTCAAAAAGATTGTCGCACGCACTCCGCCGAGCACCGGGTCAACCCGAATTCCCCTGGCCTGATCGGCATCGTCGCTGGCGCTCAGCGTGGCAGCTCGCTCGCGCCCATCAAGTGCTCGTCGATGGCCCGCGCCGCCTGCCGACCCTCGCGAATCGCCCACACCACGAGCGACTGCCCGCGCCGCATGTCGCCCGCTGCGAAGACCTTGGGCACGTTCGTCGCATAGCCCCCGGCTGCATCGACCGTGGCCTTGGCATTGCCACGCGCATCCATGTGGACGCCGAACGCATCGAGCACGCTGCCCACGGGGCTGACAAAGCCCATGGCCAACAACACCAAGTCGGCTGGCAGCACCTGCTCGCTGCCTGGAACCTCGACCATCTTGCCACCGTGCCATTCCACGCGCACCGCCTTGAGCGCCTTGACCTTGCCTTTGTCTTTGCCGTCGCCCGCGATGAACTCCTTCGTGGCGATGGCGAACTCGCGCTCGCAGCCTTCTTGGTGGCTCGACGAGGTGCGCAACTTGATCGGCCAGTACGGCCACACCAGCGGCCCGTTCTCATGCTCGGGCGGCATGGGCATCAGCTCGAACTGGGTGACACTCGCGGCGCCATGGCGGTTGCTCGTTCCCACGCAGTCGCTGCCGGTGTCGCCCCCGCCGATCACGACCACGTGCTTCCCATCGGCCCGCAACTGGCCCTTCACCTTGCCGCCGGCGTTGATCTTGTTCTGCTGCGGCAGGAACTCCATCGCAAAGTGGATGCCTTCGAGCTCACGGCCCGGAGCAGGCAGGTCGCGTGACTGCTCGGCGCCGCCGGTCAACAGCACCGCGTCAAACTCGGCCTTGAGCTGCTCAGGCGTGACGGTCTCCTTGGCCCAGTTGGTGACCTTGGTGTCGTCGGGCAACTGGCCCACCATCACCCCGGTGCGCATCGTCACGCCCTCGGCCTGCATCTGCGCCACGCGCCGGTCGATGTGGGTCTTCTCCATCTTGAAGTCGGGAATGCCGTAACGCAACAGGCCGCCGATGGCGTCGTTCTTCTCGAAAAGCGTCACGTCGTGCCCCGCACGCGCGAGCTGCTGCGCCGCCGCCATGCCGGCCGGGCCGGAGCCCACCACGGCGATCTTCTTGCCGGTCTTGGTCTTGGCAATGCGCGGCACAACCCAGCCCTCGGCCCAGGCCTTGTCGATGATCGCGTGCTCGATGCTCTTGATGCCCACCGCATCGTCGTTCACGTTCAGCGTGCACGCCGCCTCGCACGGCGCGGGGCAGATGCGGCCGGTGAACTCGGGGAAGTTGTTGGTCGAGTCGAGCACCGTGAACGCGTTCTTCCAATCGGCGCGGTACACCAGGTCGTTGAAGTCCGGGATGATGTTGTTCACCGGGCAGCCGTTGTTGCAGAACGGCGTGCCGCAGTCCATGCAGCGCGCGCTCTGCAGCTTGGCCTCATCTTCTTTGAGGCCGATGACGAATTCCTTGTAGTTCTTCACGCGCGTGGCGACGGGCGCGTAGCCCTCTTCCAGGCGCTCGAATTCCATGAAGCCGGTGATCTTTCCCATGCTGTCTCTCTGGTGGGGGTCTGGTGTGAACGGGTGGCGTCGGCGCGGCGGGCTTACTTCGCCGGCACGGCCCTGGCCTTGGCGCTGGCATTTGCCGGGGTGCCTGCAGCGTCGTGAATGGCTTTGGCAGCGCCGGCCTTCGCGGCCTGCTCGGTCAGGGCGCGCTTGTACTCGTTCGGGAACACCTTGACGAACTTCGCGAGCGACGGGGTCCAGTGGTCCATGATGTGCCGCGCACGCAGGCTGCCTGTCCACTTGTGGTGGTCTTCGATCAGCTTCTTGAGCAGCGCTTCGTCGGTCTGCGATTGATGCCACAACGCCGGCGCCGTGCTCGCCGTCTGCTCCGCGCTGCTCAAGACCTTGTCGAGCGACACCATCGCGGTGTTGCAGCGTGATGCGAAGCTGCCGTCTTCGTCGTACACGTAGGCGATGCCACCACTCATGCCGGCAGCGAAGTTGCGGCCCGTTTTGCCGAGCACGGCGACGGTGCCGCCGGTCATGTATTCGCAACCATGATCGCCGGTGCCTTCGACCACCGCCGTGGCGCCCGACAGGCGCACCGCAAAGCGCTCGCCCGCCACGCCGCGGAAGAACGCCTCGCCGCTCGTGGCACCGTAAAGCACGGTGTTGCCAACGATGATGTTCTCGGTCGCGTCGCCACGGAACTCGATGCTCGGGCGGATCGCGATGCGCCCGCCGCTCATGCCTTTGCCGGTGTAGTCGTTGGCCTCGCCGATCAGGTAGATCGTGATGCCCTTGGCCAGGAAGGCGCCGAAGCTCTGGCCACCGGTGCCCTCCATCTGGATGAAGATGGTCTGGTCGGGCAGGCCCTCAGGGTGGTGGCGCACCAGCTCGCCGGAGAGCATGGCGCCCACCGTGCGGTTGACGTTGCGCACGCCCTCCATGAACTGCACCTTCTCGCCGCGTTCGATGGCGGGGCGGCACTTCTCGATCAGTTTCACGTCGAGCGCCCGCTCGAGACCGTGGTCCTGCGTATCCACCTGGCGACGCGCCACGTCGGCAGGCACGTCGACCAAGTGGAATACGCGGCTGAAGTCGAGCCCGCAAGCCTTCCAGTGGGCCACGCCCTTCTTGGTGTCGAGCAGGTCGGCCCGGCCGATCAGGTCATCGAACTTGCGGATGCCGAGTTGCGCCATCAGGCTGCGTGCTTCCTCGGCGACGAAGAAGAAGAAGTTCACCACGTGCTCCGGGCGGCCGGCGAACTTCTTGCGCAGCTCGGGGTCTTGCGTGGCCACGCCCACCGGGCAGGTGTTGAGGTGGCACTTGCGCATCATGATGCAGCCCTCGGCCACCAGCGGCGCGGTGGCGAAGCCGAACTCGTCGGCGCCGAGCAGCGCGCCGATCACCACGTCGCGCCCGGTCTTCATCTGGCCGTCGGCCTGCACGCGAATGCGGCCGCGCAGGCGGTTCAGCACCAGCGTCTGCTGCGTCTCGGCCAGGCCCAACTCCCACGGCGTACCGGCGTGCTTGATAGAGCTCCACGGTGAGGCGCCGGTGCCGCCGTCGTGCCCGGCGATCACCACGTGGTCGGCCTTTGCCTTGGCCACGCCCGTCGCAATCGTGCCCACGCCAACCTCGCTGACGAGCTTGACGCTGATGCTGGCACGCGCGTTGGCGTTCTTCAGGTCGTGGATGAGTTGCGCGAGGTCTTCGATCGAGTAGATGTCATGGTGCGGCGGCGGCGAGATCAGGCCCACGCCGGGCACCGAGTGGCGCAGCTTGCCGATGTAGTCGGTGACCTTGCCACCGGGCAACTGGCCCCCTTCGCCGGGCTTGGCCCCCTGCGCCATCTTGATCTGGATCTGGTCGGCGCTCTGCAGGTATTCGGTGGTCACACCGAAACGGCCCGAGGCCACCTGCTTGATCTTCGAGCGCAGCGAGTCGCCCGCGTTCAGCTCGAAGTCGACCTGGATGTTGCCGGGGCCGATCACGTCGCTGAACTTCGTGCCCTGTTTGATCGGGATGCCCTTCAGCTCGTTGCGGTAGCGCGCCGGGTCTTCGCCGCCCTCGCCGGTGTTGCTCTTGCCGCCGATGCGGTTCATGGCCACCGCGAGGTTGGCATGCGCCTCGGTACTGATCGAGCCGAGCGACATCGCGCCGGTCGCGAAGCGCTTGACGATCTCGGTGGCGGGCTCGACCTCGTCGAGCGGCACAGCCTTGCTTGGATCGAGCTTGAACTCGAACAGCCCGCGCAGCGTCATGTGGCGGTGCGACTGGTCGTTGATGATCTGCGCGTATTCCTTGTACGTCTCGAACTTGTTGGCACGCACGCTGTGCTGCAGCTTGGCGATGCCGTCGGGCGTCCACATGTGTTCTTCGCCGCGCACTCGCCACGCGTACTCACCACCGGCATCGAGCATGGTCTCGAGCACGGGGTCGTCGCCGAAGGCGGCCTTGTGCATGCGGATGGCTTCTTCAGCCACCTCGAACACGCCGATGCCGCCGACCTGGCTGGCAGTGCCGCGGAAGTACTTGTCGACCATGCTCTTCTCCAGGCCGATGGCCTCGAAGAGCTGCGCGCCGCAGTAGCTCATGTAGGTCGACACACCCATCTTGGACATGATCTTCGACAGGCCCTTGCCGACGGCCTTGATGTAGTTGTAGACGGCCTTGTCGGCCGACAGATCGCCCTGCAATTCTTTGTGCAGGGCCGCCAGTGTTTCCATCGCGAGGTACGGGTGCACCGCCTCCGCTCCGTAGCCCGCGAGCACGCCGAAGTGATGCACCTCGCGCGCCGAGCCGGTCTCGACCACCAGGCCGGCGGTCGTGCGCAAGCCCTCGCGCACCAGGTGCTGGTGAATCGCCGACAGCGCCAGAACGGCGGGGATGGCGACGAAGTCGCGGTCCATCCGGCGGTCGCTGATGATGAGGATGTTGTGGCCGCTCTTGATCGCGTCCACGCACTCGGCGCACAGCGAGGCGAGCTTGGCCTCCACGCCTTCGTCGCCCCAGACGAGCGGGTAGGTGATGTTGAGCTCGTAGCTCTTGAACTTGGCGCCGGTGTACTTTTCGATCTCGCGCAGGCGCGCCATGTCATCGAAGCCGAGGATCGGCTGCGGCACCTCCAGGCGCATCGGCGGGTTCACCGCGTTGATGTCGAGCAGGTTCGGCTTCGGCCCGATGAACGAGACGAGCGACATCACGATCGCCTCGCGGATCGGGTCGATCGGCGGGTTCGTGACCTGCGCGAACAGCTGCTTGAAGTAGTTGTAGAGCGGCTTGTTCTTGTCCGACAGCACCGCGAGCGGCGAGTCATTGCCCATCGAGCCGATGCCTTCTTCGCCGGCCTGCGCCATCGGGCTGAGCAGGAACTTGATGTCTTCCTGCGTGTAGCCGAACGCTTGCTGGCGGTCCAGCAGGGACTCGCGGTGCGCCGCCGGCGCAGCGGCCGCTGCCGGCACGTCTTCGAGCTTGACGCGCACGCTCTCGATCCACTGGCGGTAGGGCTTGGCCGACGCGAACTGGTTCTTCAGTTCCTCGTCTTCGATAATGCGGCCCTGCTCCAGGTCGATCAGCAGCATCTTGCCGGGCTGCAGGCGCCACTTCTTGACGATGCGGTTCTCGGGGATCGGCAGCACACCGGACTCGGACGCGCCGACCACGAGGTCGTCGTCGGTGATGATGTAGCGCGCGGGACGCAGGCCGTTGCGGTCGAGCGTGGCGCCGATTTGGCGGCCGTCGGTGAACACCATCGAGGCCGGGCCGTCCCACGGCTCCATCATCGCGGCGTGGTACTCGTAGAACGCGCGCCGGCGCTCGTCCATGGTGGCGTGCTGCTCCCAGGCCTCGGGGATCATCATCATCGCAGCGTGAGCGAGCGAGTAGCCGCTCATCACCAGCAGCTCGAGCGCGTTGTCGAAGGTGGCCGTATCGCTCTGGCCTTCGAAGCTGATCGGGTAGAGCTTGTTCAGGTCGTCACCGAGCACTGGGGACTTCATCACGCCCTCGCGCGCGCGCATCCAGTTGAAGTTGCCCTTGACGGTGTTGATCTCGCCGTTGTGGGCGACCATGCGGTACGGGTGCGCGAGCGGCCACTCGGGGAAGGTGTTGGTCGAGAAGCGTTGGTGCACGAGCGCGAGCGCCGAAGTGACGCGCGGGTCTTGCAAGTCCTTGTAGTACTTGCCGACCTGGTCGGCGAGCAGCAGGCCCTTGTAGATGATGGTGCGGCAGCTCATGCTCGGCACGTAGTACTCGCGGCTGTGCGTCAGCCTCAAGGCCTGGATCGCGCTCGACGCCGTCTTGCGGATCACGTAGAGCTTGCGTTCCAGCGCGTCGGGCACGATCACATCAGGCCCCCGGCCGATGAAGATCTGTTTCAGCACCGGCTCTTTCAGGCGCACCGTGGGCGACATGGGCATGTCGGCATCGACCGGCACGTCACGCCAGCCGAGCAGCACCTGGCCCTCGGCCTTGACCGCCCGCTCCAGTTCCTGAACGCAAGCCAGCAGCGAGGCCCGCTCCTTGGGCATGAAGATCATGCCGACGCCGTACTCCCCGGGCGGTGGCAAGTGCACGCCTTGCAAGGCCATTTCTGCGCGGTAGTACTCGTCGGGAATCTGGATCAGGATGCCCGCACCGTCACCCATCAACTTGTCGGCCCCGACCGCGCCGCGGTGGTCGAGGTTTTCCAGAATCTTCAAGCCCTGTTCGACGATGCTGTGCGCCTTCTGCCCCTTGATGTGGGCCACGAAGCCGACGCCGCACGCGTCGTGTTCGCGCGTCGGGTCGTACAACCCGTGCAGTGCAGCGTCGGCGCGCTCGGTCAAGTTCGCTATCGACGGGCCGGCTTGATCTTGCGGAGCCTGGAATGCGTGGGTGTGGGGCATGGTGCGCTCGGGAAACTTCTCAACAGGGGTCGAAGGTTACTGCAGTGCAGCAATTCACTCAACCGAATATAAATGGGGTCTGACCCCATTTATTCACTTGCTTCCGCTATCGCCACTAAATCAGGGACAGATCACGCCTCGGTCTGTTCCGCCGGGCTCTTCGGTCGTCCCCGCGGCGCTGGCCGGGCGCGCCGACCCGACTGCCGGCCCACCGCAGCTGCGAACCTCTCCGAACCGAGCGGCCAGCCGCTGCGCACGGCTAGCAAGATCGCGGCCATCTCGCTCTGATGTGAGGGTTGGGAGACGAAGGCGCGGTACGCGGCTTCACGTTCGAAAGGCGTGTTTCCGAGAGCCCAAAAACCCGCATGCTCGATCAACAGCCGGTCGGGCGTGCCGCGAAGGTGGTGTTGCGCGCTGGAGGAAATTTGGCGCTCGTCATGTATTGCGCCACTTGCAGGTGGAGTGACAAGCCCTTCGACAAAGCGCATGCAGGACAGTAGATGGGCTTCGCTCTCGATCACGACCGAGCGAAACCTTCCCGCCCAGGGCGACCCGCCGCGCCCGTGCCGCGCGTTGAACAGCGGCACGAACCGGCGGCCCACCGACTGCATCATTTGCGCGAGTGACGACTCCGTCTCAGGGGTGGCAAGCAGCCGTGCTTCACCGGGATGCAGGCCATAGGCGTGAACGGCCACGCCCGCCGCCCTGGCTGCATCGCGCAGGCAGTCGAGGTAACTGTCGCGGTCCGTAGCATCCGCAAACACGGACTGAGCCGCATTGCCGGCGTGAAGGACCAAATGGGCGTGCCCGGCGAGCACGAGGCGTGGCAGCCGAGCCAAGGCTCAGACCTGCGTGCAGATCACAGGGCTGGCGCAGCGCGAACGCACTTCGCTACCAACACTCCGCAGCCGTCAACGACGCGTTGGCGACGCCGCGTACGCCGGCTTGGTTGAGCGTGAAGTCACCGCACTTGGTGTCATTGGCCTGCCCGCCGTAGCGGCTCGCCTGGATCGTGAAACCGGTGGCGCTGCGGCTCGTAAAGGCCAAGGTGTAGTGGCCGTTCTCCGTCTTGTCGGAATAGATCAATACCGAGGGTGACGTGCACGTGGCAGCCGTACCGAGGCAGGCATTGGCATACGAGTTCTGGTCGGTATTCAAGCGTTCCATGACCTGCGCAACCGTCGTCAAGGCACCTCGGGCGTCGGTGCGGCGCGCCTTGCGAACCGAATCTTGGTAGCTCGGCAGCGCGATGGCCGCAAGAATCGCGATCACAGCCAGGACGATCATCAGTTCGATCAGCGTGAAACCGCGCAGCGCACGCGGGCAACGCGGCGTTACCCGGTGGGTGGGTATCACGTCAGGGCACATAGACAACACCCAGCGTCGCTCTGTCGGCAGCGCCGGGTGCCAGGGTGAACTTGACTTTGGAACCCTTGACCAACTCGTCGCTGCCATTGACTGTACGGCCCTGGCGAAACACACGCGTCTTGCCGTCGACGACCTTGAGCCAACTGCCGTTTATCTCGATCTGGTCACGCTTGTCGCCGACGGCCGTGATCACGCCTTCGCGCAGGCTGCTGCTGTCGTCGGTCACCGGTGTGGCTGCGCCCGGAGCGGTTGCAGCGATGGCCGCTTGCGATTTACCCGCCGCAGCGGGCACCGGCTCGTTGGCCAGTCGGATGGCAATCGCGGGGCCGGTCAGGGTCAATGCCAAGATGGGAATGATGAATGAAGCTGTGTTCATTGGGACCTCCGCCTTACCTGACTTCACGCCACATCACGCGTTGCGGGCCGCTGTTACCGGAAGCCTCGCCCGTCGTTTGAATCGTTCCGTCGGACTTGTTCTGCTCTTTGAACTCGATCTTCGGATCGAGACCGCCGAGGTAGGTCGGGTCGGTGCCGATACCCCCAGTGACCTTTGTTCCACTTTGGTTTGACCCATTGCTCTGGTCATTCTGGTCGATGACAGCGTCTGCATTCGTATTGAAGGTCGGCGTATCGCGGCGATTGCCGGTTAACGCGTCCAGTTCCATCAGCCAGCCGGAGCCACCGTAGGAGCAAGGTGAAGTAACTTCCGGAATGATGGTGTTGAAAATGACTCGCCCGCCGCGAAAGTTCGGTGACCCCACCGAACGTTCGCCCGATGTCGGCAGGTCCATGTACCAACCCTTCTTGCTGCTGTCATACAGCGCGCGGGTGATGGTGTTGTCGCCAGTCAGCGTGGCGTCTGTCGGCGGGTTCACCGCGTGGGTGGTTCGCCGGTAGTCGTGGCCGCTGGTTGTCACCACGTCGACAACCGACTGCTGCACCAGGTCTGACAGCGGTACCGTGCAATTGCAGGCCTTGTCGCGTACACCGTACTGCCTCTGCGCCGACACGTCGGTGTTGTCGGCAGTAGCGAGGTAGCGGCCCGATCCAAAGCCGATCATGACGCCTGCGTTGCCGGTATAGCGCGTCACGTCTGGCCTGCCCGTGATCGATTGGCCGCTCGTGATGAACAAGGGCACACCGCCGTTGCCGATCGCCCATGAGATGGGCGTCGTGCTCGACAGATCGAACCGCCAGAGCCGGCCATCGAGATCACCGGCATAGACCAGGTCCGCAACGCTGTCGTTGTTCGTATCGATGGCAGTCGCCGCAGACAGCCCGTTGGGGCTGGCTGCCGTGCCTGTGCCGGTGTCGATCTTCTTGACCAGCGCGCCGGTTTCCGCGTCGATGACGAACAGGAATGCGTGCCCGTTTGCATTCCCCGCGTTGTATCCGCCATTCACGATGACCGACCAGCGGCCGTTGTTCGTCTTGACGATCAGGGGTTGGCCAAACACGTAGCCCATGTCCGGATCCTGAAACTCCCAGCGCACGATGTTGGCTGCATTGGCCTCGGAGAACGCCGAAGGGTCCGTCACGTCGAGTGCATAAAGCCCCTTGGCGCCGGATCGAAAGCCGGCCACGAGCAGGGTGCGCCATGCGCCCCCGTAGAACACATCGCCCACGGTCGGCGGCCCGTCGACAAAATAACGGTGGCTGTAAGCGCCGTCGGTCAACTGACTCAAGTTCGAAAACACTGCGGCTGGCACATAGGCAAACAGTTCGGTGCCCGTCGCGGCGTCGATGGCATGCAGCATGCCATCGTTCGCACCGACGTAGATCACCGGCGTGCGCGTGCCGTAGGCCGCCTTGAACGAGCTGTAGGGCACGGATTCGAAGTCGTCGTAGTAGCCGAAGTTCGGTGTGGCCACGTAGTACGGCGAAGAATTGACAATGTCGCCCAGTGGGGTGATGTTGCGGTTGCGGAACTGCGGCGCCGCGCACGGGCCACTCACGCAGTTGCGAGGTTCCTTGGTCGCATCACCACGCAGGTATTTAAGGCGCCATTCGCCGAAACCGTCGTTGGCTGCAGTGGCGTTGAGGTTCAGCGCCGCCGTCTGGCTCACGTCGATCTCGTTTACGGTCGGCGTTGCAGGCACCGCTGGCCAGCGGAACGGAACGCCGCGCGATCCCACTGCTGCCGACGGCTTGTAGGTGAGTATCTTGCGCCGCGTGTCCCAGTTCTGGGCCTTGATCTGCACGCCGGCATCCCATGTGCTCACAGCCGCAATCGTGCCGTTACTGGCGATCGCGTAGGCCACCAGATTCCCCGACCAATCGGACTTTTCAAATTTGGCTTGGTAGAGCAAAGAGCCCGCGTTCCACGACCCGCTGTTCAACGCGAGCGAAGCTGCTGCGCCGGTTTTGGTCCGGATGTCGCTGACGATGGCCTGGAAGGCATTGGTCAGGGCCGTCACGTCGCTGCCCAAAAAGGCAGTTGCATAGCCACCGCCGAGATTTGCCATCCTGTTCAGTGCAGCCACCGAGCTGAGGTTCGTCAGGTTCTCGCCCATGCCGACGATGTAGGTTTGAACGTCATAGGTGTTGCTTGAGACGGAGATCGAACGCAGCGCCGTGATCTCTGCGAAAACATCCTTCTGCGCCTGACCCCAGGTCCAGGTGCTGGAAATCGGGTTGAACGTGTTGACCCATTCCGTCGGGTTGTACTGGCTGCCGTCGAGCTTGCCGGTGGGGTTGCCGTCAGTAGCCAACATCACGAAGTTGCGCTGGCAAGTCTGGGTGATGGGCGTCTTGTTCGTCGAGTCGTCGAAGTACTGGCGAACAGTCCGCAGGCTGCCCATCAGAGGCGTATAGAACGCAGAGTTCTTGATCTCACCCGTGTTGGCGTTCGTCTCGTTGGCCAGCGCGGCCAAAAGTGTGTTGAAGTGCGCGTTGCTGTCGGGCTGGACGCTCTCAACAATGTTGCCATTGCCGGTGATGTCGTTGCCGTAGCCCCACCCGCGCCGTATCCAGACCTCGCGTGGCATCGTGGCCGCTTGCGGCAACCATCCCGCGTCGGTCGGAGAGAAAGGAATGGACCCACCGCCGAACGGCCCCGCAACGGGAAAATCGGTCAACCCCCAACCCGTGCCAGCCGCCCTGGGTGAGTTGCGCACGAAGTACTTCACGCCGGTATCGCCAACGCCGTACATGATTGGGCTGGTGCTGAACGAGTACAGCACGTCGTTGATGTCGGCGTCGTCACCCGACTGGTTGTAGGTGATGTGCGTGAAGGTGTTGACCGCAACGTCGGGGTTGGGGATGCAGCGAAGGCCACCATTGCTGGCCGAGATGCCGGCAATACAGTCGTTCGTGTAGACCATCGTGGCTGCATCGCCCACGTAGTAAGCGTGCGTGTTGTAGAGCGTATTGCCTCTTGTCTCGAAAGTGGTCAGGCCCCAGTTGAACGAGTCACGGTTGGTCTGCAAGACACTGCGCATCACACCGCGAGCGATGTTGCCGCGAGTGGTCGGGTCGTCGCCTGATATGACTTTGCCCGACATCGTGGCGTCCATCGACTCCGAGTTGTCGAAGATGAGCATCACGTTGGGCTTCACGGCCGGCGCCAGGAACAACGGGTAGTTCGCCAGCGTGATTGGGGCGAGTGCCCATGCACCCAGGGGCGCGGCCAGCAGCGCGGCAGCGCAAATGCGCAATGGGCTCATCGGCCGTTGCAGAGTCGGGGTCATGAATGGCCTCCTAGCGAAGAGCAAAGATCGATTGCAGGATCACCACGGTCTCGGGCCGCGCGCCGGTCGCCCGAGCGGTGATTCGAAAAGCGGCGCCGGGCGCTTGGGGGTTGATCCCCATACCCATGCTCTGGCCGGCTGGTGTGCCCATGTCGCCGATGCGTTCAATCACGTAAACGGGCTGCGCGTTGACCGACGGCAAGGCCGTGGACGCCGTGAATTGACCATAGGTGCGAACGGTGGCCGTGTTTGTCCAGCTGAAGCCGGCCTGCTTGTCCACAGGCAGCGGGCTGATGGCGGTACGCAGGGTTGGGGCAGTACAAAGGCCGGTCAAACATCCGTCGGTGAAAGTTGTCGCCGGGGTGATGGTCAAACGAATGTCACGCTCTGCATCACGCAGCGCCGCTTCTGCGGCCTGAAAGGCCAGGTTCTTGTCACGCGTGTTGCCGATGATGCGCTCCTGCATCACGTTCACGCCCATCACGGAGACCCCGAGAACGAGCGCTGACACCATGAACAGCAGTGTCGTGATGAGCGACAAACCTTGCTGCGACGCGGCGCGCGAACCGCCCTTGCGACGGTAGATGTTGATGGTCATGGCGCGCGGCTCCTCAAGGTCACCACCTCTGTCACTTCGCTGCGCTTTCGGCGATCAGTGGCCGTGACAGTGCTGCCGGCGAACGATGCCGCCTGTGGTGTCAGGGTGACGCCATCGCGCACCGTTGTCGACAGCAACTGGATGCGCGCCGCGAGAACGCTTTCCCACTGAGCACTGGTCAGGCCATCTGCGGTCACGTAGCGGTTCACGGTCAGGTCACGGTCCGTGGCCACTCCGGTATCGAGGCCGAAACTGATGACCATCCGGTCGATGCCGGCAACCACCTCTTGCGCGCGCGGAGCGGTCGACGGGAAGGTGTAGCGCCACAGCGAATTGGTGCCCGGCCGCGCCACGCTGGGCGCGACGTAGTAGTGACGGGTCTGCAGGCGGTAAACAGCCGAATCGCCGCGGTAAACATTCTTGAGGTCGGCACCCGCGTTGCCCGGGTCGAACGCACCGCCGGTCGCGTGTGAGAGCAAGCCTGTTATTGCCGGGGTCGCGGCGGTCACCTGGAAGATCGCGCCTGCCTTGCAGTTTGCGATCAGCGCAACATCCCCGGTCTGGAAGGTGTTGCCGGGCGTATTAGCCCCCACCTGCGGGGTGCCGGTCGAGGTGGTCATCGGTGTCGACAAGCCGAGTGACAACGGCTCGACGGGCACGCGAATCGACAGCACGTCGCTGTTCGGATCGGGCGGCGGCACCTGGGCGGCAAGCACGGCATTGAGAGCCGGCGTGAAGCTGGACCCGGTGCCATGAACTGCATAGACGCCGGAGACACTCAGGTTGGTCGCGCTGCCGAGAAACAGGTTGCTGCTGTCGGTCAACAAGTTGTCGACCGGAAGCGCATCGTGTTGATGGCAGCCCTGAAACCCGGAATTGCGCAAATCGACATGAAGAATGTCGAGCGCCAGACGTGCGTTCTCGTTCATGCGCGTGTCGGCCGTACTGACCGTTTGCAGCGTGCGTGTGCTCACGAATACCGAGATCGCGGCAAGTGCGACGAACAAGCCGACGGTCATGCCCACCATCAATTCGATGAGCGTGAAGCCTCGAGCGGTGGTGCCCGGCCGGAAAATTTTCACCCTCATGGCCGCACCATCGTTGTGAAGCGCGAGGTGCCCAGGCTGTCTGTCCACCACACCTTGACTGCCAGTACGTTGCCCACGCCGTCGCAGGCGGGTACGAGGGCCGTTCCATCGTCTGGCGTGCTGTCAATGCACACCACGCCGGAACCCGAGGGCAACTGGCCGGCAATGTCGTCGGACCACTCGGTCATGTCCGCCACCGCAAGCTGGGCGCTCGTGCAGCCTGAGGTCAGACAGGCTTTGCTGCCGGTCGCCGGGTTGTTGTAGGCACCGGCCACAACACCCGCAAGGTTGGCTCGCATCCGGTCGGTCATCTGGTAGGTGAGTACCACCGCCTTCTGGCGCAGGCCGGCGCTGGCGTTCAACTTCAGGCCCACGGTCTGCAGCCGCGCCGCACCAATGAACCCAACAGATGCGATGACGACCGCGACGAGCGCTTCAAGCAGCGCAAAGCCGGCTGCTCTGCGGGCGCGGCGGCGCGAAGAAATCACGGGCATGCAACCTCCTGAATGTCGGCCAACCCCACCGGATCGACACGGATGGCGAAGCCTTTCGTGGTGTCGCTGAGCCCACCGCAGGCCTTGAAGTTGACTGCGGTCGATGGGGTCAGAAAGCCAGACGAATTGAATGCCAGCGTCGAGATGTTCCCGGTGGTGCCGAACACGACCGCACCGTTGAGCGACGGGTAGGTTCGAATCACCACTTCACCGCTGTCGACGACACCGTCCTCGTTGGTGTCGACCCAGACCGTCCAGCCATTGCCGAATTCGTTGCCTGCAACGGGTGCACTGCCTGCCACGCCGATCGTGACACCTCGCTTGGCAGCCTCGCTTCGGGCCAGCATCAAGGACGCGACCAACTCCGATTGCGCCGACCGCACCTTGCTGCTGCGCACGAAGCCCGCCAGGTTGGGGGCCGCAACCACCATGATGACCGCCAACACGGCCACCGTCACCATCATCTCGATGATCGTGAAGCCGCGCGTTGATCGGGTCAAGCCGCAATGCGAGAGGTTGCGTTCCATGACGCATATTTTCCACGCGTACCCCTGCCGCTTGGCCTCAGCTCCAAGCCGCCGGTCGGGCATGGCCGGCCTTTCGTCCAATGACCGGCAGCAGCAAGCACTCAGATTGCCTGGCTCAGCCCGGCACGGCCAGCGCCGAACAGCCGCGCGTGCTCGCGAAGGGCGAAGCGGTCGGTCATGCCGGCGATGTAGTCGACGATGACCTGCCGCCCCGACCGGCGCGCAGCGTATTGAGCGGGAAGCTGATGCGGATCGCCCGCATACGCGCAATACAGGTCACGGACCACACGGCGTGCCGCTTCGGTGTTTTCCACAACACGGGCATGACGGTAGAGGTGCGCGCGCAAGAAGCGCTTCAAATCGACCGCGCCTTGTGCCATGTCGGCGCTGGTGCCCACCAGGGGGCCGCTCCGTCGGGCTTCGTCGGCATCGGCCGGGGCATGCTCGGCCAACCGTCTCGACGAAGTGTCGATCAGGTCATAGACCTGGGCCGAGAGCAGGCGCCGCAGCGTCTCGAACAAGAGCCTCCGCCCGACCAGGGCCGGGAATGCGACGAGCGACTCGCGATGGAACCGCAGGAACATGGGCAACGCCAGCAACTGGTCGTAGGCCAGCAGGCCCGACCGCACCCCATCGTCGATGTCGTGCGTGTTGTAGGCGATCTCGTCCGTCAGGTTGCACACCTGGGCTTCCAGGCTCGGCTGCGTGTGATCGATGAAGCGCCGACCCACGCCGCCAGGCTCACGCAACTCAAGCTCATGTGCATGCCGCAAAGAACAATGCTTGAGGATGCCCTCGCGGGCCTCGAAGGTCAGGTTCAGACCGTCGAAAGCCGGATAGCGTTCTTCCAGCACATCGACGACCCGCAAGCTCTGGTAGTTGTGCTCGAATCCTCCGCTGGCAGGGTCGCCTTCACGCGCGCACTCGTCCAGGGCGTCCTGACCCGCATGACCGAAAGGGGTGTGTCCGAGGTCGTGCGCCAGCGCCACGGCCTCGCACAAGTCTTCGTTGAGGCCCGTCACACGTGCCACCGAACGCGCGAGTTGCGCCACTTCGAGCGAGTGCGTCATGCGGGTGCGGAACAGGTCGCCCTCGTGGTTGAGGAAGACCTGTGTCTTGTAGACCAGGCGCCGGAAGGCGGTGCTGTGAACGATGCGGTCGCGGTCGCGCTGGTAGTCGTCCCGCGTTGGTGCCGGCAGCTCGGCGTACAACCTGCCTCGCGTGCGTGCAGGGTCACTGGCGCAGCGGTTCGCAGTCGCAGGCCGTGTCACGGGTGTGCTGGGCAAGCGCGGTGGGATGGGTGCTGTCACCGACCGTCAGGGGGCACAAGTCAGCGCGTGTGCGCTTCGATCACTTCGGCCACCACGGCGTCCGGCGCCACGCGGACCACGGCATGCCCTGGCGCCTGGATGACGACGAAACGCGTTTCCCCGGCTTCGGACTTCTTGTCCAGGCGCATCAACGCCAGGTAGCGCGCAACGCCGAGTGCCGGGCCGACGACAGGCAGGCCAGCTCGCTCGATGATGGCGCGCAGGCGCATGGCGTAGGTCGTGTCGATCAGCCCGAGGCGAACCGACAAGTCTGCCGCCATCACCATTCCGCAGCCAACCGCCTCACCGTGCAGCCACGTGCCATAGCCCAGGCCGGTTTCGATGGCATGGCCGAAGGTGTGGCCGAAGTTGAGGATGGCACGCACATCGGCCTCGCGTTCGTCCTGCGCCACGACCGATGCCTTGATCTCGCACGAGCGCTTCACCGCATGAGCCAAGGCCCCCTTGTCGCGCCGCTTCAGCGCATCGAGGTTCATTTCGATCCAGGCCAGGAACGCATCGTCTGCGATAGGGCCGTACTTGATGATCTCGGCCAGCCCGGCACTCAGCTCGCGCTGTGGCAGCGTGTCGAGCGTGTCGAGGTCAGCGATCACCCTGAGCGGCTGGTTGAACACCCCGATCATGTTCTTGCCGAGCGGGTGATTGATGGCGGTCTTGCCTCCGACGGATGAGTCCACCTGCGCGAGCAGCGTGGTCGGCACCTGAACGTAGGGCACGCCTCGCATGAAGCACGCCGCAGCGAAGCCGGTCATGTCGCCGATCACGCCACCACCCAACGCGAACAGGATCGTCTTTCGATCACAAGCTGCGCCGAGCAGCGCGTCGAAGATGCCGTTGAGTGCAGTCCAGTCTTTGTAGGCTTCGCCGTCGGGCAGCTCGATGATCTGGACCCGTTTGAACTGCGCTCCGAGTACGGCGGCAAGGCGTTCTGCCAGCAGCGGAGCGACAGTGCGGTTCGTGACGACGGCCGCCGCCGTGCCAGCCGGCAAGCCGGCATATGAAGCCGGTGAGTCGAGCAGGCCGCAGCCGATATGGATGTCGTAGCTGCGCTCGCCAAGGTCGATGCGCACGCGCACTGGTTCAGGTTTCATGCGGCGCAGTGTAGTTTCGGACGCGGCCGCGTCAGCCGGCGGGGCGCACTGGCCCGTCGACCACCGACGCCACTTGATGCGGGCTGATGGCGCCAGCCAGTTCGAGTTGCATCAGGATCATGTTCACGAGCGTCGGCACGGAAGGCCGGCCGGTGTCGATGATGAAATGCGCCGCATCGCGGTAGAGCGGGTCTCTCTTGACGAACAGCTCGCGGAGCCGTGCCAGCGGGTCTGCCACCTGGAGCAGCGGTCGCTTCATGTCGTGGCGGAGGCGCCGGAATAGCTCTTCTGGCGTCGACCGCAAGTAGACGCAGACGGTGTGGTCCCGCAACAGCTGCCGGTTCACGTCGCGCAACACAATGCCACCGCCGGTGGCAACAACACCCCGGGTCGCGACCAGCAAATCGCCGAGCGCGCTGGATTCGATGTCGCGGAATCGGTCTTCGCCCTCCTGCTCGAAGAATGTGCGGATCGGGCATCCAATCCGCTGTTCGATCAGCCCGTCGGTGTCGCTGAA
>JANXWV010000059.1 GCA_025350965.1 Rhizobacter sp.
TCAGCCAACGTGCCAGGCGCCGAGCCATCTCCACGCGGTCCATTCGCTGCTGCTGCGGTGCCGCCAACGCGTGCTTCAGCACGCGGTCGGCCAACTGTTCCACGCGGGCCAATTGCACCTCGGCCGGAGTGGCGATGTGAGTGGACAGCGCTTCGGCGAATTCGCGCATGCGCTGGTCCAACGCGGACGGGAGCATGTCGCTCAAGTGCGCAAAGTCGCCGACTCGCAATTCGTTGAGCAGTGCATCGGCTCGATCGAGGGCCCCACGCATCGCCGAATTTGAAAGGTCAGGCCCGGCGACACGGATCACCTTTTCAGCGGCGTCTGACCAGGCGCGCCCCTCGACCACGCCCACGTGTTTGTCGCCCACGAAGCGTTCAAGGCGGATGGCTGCCTGCCCCAGCGCAGCTTGACCCTCGCTGGCCTGCGAGTACACCACGCCGCAGACCAGACCCAGCGACAACGCATCCGCCGTGCGGCCGGCATCGATGCAGGCCAAGACCATCGCACCAGCCGTTCCCGCCGCCTCGCCGAGCCAGCGCGTCAGGTCCTCGCGCGTTGCAGCGGGCAAGAGTTTGAGCGACGCGTCGGCGCCAGGGGCCGTGCACCACTGCAACAGCGCCACCGCGTCCGGTCGTGCGGAGTCCAGTCCCAAGAACCGCTGCAGCACCTCGCGCCACGCTGTTTCCAGATCGAGAAAGCCGTTGGCCACCGGTGCGTACTGGCCCTGCGCCGCGCCGTCGATCAGTGCTTGCGGCATCCAAGCGAAACGCCCGAGCCGCGCATCCGTTTCCTTCGCCTGAAAGAGCTGGCGAACGATGTCCCACCCTTCGGGTTGGTACACGCGCCCCCGGGCAAGCCGCGCAGCAATGTCTTCAGCCACCTCGTGCGTGGCCAGCGGCGTGATCACCACGAGCCCGGCCGTTGCCGGATCGTGCTGCTCGTTGTCGCAGAGTGCTTCCCGAATCGCCAGCGACGATTCGCACCAGCGCAACGCGAACTGCCGACCACGTTGGTTCAACGAGTCGAGCCACGGCTGACGCGTCGTACCATGTATCGCTACGGCCACTGCCGTCGGGTCACTCGTCAGCACCCGGTCGAGTTGCGCTGCGATTTGTGGCGTCGACAAACTCACGTGAGCCCCCTGGACGCCTGCGGCGTCGTCCCCCCGTGGGGGAGCACTCGCGCTTGGGAGCGGCCCGGCGCGCTCATAGCTGCGTGCCCTTGCGCTGCAAGCGCCAGCTCAGCGTCAGCTCAAGGTCACGGTCGCGTGCCATTCGCGCCTTCAAATCATCCAAGGCGGCTGCCGCGGCTTCGCCGCTCAGGTGAAGCTGCTGCTTCTCTTCGACGACCTCCGGTCCCATCGCTGCCGGTGCCGGCGGGAAGGGCAGTGGTGCGGGGGCAGTAGCCGGTGGCATACCGGCCGGTGTGGGCGCAGGCGCGGGCGCCTGGGGTGGCGCTGCAGCGGTCAGCAACCGCATCGCATCACGTTCCAGCTCCTCCAGGCGCGACTTCAGCGGCAGCACGTGCTCATCGCTCGTCAGCACTTCGTTCAGGCGGCTCAGCACGGAGGCGGCTGCGTCTCGCCGGTGGTCCTGCAAGTCGCGCATCGCGTCGAACATCTCCCACCGGGTGTTCGTCAACGCATCAGCGCAGGCCAGTGCCTGGCCAAACGTGCGGCCGACCGCCGCGTCGGATGTCTGCAGGGTGGCCGATGCCAGCGTGGCGACCATGTCGCCTTCGGCTGCCTGCACCAGCGAGGCGAGCAGTGCCTGAGCAGACTCCGCCGTCTGCTGCCGCGCACCGATCACGCCGGGTGCATATCGCGTTGACCGATCACGCACCTGAGACACGAGCCGCGCAGTGGCGTCACGCTTCTGCGTGGCCGCCTGTCGCACGTCATCCACCAAACGCCCGACGTTGGCTGCGTTCAGCACCTGTGCCGGCGTCAGGCCAAACAACCCGGACGCTCGTTGCACAGCGGTCTGCCAGTGGCCGGCATCCGGCAGCGACTGCTCGCGCAATTCCAGTTCGTCGGGCAGGCTGTCGATGCTCGGCTCGAACGGCCCGCCGCGCATCACGAAGCGGCGGTTCGTCGTCGCCGCAAACGTCAGGATGATCAGGTTCTGCAATTCCAGCGGCAGCCCCATGGGTGCCGGCGTGTCGATCCAAGTTCTCAGCTTGGCCACCGTGATCGGGCCGCCGCCGTCGCGGGCATGGCTCTGCGCAAAGCGAGCCTGCCAGTGCGGCTCGATCAGCAGATGGGTTTCGCCCATCTGCCCGAGCTTGCAGGGGTTCACCACAGACCGCACCAGCTTGCGCGTGGAGGCGTCTTGCACCAGGCCACGTTGCCCCGGCGCTTCAATGGCCTTCTGCACCTCGGGCCACACCTTCTTGATGACGCTGGCCTTGATCTCGGTGTCGAACTCGGGGTGCGCGGGGTACTGGTGCGCGAAGAGCTGGCCGAGCAGGCTCTCGAACGCGGATCGGAAGTCGGCGCCTACCGGCGGCCGTGGCGACAGCGTCGGGTCTAACGACTTGAATTGCTGGTCGGCCGACAGTGGGCTGGTCACTGCATCTCGCGGCTCGGTGCTGATGCCATAAGCCACTTCAAGCTGCGAACGCAGCTTGATGCGCAACTGGTCCAGTTGATTCTTTGCCAGCGCCTTGGCCTGCACGCGATCCACGAACGACAGGTGCCCAGCGTAGTTGTCGAATCGGTCGCCCTGAAGGATGTAGTCCAGCACCACAAGGCGCCCCAGGTCCGCCAACGCCTTGTTGCTCAAGAACGAAGGCAGCCACACCAGCGTGCGCGTGTCGCCGCCTCGGTATGCGGCAAGGTGTGCCAAGTCGTCGGCCGGGCCGAAGTTCGCATCGTCGAACGGGAAGTCCAGCACCACGGTCCACGCACCGCTGCGCCCACGCAGCCGGTCGTCGGTCATCTCCCGCACGTTTTCGTACAGCAGCTCGACCTCGCGCTTGGTGCCGCGCCAGTTGAATTCGTAGGTGGTGAACAGGCCGCCGCTGTCAGGTATGTTCAGCTCGCCGAAAAGTGCTTCGCGAATCCGTTTGCGGCGGTTACCGGCGTTGTCGTTGGCCTCGGCCGCACGCAGGATGGGCTCGATGTCGACACCCGTCACCTGGATCGAGACCACCGGGTTCTGATCCTCGGTGATCTTGATTTCGCCGATCTCGCTTGCCCAGTCGCGGCACTTGCGCAGCACGTCTTGCGCTTCGCGGCCAGGGATCGGCGATCGGAAGGTGCCGTGGTTCAGCGCGGCCAACCGCTGCGCGGTCAGCCCCTTGAGCGACTCAACCTCGGGTACCAACGCACCGAGCAGCAAGGTCTTCAGCAGCCGCGCATCGTTGCGCAGATTCTTGGCGGCGGTGGCGTCCGCCTGCCCCAGCTTGATGGCCTCCCACGTCACGCCATGCTGGCGTTCCAACATCGGCAGCAGCCGTTGCGTGTAGAGCCGCTTCGCATTCTCGAAGTGCAGACGCATGCCCTCGGAGAACGGCTCATCGCCTTCGGCGATCGCGTCGTACAAGTCGCCCACCGGGATCAACTGGCCCAGCTCCAGGTCAGCACGCCGGTCCACCAGCAACTGCAGCATCAGCTTGAGCGCTGTGCGCTCGCGCTGCAGCGCGGCCGACACGGCGATCAGCGTCTGCACCAGCGCCGGGCTGAACGGGTAGACCTTGCGGAACATGTCCCGGTCGGCCGTCGTGGTGAGCAAGGTGTCGAGCACGTCCTTGCGCATCTTCAAGATGTCATCGAAGGCGGCCTGCATCGTCTGGCGCGCAGCCTCGCTCACCGGACGCAGCACGCGCTTCTCGGCAATGGCGGGCAGGTTGCGGTCTTCCAGCGTAATGCGGTGGAAGCGCGCTTCCCAGTGCTTCAGCACATCACTGAACTGCACCTGCACCACGCCGGCCAGGTTCTCACCCACCAGGTCGCGCAGGTCGCGCTGCCGCGCGACAAAACTCACCAGCGGAATCGGCCGGTCGGCATTGGTGGCCTCCACCAGCTTGACCAGCTTCGTGCCCTCGCGGCTGACGAAGTTGACATCGGCCGCATGACTGGCCAGCCACAGCACCAGTTCATCGAGGAACAGGATCACCGCGTCATAGCCCAGATCACTCGCGTGCCGACTCATGATGCTCAAGCCGTCGTCCAGCGACACGTAGGACTCGCCGCTGCCGGCCAGCGTGCGGTAGGCCGAGAAGAACTGGCTGATCAGGTCGCCCACCAGGCGCGAGCGCTCTTCGCCGTTGGGCGCTTCGAGCATGGCCGCCTCGAAGCTCGTAGCGTCCCAGCCGCTGTCGAAAGAGCCCCAGCCGCTGGTTCCTCCGCCGCTCCCGCCGCCATCTCGTTTTGCGCCCTTGTTCAGCTTCGCGAAGAACGACTCGTCCCCCATTTGCAGCCGAAGCTCGCGGGCGTCTTTGAACATGCCCTCGGCGAGATAGAAGCCCGGCACCGGCGCCTCGGGGTGCTTCTTGCGCACGAACTCGGCGTACTGGCCCAGCACGGCGCTTTCCATGTCACGTGCGCCGACCATGTGGTACGGCACCAGCAAGAACTTGCGGCCAGTCGTCCAGCCGTTACGCGCCACCACGTCGGCCAGCTCGGGCGTCGCGCGCGCCTGCGTGTTGCCGGCCAGCAGCAGGTTCAGCACGGCCATGAAGTGGCTCTTGCCTGACCCGAAACTGCCGTGCAGGTATGCCGCCTTGCTGCCACCGGTCTGCACCGCCTGCTGGATGAAGCCCAGCGCATTGCTGAAGGCATCCACGAGCTGCGGCGTGACGACATAGTCGCGCAGGGTCTGGTCGGCGTGGGTGACGCCTTCCGAC
>JANXWV010000067.1 GCA_025350965.1 Rhizobacter sp.
CTGTCTGCCCTGAGCGCCACGCAAGGCACGCGCGAGCTGCCGCTGCAGCAGCTCGACAAGGCGACCTGGCTGGCGCGCTGCAGCGGGCGCGCAGCACTGGTCGTGCGCTACCGCGTGTATGCGTTCGACACCTCCGTGCGCGCCGCCTTCCTCGACGCGAACCGGGGCTTCTTCAACGGCACCGGCGTGTGCCTGCGCGTCGAGGGCAGCGAAGCCTTGCCGCACCGCATCGAACTGAAGGCGCTCCCGGCCGGCTGGCAGGTGGCCACCGCCATGCCGGCATGCAAGGTCGATGCCGCCGGGCGCGGCACTTACCAGGCCGCGAACTACGACGAGCTGGCCGACCACCCGGTCGAGCTGGGCCGCTTCTGGCGCGGGCACTTCACGGCGCGCGGCGTACCGCACGAGTACGTCGTGGCCAACGCGCTGCCCGACTTCGACGGCGAGCGCCTGCTCGCCGACGCGAAGCGCATCTGCGAGGCACAGATCGCGTTCTGGCACGGGCCGGTGCCGCGCAATGCGCGCGGCGCCGGTACAGCGCGGGCGGACAAGCCGCCGTTCGACCGCTATGTGTTTCTGCACAACCTCGTCGAGGACGGCCACGGCGGGCTGGAGCACCGCGCCAGCACCGCGCTGATCTCGTCCCGGCGCGACATGCCCGCGCGCACCAAAGACCCGCGCGCCCGCGCAGAAACCAGCGACGGCTATGCGAACGTGCTGGGCCTGATCAGCCACGAGTACTTCCACACCTGGAACGTGAAGCGGCTGCGCCCGGCCGAGTTCACCCGCTACGACTACACGCAGGAGAACTACACCGAACTGCTGTGGTTCTTCGAGGGCTTTACCTCGTACTACGACGACCTGTTCCTGCTGCGCGACAAGCTCATCGACATGCCGCGCTACCTGAAGCTCGTGGCGCGCACCGCAAGCGGCGTGCTCGCCTCGCCCGGGCGGCAGGTGCAGAGCGTGGCGCAGGCCAGCTTCGACAGCTGGGTCAAGTACTACCGCGCCGACGAGAACACGCCGAACGCGACCATCAGCTACTACACCAAGGGCTCGCTGGTGGCACTCGCACTCGACCTCACCTTGCGCAGCGAAGGCCACGGCACGCTCGACGACGTGATGCGCCGGCTGTGGGCGGTGAGCGCAGGCAGGCCCCTGAGCGAGGGCAGGCCCCTGAGCGAGGGCGGGCCCCAGAGCGAAGGCGGGCCCCAGAGCGAAGGCGGGCCCATCACCGAGGCCGACATCGCGCAGGCCCTGCAGCATGTGGGCAAGCGCTCGTTCGCCCCCGAGCTGGCTGCCTGGGTGCATGGCACCCAGGACCTGCCGCTGCCCATGCTGCTGGCGCGCTTCGGCGTGGCCTGGGCCTTCGACGCCGCGACCCTCGCGCAGCGCGTGGGCCTGCGCGTCAGCGAGAGCGCGCTGACCGGCGTGAAGGTGACCCACGTGCTGCACGGTGGCGCGGCCGAGCAGGCGGGCCTGGCACCGGGCGACGAGATCGTGGCCGTGAACGGCTGGCGCATCCGCCGCCTCGAAGACGCGACGCGGCTGGTGAATGCCACAAGCGCGCACACCGGCGCAACCGGCTCAACCGGCAAGGCAGCCAGAAGCCAGGCCAACGTTCCGCTGCTCGTGGCCCGCGACCAGCGGGTGCTGACGCTCGCGCTGGACCCGCCCGGCGCCGGCGATGCGGGTGCCGTGTCCCTGAAGGCCGATGTGAAGGCTGCTGCACCTGCGCAGGCGCTGCAACAGGCATGGCTGGCGGGCTGAAGCAGCCGACCCGCGCGCTGCTGGCGGGCAAGCAGCGCGCCATCTTGGCAGCGCTGGCAGTGGGCGTGCTGACCGTCCACGGCTGCGTGACGCGCGAGATCTTCATGACCTTGAGCGATGCGAGCGCCGCGCTGGCGATGCCGCCACGCATCGAAGTGGCCTACGTGCGCGACATGGCCCTGAGCACCCCGCCCCCGGCGGCGGCGCCCGCCGCACCGCCACCTTCGGCACAGCCACCCGCCGCGCCCCCACCGCGTGTGAAAGCGCCGGCTCCGAAGGCCTCCGAGCCCGCGCCGGCTCTTGCGGCCGATACCACCGAAGCCACCGAAGCCGCTGACAACAGCGGCGTCGGCGACAGCCTCTCGATGGGCAACCCGTTGCCCGAGAACCCGCCGCTCCCGGCCGCGCGCCCGTCCACACCGCCCGGACCGCCCACGCTGGCAGCGCTGGCGGCCATCGCGGCATCGGGCAGCCCGGCGCGGCTCGCCGCAGCCGCGGCGGCCGCGTCGGCTGCGGCCGGCGCGGTGGCCACCGCCGCCTCGGGCGCGGCCAGCGGCGCCGCGCCCACGGCGTTCGAATGGCCGGCCTCCACGCGCATCAGCTACGTGCTGACGGGCAACTACCGGGGTGAAGTGAACGGCAGTGCGCAGGTCGAATGGGTTCGGGTGGGCTCGCGCTACCAGGTGCACCTGGACCTGGTCGTCGGCCCGAGCGCGGCACCACTGATCACGCGCCGCATGACGAGCGACGGCGAGATCACCGCGCAAGGCCTGGCGCCGCGCCGCTACGACCAGGACACCAAGGTGATCCTGCAAGACCGCCGCCGCGTCACCTTGCAGTTCGAGCCCGGCTCGGTGGTGCTGGCCAACGGCGAGCGTCGCGACAGTTTGGCCGGCGTGCAAGACACCGCAAGCCAGTTCGTGCAGCTGACCTACGTGTTCAGCACCCGCCCCGTGGCGCTGAAGGTCGGCGACACGGTCGACATACCGCTTGCGCTGCCGCACAAGGTCGATGTGTGGAGCTACGAAGTGGTCGAGGAGGAAACGCTGCAGGCGAGCTTCGGCCCGCTGCCCACCATCCACCTGAAACCACGCCGCAAGGCCGAGCGCCGCGCCGGCGAACTGAGCGCAGAAATCTGGTTCGCGCCGCAGTTGCGCTACCTTCCGGTGCGCATTCGCATCGACCAGGACGAAGGCACGTTCGTCGACCTGATGATCGCCCGCCGGCCCGAAATCGCCGGCCCCTGACTCCCCGACCCTGATCCAATGAACGAGACCACACCATGAACTTCGAGAACATCACGACCGCGCTGCACGGCAGCACCGAGCGCCGCACCGCCGTCATCACGCTGAACCGCCCGAAGCAGCTGAACGCGCTGAACGACGCGCTGATGGACGAGCTGGGCACGGCCCTCAAGGCCTTCGACGCCGACGCCGCCGTGGGCTGCATCGTGATCACCGGCAGCGAGAAGGCCTTCGCGGCCGGCGCCGACATCTCGGCGATGGCAACGAAGACCTTCGCCGAAGCGCATGGCGGCGACTTCATCACCCGCAACTGGGAGACCATCCGCACCATCCGCAAGCCGGTGATTGCCGCAGTCGCCGGCTTCGCGCTCGGCGGCGGCTGTGAGCTCGCGATGATGTGCGACTTCATCATCGCGGCCGATACCGCGAAGTTCGGCCAGCCCGAGATCAAGCTGGGCATCATCCCCGGCGCCGGCGGCACGCAGCGCCTGCCGCGCGCCGTGGCCAAGGCCAAGGCGATGGACATGGTCCTGACGAGCCGCATGATGGACGCCGCCGAGGCCGAGCGCGCCGGCCTCGTCTCACGCGTGGTGCCCGCAGCCGAGCTGATGACTGTGGTGCTCGCCGCTGCGCAAGTCATCAACGAACTCAGCGGCCCCGCCGTGATGATGGCCAAGGAGAGCGTGAACCGCGCCTACGAGTCGACTTTGAGTGAAGGTGTGCTGTTCGAGCGCCGCCTGTTCCATTCGACCTTCGCGACCGCCGATCAGAAGGAAGGCATGGACGCGTTCCTGGCCAAGCGCAAGGCGCAGTTCACGCAGGCTTGAGCCCGCGCCGCGGGCTCACAGCACTTTCAGGTGCTTCGGTTGGGCGCCCACAACTGCCGACAACGCGACCCCCCGCGGTCGAACGTGACGAGGCAGCCCTCGTGCTTCACCGCCAGCGCGAGCAGGCAGGCGGTGTGGGCTGCACGGCCGATCACGGCTGCACCCAGCGCGCGCCCGCGCCATCGAACACCGCGCGCCGGTGGCCTTCGCGGTGCAGCTCGAGCCAGTCGATGGCTTGCACGTGGGCCGTGATCGCGGCGAAGTGGTGGTCGCCCGCCGCCTCGTCGCCGGCCGCCTCCAGCGGCGCGCCGGGCGCCAGCGGCGACAGGTAGTCGCGTGCCGCAGGGGACGCGCGCAGCGCCTGCCACCGGGCTTCGTTCTGTGCCGAGCCGGTCGCGACTTCGAGCCGCACGCTGCAGCGCAACTGCCAACCCAGTGAAGGCGACCACATCACGAGCGTGCCGTGCGGGTGGCTCACCGACTGAGCCACCTTCGCAGCGCGGGCGTCGGTGTACACGACGAGTTGCTGCCCGCTCGCACCCACCTCGCGCAGCACCACGGTGCGCGCATCGGCCCTCGCGTCGCTGCCCGCGCCATTCACCGTGGCCAGCACCGGCGTGCGCCATGCGTGGTGTTTGTCACGCGGGGCGCGCTGCAGCTGGCGCCAGACTTCGGTGTGCACCTCGGCCAGCGTTGCCAGCCGGGCCGGCGCCACCTCAGCCTTCCTTGCGCAGCGACGGGAACAGGATCACGTCGCGGATGCTCGGGCTGTCGGTGATCAGCATCACCAGCCGGTCGATGCCGATGCCGCAGCCGCCGGTGGGCGGCATGCCGTATTCGAGCGCGCGGATGAAGTCGGCGTCATAGAACATCGCCTCTTCGTCGCCGGCCTCCTTGTTCGCCACTTGGGCGTGGAAGCGCGCGGCCTGGTCTTCGGCGTCGTTCAGCTCCGAGAAGCCGTTCGCGTATTCGCGCCCGGTGATGAACAGCTCGAAGCGCTCGGTGATCGACGGGTCGGCGTCCGAAGCGCGCGCCAGCGGGCTCACCTCGACGGGGTAATCGATGATGAAGGTCGGGTCCCAGAGCTGCCCTTCGACCGCTGCCTCGAACAGGCCGAACTGCAACTCGGCCAGCGACCAATGTGCCGGCGGCTCGACGCCCATGGACTTGAGTTTCGCGTGCAGCACGCCCGCATCCACCGCCTCCGCCGCGCTCAAGCCCGCATGCGCCACGAGCGAGTCGCGCACCGACAGCCGCGCGAACGGCTGGTCCAGCGCCACCGGCTTGCCCGCATACGTGATGGCCGCCGAGCCCGTGGCCACGCGGGCAGCGTGGCGCAGCACCTCTTCGGTGAAGTCCATCAGGTCGTGGTGATTCCAGTACGCGGCATAGAACTCCATCATCGTGAACTCGGGGTTGTGCCGCACCGACACGCCCTCGTTGCGGAAGCTTCGGTTGATCTCGAACACGCGCTCGAAGCCGCCCACGATCAGCCGCTTCAGGTACAGCTCGGGCGCGATGCGCAGGAACATCTGCTGGTCGAGCGCGTTGTGGTGCGTGACGAAGGGCTTGGCATTCGCGCCGCCCGGAATCGGGTGCAGCATGGGCGTTTCCACTTCCATGAAGTGGTGCTCGACCATGAACTGGCGGATCGAGCTCAGCGTTTTGCTGCGCGCCACAAATCTTGCGCGCGCATCTGCGTCAATGATCAGGTCGACGTAGCGCTGGCGGTACTTCTGCTCCTGGTCGGCCATGCCGTGGAACTTGTCGGGCAGCGGGCGCAGGCTTTTCGTCAACAGGCGCAGCGCGGTCACGCGCACCGAGAACTCGCCCTTGTTCGACTTGAAGAGCGTGCCTTCGGCACCCAGAATGTCGCCCAGGTCCCAGTGCTTGAAGGCGGCATAGGCGTCTTCGCCGAGCGCATCGCGCGTCACGTAGAGCTGGATGCGGCCGGTGCTGTCTTGCAGCGTCGCGAAGCTCGCCTTGCCCATCACGCGCTTGAGCATCAGGCGGCCGGCCAGCACCACGTGAATGCCTTTCGGCTCCAGCTCCTCGTTCGGAAGCGCGCCGTGCAGGCGCAGCAGCTCGGCGGCGTGGTGCTTCGGCTTGAAGTCGTTCGGGAAGGCCACGCCCTGTTTGCGGATCGCGGCGAGCTTCTCGCGGCGCTCGGTGATGAGCTGGTTGTCGTCGAACGCGGTCGTTGGGGCGGGGGCGCTTGCGGGCTCGTTCGCGGCTGCACTCGCGGGTGCGGTGTCGGGCAAGGTCGGGGTCGGTTGGGTCATGCGTGGCTCTCGATGAGGCCGCGATTTTAGGCGCCCGATAAAATAATTCGTTTGCCTGCCTTCAGGCGCTGGACACGACCCGCATGCCACCGACACCCCCCGCCCCCGCCCGCAAGCTGCGCTTCGCCGTGGTCGGCTGCGGGCGCATCGCCGCCAGCCACTTCAAGGCCCTGGCGCAGCACCAGACCCGCGTTGAACTGGTCGCAGTGTGCGACACCGACCCGCAAGCCCTGGCCGACGCCGTGGCCAGCACCGGCGCGGCTGGCTTCGGGTCGCTCAGCGCACTGCTGGCGGGCAGCAACGCCGAAGCGGTGGTCATCGCCACGCCCAGCGGCCTGCATTCGCGGCAAGCCATCGAGGTGGCGCAGGCCGGCCGGCACGTGGTCAGCGAGAAGCCGATGGCCACCAAGTGGGACGAAGGCGTGGCCATGGTGCGCGCCTGCCGCGACGCCGACGTGAAGCTCTTCGTCGTCAAGCAGAACCGCCTGAATGCCACGCTGCAACTCGTGAAGCGCGCGGTCGACCAGGGCCGATTCGGGCGCCTCGCCATGGTCACCGTGAACGTGTTCTGGTCGCGCCCGCAGAGCTACTACGACGCCGCCCCCTGGCGCGGCCGGTGGGACATGGACGGCGGTGCCTTCATGAACCAGGCGAGCCACTACGTGGACATGGTCGACTGGCTGGTCGGCCCGGTCGACAACGTGCACGCCTACACCGCCACGCTGGCGCGCAGCATCGAAGCCGAAGACACCGGCGTGATGAGCCTGCGCCTGCGCAGCGGCGCGCTCGCGTCGGTCAACGTGACCATGCTCACGCACAACAAGAACTTCGAAGGCAGCATCACACTGCTCGGTGAGCGCGGCACCGTGCGCGTGGGCGGCGTGGCCGTCAACAAGATCGAGCACTGGGAGTTCGATGCGCCGGCCGACGACGACGCCAAGGTCGCGAGCGCCAGCTACGGCGTGGACAGTGTCTACGGCCCCGGCCACCCGCTGTACTACGACAACGTGATCAACACCCTGCTCGGGCAGGCGAACGCCGCTGTCGATGGCTACGAAGGCCTGCGCTCGCTCGAGGTGCTGATCGCCGCCTACCGCTCGGCGCGCGACGGCGTACGCGTCGGCCTGCCGCTGGTGTTCTGACGCGCTTGTGACGCGCTTGCGATGCGCTTGAAATGAACCCTGACGTCCACCCTTCGGCCATCGTCGATGCCGGCGCGCAGCTTGGCGCGGGCACGCGCGTGTGGCACTTCGCGCACGTGTGCAGCGGGGCGCGCATCGGCGCCGGCTGCTCGCTGGGGCAAGGTGTGTTTGTTGCCAACGACGTGGTCATCGGCGCCAACGTGAAGATCCAGAACAACGTGTCGGTGTACGACGCAGTGACGCTGGAAGACGACGTGTTCTGCGGCCCGAGCGTGGTGTTCACCAACGTGCACAACCCGCGCTCGGCTGTCGTTCGCAAGGGTGAATACCGGCCCACGCTCGTGAAGCGCGGCGCCACGCTCGGGGCGAACTGCACCATCGTGTGCGGCGTGACGGTCGGCGCCTACGCCTTCGTCGGCGCGGGTGCGGTCGTCAACCGCGACGTGCCCGACTTCGCGCTCGTGCTCGGCGTGCCGGCCCGGCAGGCCGGTTGGATGAGCCGCCACGGCGAGCGCCTGGCGTTCGTCGACGGCCTGGCCACCTGCCCGGCGACCGGCGAGCGCTACGCGTTGCGCGACGGCGTGTGCAGCGTCATCGAGGTGCCCGGCGGCAATGGCTCCGCCGTTCCTCCCTCTCCCTCCGCCGTTCCTCCCTCTCCCAAAGGGAGAGGGAATTGACACCATGACCGACAAGCTCGACTTCATCGACCTGAAGGCCCAGTACGCCGCTCTCAAGCCGCGCATCAACGAGCGCATGCAACGGGTGCTCGACCACGGCCAGTACATCATGGGCCCCGAGGTGAAGGAGCTGGAGCAGCAGCTCGCCGCCCACACCGGCGCGCGCCACTGCATCACCGTGGCCAGCGGCACCGAGGCCTTGCTGATCTCGCTGATGGCGCTCGGCATCAAACCAGGCGACGAGGTCATCACCACGCCCTTCACCTTCGCGGCCACGGCCGAGATGATCGTGCTGATCGGCGCTGTGCCGGTGTTCGTGGACGTGGAGCCCGACACCTGCAACATCGACGCGTCGCTGATCGAAGCGAAGGTCACACCGAAGACACGCGCCATCATGCCGGTGAGCCTGTACGGCCAGGTGCCCGACATGAGCGCCATCAACACCGTGGCCGCGCGCCATGGCCTGGCCGTGATCGAAGACGCGGCACAGAGCTTCGGCGCCACCTATCAAGGCCAGAAGAGCGGCAACCTGAGCACGCTCGGCTGCACCAGCTTCTTCCCGAGCAAGCCGCTCGGCTGCTACGGCGACGGCGGCGCCGTGTTCACGAGCGACGACGCGCTGGCGCAGGCCTGCCGCGAGATCCGCGTGCACGGCCAGAGCGCGCGCTACACCCACACCCGTGTCGGCGTGGGCGGGCGCATGGACACGCTGCAATGCGCCGTCGTGCTGGCCAAGCTGGAGCGCTTCGAGTGGGAGCTGGCCCAGCGCCTCGCGCTCGGGGCGCGTTACGCCGAGTTGCTGGCCGACGTGCCCGGCCTGCGCCGGCTTGCGGTGCGCGGCGACCGCGACTGCGTCTGGGCCCAATACACCGTGTTCGTCGAACACCGCACGGAGCTGCAGGCGGCGCTGCTGGCGCTCGGCATTCCGACCGCCGTGCACTACCCGAAACCGGTGCACCACCAGCCGGCCTACGCGCACCTGTGCTGCCCGGAATGCTGCCCCGTCAGCACGCTGGTGAGCACGCAGGTGATGAGCCTGCCGATGAGCGCCGACCTCACGCATGCGCAGCAAGACCGCATCGTCGCGGCCCTGCGGCAATGCATGCGTTGACCGCCTCGATGCCCGCACCAGCGTCTGCACCCACGCCCGAGGCCCCGCCTGCGCCGGGTGCGGCCCCCTCGCGCCGGCGCGCGCTGCTCACGCACGGCCTGCCGGTGGTGGTGCAGGCGGGCGGGTCGGCTGCCGGCTTTGCGGTCGTGGTGCTCGTGTCGCACCGCTTCGGCATCGAGGCGCAGGGCCGCTTCGGCCTGCTCAAGAGCTGGGCCGACGCGATCAGCGTGGCGCTGATGTTCGGCCTGCCGCAGGCGCTGCTGCACCTGTCCTACCACGGCCATGCGCCACTCGCGCGACTGCGCGGCTTCGCGCAGGCCTACGCGGGCCGGCTGCTGTGGGCTGCGCTGCCGCTGGCGGCACTCGCGTGGTTCAGCCCGTGGCCATGGCTGGCGTGGGCGGTGCTCGCGGCGCCTGGCTTGGTGTTCCACGGCTTGCTGCGTTCGCTGCTGCTGCGCGCGAGCGGGCCGCTGGCGTATGCGTGGGTCACGGTCAGCCCGGCGGCACTGTTGCTCGTGGCGGTGGCCGGGCTTGCCGTGCTGCGCACCGATGCGTTCGGGCCTGCGTTGGTGGCCAGCACGGTGGCGTGCGCGCTCCTCGTGGCGTGGGTGGCCGGCCGCGCGGGCATCGGCAGTGAGCGCAGCACACCGCTGGCCGGCGTGCGCAGCGTCAATCGCCATGCCTTCGTGCAGAACGCCTGCGCTGCCGCGCAGACCGCCCTGTTGCTGAGCCTCGTCGCGTGGCTCGTGGCCACGCCCACGGCGGTCGGCGAGACCTCGTTCGCGCTCGTGTTCGCGCAGCTCTTCGCGCTGGCGGCGTCGTTCATGGCACCGCTGGTGTATGACGCGGTCGCACGGGCCGCGACCCCGACGGGCGACCCGGCCGGTGCCGGTGCGAAGGCCCACGCCGGCCTGCATGCAGCGCTGCGCCGCTTGCGCTTCGTGCTGCCTGCGCTCGTGCTGCTCGCCGTCGTCGCGGTGCCTGCGGTGGTCACGCTCCTCTTCGCGGCGCCGTACGCGAGCGCCACGCTGGCCTGCCAGGTGATGGCGGTGGCCGGCACGCTGATGCTCGCGAACCGCCTGGCCGCCACCGTGTTGCAGGCGCAAGGCGCGTTCGCCGAACTCACGCGCCAGGCGGTCGCGCGGCTCGTGCTGAGCCTGCTGTTGACGGCAACGCTTTGCGCGCTGCTGCGCTGGCCCGCCGCACTGGCGGTGGGATGCGCGTTGCTTCTGAGCGAGGCGGTGCTCGGCCTGCGCCTGTGGGTGGTGCTGCGGCGCGGGTTGGCCACACCCGCTGCCAGCCGGCCCACACCCGGGCCGGCCGCATGACCCCGGCCGTGCGCATGCGTACAGCATGGCAATCGGCCAGCCTGATGCTGCGCCGCCGCCTGCTGCGCGCGCTGACGGCCCGGCCCTCGGCGCATGGCCACGCGCGCTTCGCGGTGCTCGCGAACGACACCGTGTCGGAAGAAGTGGTGGTCGCCGGGCTGTACGAAGAAGCGCTGCTGGTGATGTTGTTCGAACACCTGCTCAAACCCCGCCAGGCCGAGTTCGCCAGCGGCGTGGCGCTGGACATCGGCGCCAACATCGGCAACCACAGCGTCTTCATGGCGCGCTACTTCGCGCGGGTGCTCAGCGTCGAGCCGAACCCGACCGCGCTGGCCCTGCTGCGCTGCAACCTGTTGCTGGCCGGCGCGCACCACGCCCAGGTGTTGCCAGTGGGCCTGGCCGATGCGCCGGGCACGCTCGAGTTCCGGCAGAACGAGTCCGGCAACCTCGGCGGCTCGGGCTTCGCGTTCACCGGCCTGCAAGCCGGCCACGCCATCGCCTGCGACGTGGTGCGCGGCGACGACCTGCTCACGCCCGAGTTGCTGGACGGCCCGCTGCGGCTCGTCAAGATCGACATCGAAGGCGCGGAGTTGGCGGCCCTGAAGGGCCTGGCCGCCACGCTCGAGCGCGAGCAGCCGCTGGTCCTGTTCGAGTCGAACCGCGCCACTGGGGCGGGCGGCGGGCGCGAGGTGTTCGCGCTGCTGCGCGAACTGGGCTACGCGCAGTTCCTGGCCATCGACGAGGTGCGCTGGTTCCCCGGCCGCTTCGGCCGCTTGCTGACGCGGCTCGTCATCGGCGAGCGCCTGCGCGCGCAGGCCATCGAAGCACCCGAGCACCCGCCGTACTCGTTGATCGTGGCCGTGCCGCGCGGCCACGCGCTGGCCGCATGAGGCGCGCATGAAGCCCGGCCATGTGGCGCTGCTCGGGCCTGCCAACTCGATCCACCTGCAGCGCTGGGCCATCGCGCTGGCGGCGCGTGGCTGGCGCGTGTCCGTCGTCACGCAGCATGCGGCCGGGGCCTTGCCGCTGCCGGCCACCGTGGAGTTGCACGCCCTGCCCCGGCGCGGCGCGGCGGGCTACTTCCTCAACGCGCCGGCACTCGCGCGGCTGCTGCGCCAACTCAAGCCCGACGTCCTGAACGCACACTACGCCAGCGGCTACGGCAGCACCGCCGCACTGGTGGGCTTCACGCCGACGCTGCTGTCGGTGTGGGGCAGCGACGTGTATGACTTCCCGTTTGAAGCCGCGCTCAAGGGCTGGTGGCTGCGGCGCAACCTGCGCCGCGCCACGGCGCTCGCGTCCACCAGCCACGCGATGGCGCGCCAGGTGCAGCGCCTGACGCCGGAGCGCCAGCACATCGCGATCACGCCGTTCGGTGTTGACATGGCGCGCTTCGCGCCGCGAGCCGATTCGCCGCAGGCCGACACACACCCCAAGCGCGGTGGCCTCACGCTCGGCATCGTCAAGACGCTGGCCCCGAAGTACGGCATCGACCTGCTGCTGCGTGCGTTCGAAGGCCTGCGTGCCGATGCCGACGTGAGGGCCGCGCAGCCGGCGCTGCGCCTGCTGATCGTCGGCGACGGCCCGCAGCGCACCGAACTCGAGATGCTCGCGCGCGTGCTGGGCATCACCGCGCACTGTGAATTCGCCGGCGCCGTGGCGCATGCCGACGTGCCCCAGTGGCTGCACCGGCTCGACGTGTACGCCGCGCCGAGCCGGCTCGACAGCGAGAGCTTCGGCGTGGCCGTCGTCGAGGCGGGCGCCTGCGGCTTGCCGGTGGTCGTCAGCGACGCCGGCGGCCTGCCCGAGGTGGTGGTCGACGGCGCCACCGGCCTGGTCGTGCCCCGCGACAACGTGGCCGCCTTGCAGGCCGCACTGAAGGGCCTCGTGCTCGATGCCGCAATGCGCGAGCGCATGGGCCGCGCCGCGCGTGCGCACGTGCTGAGTGAGTACGAATGGGGTGCCTGTGTGGACCGCATGGTCGCGTGCTACGACGCGTTGCGCACCGCCGTGCCACCGGCACCGCCATGAACATCCTGCTCGTCAACCACTACGCCGGCTCGCCGCTGCACGGCATGGAATACCGGCCGTATTACCTGGCGCGCGAATGGGTGCGCGCGGGGCACCGGGTGCAGGTCGTGGCGGCGTCGTTCTCGCATGTGCGCAGCCGGCAACCGGGCTTGGTCAACGCACCCGCCGCCGTGCCGGTCGACGCGCCCGCCGACGAGCTCATCGACGGCATCGCCTACCGCTGGCTGCCCACGCCCGCCTACGCCGGCAACGGCCTGGGCCGGGTGCGCAACATCTGGGCCTTCCTGCGCCGGTTGTGGCGCGAGGCGCCGGCGCTGGTTCAGGCGGTGCGGCCCGATGTGGTGATCGCGTCCAGCACCTACCCGATGGACATCTGGGTCGCCCGGCGCATCGCGCGCATCGCGCGGGCGAAGCTGGTCTACGAGGTGCACGACCTGTGGCCGGCCTCGCCCATCGAGCTGTCGGGCATGTCGCCCTGGCACCCGTTCATCATGCTGTGCCAGAAGGCGGAGAACGACGCCTACCGGGATGCCGACGTGGTGGTGTCGATGCTGCCCAAGGTGGCCGACCACATGCAGCGCCACGGGCTGGACCTGCGCAAGCTCCACATCGTGCCGAACGGCGTCTCGCCCGATGAGTGGCAGCCCGACGGAGGGCTGGCCCATGAAGCGCAAGCCGGCGGCGCGCCGCTCTCGGCCGATCTGCAAACGCAGCTCGACGCGCTGAAGGCGCCGGGCCGAACGCTCGTCGGCTATGCCGGCTCGCACGGCCTGCCGAACGCGCTCGACGTGCTGCTCGACGCGGCCGCGCTCGTGCGGCACGAGCCGTTCGTGTTCGTACTCGTCGGCGGCGGGCACGAGAAGGCTCGGCTGGCGCAGCGCGTGACCACCGAGAACCTGCACAACGTGCACCTGTTCGCACCGATCCCGAAGGCGCAGATCCCGGCGCTGCTGGCGCAGTTCGACATCGCCTACATCGGCTGGCAGCGGGTGCCGATCTACCGCTTCGGCATCGCCCCGAACAAGCTGATGGACTACATGATGGCGGGCCGCGCGGTGCTGCATTCGGTCGAGGCCGGCAACGACCCGGTGGCCGAGGCGCGCTGCGGCGTCACCGTCGTGCCCGAGTCGCCCGGCGCGGTCGC
>JANXWV010000071.1 GCA_025350965.1 Rhizobacter sp.
CGGCCAGGTGAAAACGCCGCGCAGCGTCTGCTACGACATCCTGCGCGAGATCCTGCGCGAAGCGCGCCAGTTCAACCCGAAAGAGTTCCGTGTGATCGCGGCGGCAGCGGTGGTCGAGATGCTGCTCGACGAAGAGAGCCAACATTTGGCGGGCTTGTCCGACTTCATCGGCAAGCCGATCTCGCTGCAAGCCGAAGCGGCGGGGTCGCCGGAGCAGTACGACATCGTGTTGCTGTAGCCGTTCGAGATCGGTGTGCGCTAACATATTGGTGTCAAAGCACCAATGTGAGGCTGGCATGAGTCGTTTGACCATCACCCTGTCTGAAGCCCGTTACCGGGCGCTCAAGGAAGCGTCGGCCCAGCGCGACAAGACCATCGGGCAACTGATCGACGAGAGTCTGGACTTCTATGGCATCAAGTCGCGCGAAGATGCTCGCCACCTGGTGGCTCGTGCGCGGGCGCACAGCAAGCTGACCGAGCCCAAGGCAGTGGCCATGGCGCAAGAGAACGTGCGAGCGGTGCGGCGCAAGTCGTGAGCCACCCGGCCGTCATCGTCGACACGAATGTTGTCGTGGCCGGTCTGCTGACTGCAAACGATGCGTCACCGGTTGCGCGCATCCTGGATGGCATGCTGGTCGCGGCCTTTCCCTTTGTCGTGTCGGAGGCATTGCTCGCTGAATATCGCGCCTTGCTCGTGCGGCCTGGCCTGCGGAAGTTGCACGGCTTGACCATCGCAGAGATCGAAACGCTACTCACCGATATCGCGCAGCATGCGATTGTCCTTGGACCGGTCGCAGCTTCGCCGGCGCCTGATCCGGGCGACCAGTTGCTGTGGGGGTTGCTCGCGGCCAGGGCAGACTTGGTGCTGGTCACTGGCGACAAGTTGCTGCTTCGGGATGCGGGCATGCGAGGACGCGTTATGTCGCCGAGTGTGTTCGCAGCTGTCGCCGATCAAGATATCAACGCACCGTGACCAACGAAACCACCGCGCGAATCAAGATCAACAAGCTGCTCGAAGCAGCCGGCTGGAGCTTTTTTCTGACGGCACCGGCGCCGCGAACATCCACTTTGAACCCAGCGTCATGATCAAGTCGACCAACCTCGACGCGCGTAGTAAAAAATTTGAAAAGATCGAGCGAGGCTTCGTCGATTTTCTGCGCCTCGACGCAAAAGGCTTGCCCCCAAGCCGAAGCAGCGAGGCCGCATCTGCGGTGACGCCACCGCACACTCGATAGGAGATCTCATGCTCGCCACCTTCACATTCAGTAACTTCAAGAGCTTCTTGGAGGCGAAGCTACCGCTCGGGCCGTTGACGGTACTGATCGGCGCCAACGCGGCCGGTAAGAGCAACGCCATCGAGGCGCTTCGCTTGCTTTCGTGGCTGGCTCAGGGCCAGAAGCTCAGTTCGATCCAGTACGCCGTCAACAGCGCTGATCGGGTTGTGCGCGGTCGAATTGAGGACCTGTGCCACCGTGGTCAGAGCCAGTTCGGTCTCGGGTGTGTCACCGACGATTCGCACTGGAATCTTCTTACTCTGCAGATCAGCATTCGGGAAGGCGAGTTGCATATCTGCGCCGAGAAGATTGAAGAGCTGATGGCAACAGTGCCGCTATATGACATGGACCAACCTTCAAAGGGCCTCAGTACAGACGCCGGGGTGGCGTACAACAATTTCTCTCGCGGCCGCAACAAGCCACACATTACCGTCAGCGATCAGATGGCGGTTTTTGCTCAACTTGAGAGTGCCGTGAGTTTCAAGGCCGGACACAAGAAGGCGCAGGAAGTGATTCCTGACGTCGCCAAGCGGTTTCAGAGTCTGCTGTCGAACATTCTGTTCCTCGATCCGGTTCCGGCGCGCATGCGTGAGTACAGCTTCACCAACGACAAGCGGCTGCTCGGTGATGGCACCAACCTGTCCAGTGTTCTCTTCCGACTGTGGGGCGACGACTCGGACGCAAACACTGAGCCTTTTGCGACTCAGCGCGCCGCGATCCTCGCGTTCATTCAGAGCCTGCCAGAGCAGGACATCGCAGGGCTGAGTTTTCTGGACGGCCCGCGAGGGGAAGTCATGCTGCAACTGCAGGAGACGTTCGGCGGCACGCCAGCGCCATATGACGCATCGCTGCTATCGGACGGCACCTTGCGTGTGCTTGCCATTGCCGCGGCCATGCTCTCGGCCCAGGAGGGCAGCCTGGTGGTCATCGAGGAGATCGACAACGGTGTGCACCCGAGCCGCGCCCGCCATTTGCTGGACAGCATTCGCTCCATTGCCGAACGCCGCAAGCTGCGTGTGCTGTTGTCTACCCACAACCCCGCGATGCTGGATGCGCTGCCTGACGGGGCTGTGCCTGATGTCGTTTTCTGCTATCGCGACCCCGAGAGTGGCGCTAGCAAGCTGATCCGGATGCATGAAATTCCGGACGTCCCGGAACTGCTGGTTCAGGGGCCGCTGGGCCACTTGATGACTTCGGGGGCGCTGGAACGATTTGTCAAGACGCACCGGGGCTCGGACGCGCGCAAGCAGAAGGCCAAGGTGTGGCTGGAATCGCTGCGGGCAGCCAAGCCCGGGGTAGAGGGATGAGCGCGATCGTTATCGTTGATTCGTCGGTACTGCTGAACATCATTGATGTGCCCGGACGGAATCAACGCAAGGCGGAAGTTCTTGATCGACTTGCTGTGCTGATAGACAGCGAAGACCACCTCTTTATTCCGATGGCCGCCATCGTCGAGGTCGGTAATCACATCGCGCATGTTGCCAACGGCGCGCAGCGTAGAGCAGCTGCGGAGCGTTTCGTGAAGGAGGTTCGCAGTGCACTGGCAGATGAGGCTCCGTGGAAACCAATCAACTTTCCATCGAATCAGGAAGTTTTCAGTTGGTTGGATGCTTTCCCTGACTCGGCCACGAAGAGAGTCGGTATGGGCGACCTCTCTATCCGACAGGAATGGGAGTCTTGCTGCAACCGATACCCGATGAGTCGCGTAAGGGTGTGGACTCTGGACGGCGATCTGGCGGGGCTCGACCGCCCTGTTCGTCGCCGCTGATCGATGCCTCCGATCACCACATACTTGCTGATGTAGCACCTGCGGCCGGCTCGTCAAGCATGGGGTGAAGCGTCGGGCGGGTAGTTCTCCATCTGCTGATAGAGCATGAACGGACGAAGTCGGGCGGCGTCATGCGGTGCGCTATCCTGCCACCCCACACTGCCTGCAATGAGGCCGCCATGCGCCACCAGAATGCCCCGCTTGGTGGCATGCGCCTGCTGCAATACAAAGACCTGAATCTGCGCCGCGTCAAGCCTGCGTTCGACAAGGTGAAGGCTGCCATCGAGTCGGGTGACTTCCGCTCGGCTGATGTGAAGAAGCTGCACACCGGGCCGTATTACCGCGCGAAGCTGGACTACGCCAACCGGTTGCTGCTGCAGTTCGCGCGCATCGAGCGTGCCGAGGCCGACGGTGAAACAGGGCGCAGCAGCGAGACCGTTTGCCTTGCGCTCGAGGTGATCGAGAACCACGCCTACGAACGGTCGCGGTTCCTGCGTGGCGCGGTGGTGGACGAGTCGCGCATCGAACGCGAGCCGCTGGCCGATGCGACTGCGCCGTCGCTGGCCGTCGATGCCACGCCGCTGCGCTGGCTCGGCGCGGGCCGCACGCAGTTCGAGCTGCTGGACAAGCCCATCGTCTTCGACGACGCGCAGGACGAGGCCTATCGCCACCCGCCGCCGCTTGTCGTGATCGGCGCTGCAGGCTCGGGCAAGACAGCCGTCACGCTGGCACGGTTGCGTGAAGCCGAGGGCCGGGTGCTGTACGTCACGCTGTCGGCCTTCCTGGCGCAGAGCGCGCGGGCCCTGCACGCCGCACACGGCTTCGAGAACCCGAAGCAGGAGGTCGACTTCCTCAGCTACCGCGAGCTGCTCGAAACCCTGCGCGTGCCGCCGGGCCGCGAGGTGACGCTGCCGGCGTTCGCCGCGTGGTGCGAGCGCCACCGCCAGCCCATGCGACTGCTCGGCGAACTCGATTCGCAAGCGCTGTTCGAGGAGTTTCGCGGCGTCATCGGTGCGCAGCCTTCAGGCCCGCTGTCGCTGGCCGACTACCTGGCACTCGGCACGCGGCAGAGCCTGCTGAACACCGCGCAGCGCGAGCTGGCGCATGGCTTGTTTCAGCGCTACTGCGCCTGGTTGACGGAGGCGGGCCTGTACGACAGCAACCTCGTCGCGCACACCTGGCGGACCGACATTGCACAGCAGCAGGCACCGGTCTACGACTTCGTCGTCATCGACGAAGTGCAAGACCTGACACCCGTGCAGCTTGCCCTGGTGTTGGCGCTGCTCAAGCACCCGGACCAGTTCATTCTGTGCGGCGACAGCCACCAGATCGTGCACCCCAACTTCTTCAGCTGGGCGGCGCTCAAGAGCCTGTTCTGGCACGGCTTGGCAGGTGACGCCGCACAGCGCCAGCCGCTGAAGCTGCTGCAGGCCAACTTCCGCAACACGCGTGCCGTCACGGCGCTTGCGAACCGGCTGTTGAAGATCAAGCAGGTACGCTTCGGGTCGGTGGACCGCGAGAGCACCTTCCTCGTGCGCAGTACCTCGGCGGTGGCCGGCGAGGTGCGGCTGCTCGACGCGAAAGACAAGACGCTCGCGCAGCTCGATGCGGCCACCCGGCAGTCGGCGCGGCATGCGGTGATCGTGCTGCGCGACGAAGACAAGGCCGCCGCGCGGCAGGCTTTCCACACGCCGCTGGTGTTCTCGGTGCACGAGGCCAAGGGCCTGGAGTATGCGAATGTGCTGCTGTTCAAGCTGGTGTCGGGCCAGCGCCAGGCCTATGCCGAAGTGTGTGATGGCGTGACCGCAGCCGATCTGCAAAGTGACGATCTCGGGTACCGCCGCGCGCGCGACAAGGCCGATAAATCGCTGGAGTTGTACAAGTTCCAGGTCAACGCGCTGTACGTGGCGATGACGCGTGCGGTCGAAACGCTGACGCTCGTCGAGCATGACACCGGCCACCCGTTGCTGGGCTTGCTGGGGCTGCAACTCGGCGAGGCAGCGGCGCAGCCGGTGGCCAAGTCGACCCATGACGAGTGGGCGCAAGAGGCGCGCCGCCTCGAACTGCAGGGCAAGGCCGAGCAGGCACAGGCCATCCGCGATGCCTTCCTGCAGCACAAGTCGGTGTCTTGGTTGGCGTGGGGCCGGAAGGTGATCGAAGAGCTTGCACCCAAGGCGCTCGACCCGAAGAACCCCAGCAGCAAGCCGCGACAAACGCTGTTCGACTACGCGCTTTGGCACGGCCAGCACGTGTGGATCGAGCAGCTTGCCGAGGCCGCGTTCGCGCCTGCGCGCGCTCTGATGGAAGGCCGCGCATTCGCCGGCGCCGGCACATCGATGCGCCCGCGCTACGCGATCGATGCACCGTGGCTGGCGCGGCAGCAGCAGGTGCGCCGCAGCGTGGCCGCCGTGCACCAGCGCCACCTGCAGCCCTATCAGGCCAAGCACTTCAAGGACATCCTCCGCCTGGTCGACCTGCACGGCCCCGACCACGCCACGCCGGTGGGCGCAACACCATTGATGCTGGCCGCGATGGCGGGTAACGCGCCGCTCACAGAAGCACTGCTGGCCAAGGGCGCCGACTCGGCGAAGCGCGATGAATTCGGCCACAGCGCCTGGGACCACGCGGTCGCCCGCGCGATGCGCGAAGCCGCGTTCGCAGGCAGCGGCTTGCCGGCGCTCTTCGACCTGCTCGCGCCACCCGCGCTCGACGTGCAAACCGATGGGCGCCTGGTGCGGCTGGAGCGCCATCAAGGCGAGTACTGGTTGCTGACGCTGATGCTGGCGGGGCTGAAGACGCAGTGGTCGCCGTGCGTCACGCGGCGGCAAGAGCCCTACAAGGCTCTCGCCGGCTTCTACGCCGATCAGTTGCATGACGTGTTGCAGGAGCTGCCTGCGTGGCTCTGGCCCGACCCGCGCCGCAAGCGCACCTACGTCAACCAGGTGCTGGCCCGCGCCGAGGTGCACAGCAGCTACCAGCCGGCGCGCCGGCTGTGGGTGCGCACGCGCAACGGGCACTACTTCCCGAACCCGCAGATGCAGCTGCGCGTGGGCGAGGGCTGGCAGCCGGTGTACGAGCGGCTTGCGCTCGATTGGGTCGACCGTGGCTGCGGGCGCGAAAACGAGCACCGCTCACGGCCGGTGGAGTCGATCGAGTGGGTGCGCGAGTCGCTGGCAAGCGGCGCACCGGAAGAGCCGGCATCGCCAACACCGCCGGTATCCCCCGCATCGCCGGCTTCGCCCCCACCGCCGGCTTCGCCGCCACCACCGCCACCACCAGCACCGCCGGTCGAACAACAAGCGCTGTTCTGAGCCTGCGGTGCATCAGCGCGGCTTGAGCACCCCGGTCGCGAGGCTGGTGCCGACCAGGATCACGCCGCAGCCAACCAGCATCGCCAGCGTCAGCCGTTCGCCCAGCAGTAACCAGGCCCACAGCACCGCGAACCCCGGGATCAGGAAGGTCACTGCGATGGCGTTCGCCGGCCCCACGTTCGCGATCAGCCGGAAGTACAGCAGGTAGGCCACGCCGGTGCACAACACGGCGAGCAGTGCCGCAGCAGCCCACGTCGATGCCGCTGGCGTGGTCGCCGGCCACCACAGCACGGCCGGGACAGCGAGCACCACCGCGGCCCCGAGCTGGCTTCCGGCCGCAACCGCCAGCGGCGGCACGCCGGTGAGGTGCCGCTTCGCGAAGCTGGCCGACCAGCCGTAGCACAGCGGTCCGACCAGGCACGCGAGCAGTGCCCAGCCGGTGCCGCCGGGTTTGAAGTCGGCCGTGCCCCACGCGAGCCCCAACACGCCTGCAAAGCCGATCAGCAAGCCGAGCACGCGCGCCGGTGTCAGCCGGTCTTTCAGCCACAGCCCTGCGATGACCGCGCCGAACAGGGGTGACGATGCATTGAAGATCGACGACAGCCCGGCCGTGAGCGACAGCGCTGCGTAGGCGAAGCACAGGAAGGGCAGCGCCGAGTTCGTGATGCCGACGATGAAAATCGGCCGCCAGTGCGTGCGCAAAGCCCCGACCTGCCCGCGCCAGGCCAGCAGCGGCAACAGCAGCAGCGCGGCCCCGGTCACGCGCACGGCACTGAGCGCGACTGGGCCGAACTCGGCCGCGCCCATGCGCATGAACAGGAAGGCCGCACCCCACAACGCGGCAAGTGCCAGCAGCTCGGTGATGTCAGTGGGTTTCAAGCGGGGGTCGCTCGCGGCTTGTTGGGTGAGGCCGCGATGGCCACGTGCGCCACGTGCGCCACGTGCGTCACGCGTTCCAGCCGCAGCAACGCGCGCTTGCGGTCCACACCGCCGGCATAGCCGGTGAGGCTGCCGTCGCGCCCCACCACGCGGTGGCACGGCACGATCACCGAGACCGGGTTGCGGCCGATTGCACCGCCCACCGCACGCACCGAAGACGGGCTGCCGAGCGCGGTGGCGATGTCGCCGTAGCTGCATGTCGCGCCCGGTGCGATGCGCTGCAAGACCTGCCACACACTGCGCTGGAATGCGGTGCCTTGCAGGTCGAGCGGCAGCTCGAAGGTGCTGCGCCCGCCGTCGAAGTACGCCTGCAGCTGCCGCGCCGCTTCTTGCAGCAGCGCGTCGGTGGGCTGCACTCGGGCGGCCAGTGCGCCGGGGTGGTGTTGCTGCCCTTCGAACCACGCGCCGGCCAGGCCGCCGGCGGTGCGCGCCAGCAACACCGGGCCGAGCGGCGACGCAAGGGTGGCTTGCGCGGTGCAGTGGGTGTGGATGCTGTCGGTGGCAAAGCTCATGGTGTGTTCTCCAACGGGGTCTTGTCCAGGGTGTTCCACAGCCGCAGCACGGCATAGGCGCGCCACGGTTGCCAGGCCTGCGCGTGCGCATCGGCTTCGCGTTGCGACGCGGTGCCGAAGAGCTGCTTCATCGCCTTCAATACCGCCACGTCTTTCGGCGGAAAGGCGTCGGGCCAGCCGAGGGCGCGCATCGCGATGTAGTGAGCCGTCCACGGCCCGATGCCGCGCAGCGCGCACAGGCGCTCGATCAGCGGCTGCGGCGCCGCGCGCGCCACCAGCAGCGGCGCGATCTCGCCCCAGGCCTGCGCAATGCCGATGATGGCACCGGCGCGGCTGCGGATGATGCCGAGCTCGGCCACGGATTCGAGCGTTGCGAGCGCCATCGTTGAAGGTGCCGGGAAGGTGCGCGTGATGCCCGGCCAGGGCGTGTCGGCGGGCTCACCGAAGCGCTTAACCAGGCGGCGTGCGAGCGTGCGCGCACCGGCCACTGTGACCTGCTGGCCGAGCACCGCACGCACCAGCAGCTCGAAGGCGTCCAGGCTGCCCGGCAGGCGCAACCCTGGCGCACCGGGCAGGTTGGCCAGCGCGGTGTCGATGGCGTGGGGAACGGCGTCCAGGTCGAGCCAGCGGCGCGCGGCGGCCACGACCCGGCCGCTCGCTGCGGCCAGCGCCGGTGCGAAGCGCAGGCGAACCACCGTGGCACCCTCGATGAACTCGGCCTCGACCCAGCCTGCATCGGCGGCCACGGTGCCGGCGCGCAGGGTGCGGCGGATGCAGCGGCCCTCGACCTGCTCGATGCCCGGGATCGCACGCATCGCGATGAAGCGCAGCAGGGCGGCCACGTCGAACGGGCTGCGGTAGCCGAGCTTGACCGTCACGCCGTCGGTGCCGAGTGGCGGGTCTTCGGCGGCGTCGCCGCGCAGGCGGCTCGGGCTCATGCGGTAGCTCGCCACGAACGCGTCGTTGAAGCGCCGCAGGCTGTTGAAGCCGCTGGCCAAGGCCACTTGTGCAACGGGCAACGTGGTGTCGGTCAGCAGCTGCTTGGCAAGCAGCAGCCGGCGCGTTTGGAGGTACTGCAACGGGGTCACGCCATGCTCCGCCTGGAAGATGCGGCGCAGGTGCCGGTCACTCACGCCCAGGCGCTGTGCAAGCGTCACGAGGCCCGGTGCCTCGCCGTTGGCGGCTTGCGCGTCGAGCCCGTCGGCCGCTTGGCACGCCAGCGTGCGCGAGGCGTCCATCACCGTCCACGGCAAGCCGGCGCCGGGGGCGATCTCGGGGCGGCACTTCATGCATGGGCGAAAGGCTGCCGCCTCGGCCTGCGCGGGTGTCTCGAAGAAGCGGCAGTTCTTGCGCAGCGGCAGGCGCACGCGGCAGATCGGCCGGCAGTAGATGCGCGTCGACGTGACGCCGACGAACAGGTGCCCGTCGAAGCGCGCGTCGCGGGCGGTGAGGGCCTGGTAGGCGGCGTTGGCGTCGATGGGGGCCGTGGTGATGAATGCGGGCATGGGCTCGATTATGGTCAGCGCAGGCCAGCGGACTCGCCATTTTCGGACATGTCCCGCCCGGCCCCCGAGGCCGGGGTTTGCCACGCCCGACCTCCCGGGTTTCCACGATGCCGTGCAGGGAGCGAACCCGTTACAAACCAAGGGCTCGCGTCGGTATTCGTATCAACGCCAAAGCCCCAGCCCTTCAACGCGCCGCAGTTGCCTGCAACAGCCGGCCGACCCGAACCCCGCAGCGTGCAGGCACTCCAGATCATCATCAGCGGCATCGCGCAAGGCTGCATCTACGGCCTGATCGCGCTCGGGGTCGTGCTCATCTACAAGGCCACCGAAACCGTGAGCTTCGCGCAGGGCGAGCTGATGATGCTCGGTGCCTTCGGCGGCCTGATGGTGATGACGCTGCTCGGAGCGCCGTTCTGGGTGGCGCTGATTGCCGCAGTCCTTGCGATGGCTGCGTTCGGCATGCTGCTGGAACGCGCCGTGATAAGGCCGATCCTCGGCCAGCCCGCGTTCTCGGTCGTGATGCTGACCATCGGCATCGGCTACGTGCTGCGCGGCCTCGTCACGATGATCCCGAACATCGGCACCGACACCCACACGCTGCCCGTGCCCTACAAAGATGCCGTCTGGAAGGCGGGCGCGCTGGTGCTCAACGTCGAGCAGCTCGTGATCATCGCGGCCACCGTCGTGCTCAGTGCCGCGCTCTACGCCATGTTCAAGTACAGCAAGCTCGGCGTGGCGATGCAGGCCGCGTCGCAAAACCAGCTCGCGGCGTACTACATGGGCATTCCGGTGCGGCGCCTCAACGGCCTGGTGTGGGGCCTGGCTGCGGGCGTGGCGGCCATCGCCGGGTTGCTGCTCGCGCCCATCACGTTCGTTCACGCCAACATGGGCTTCATCGGCTTGAAGGCCATGCCGGCGGCCGTGGTCGGCGGCTTCGGCAGCCTGCCGGGTGCGCTGGTCGGCGGGCTCGTCATCGGCGTGGTCGAAGCGCTCGCGGGGTTCTACCTGCCCGAAGGCTTCAAGGACATCGCGGCCTACGTCGTTGTGCTCGTGATGCTGGTCGTCAAGCCCAGCGGCCTGTTCGGCGACAAGCTGCGCAAGAAAGTCTGAATGCGCTTCATCTTCAAGACCAGCTACGCGCAAGACGTGAACCTCGCCCGGCACGGCGGGCACGTGTTCTGGTATGGCATGCTGCTGGTTGCGATGGCGTGCGCGCCGTGGGTCGTCTCCGAATACTGGCTCGCGCAGATCACCTTCGTTCTCATCTACGCGGTCGTCGGCCTCGGGCTGATGCTGCTGTCGGGCTTCACCGGCCAGTTCTCGCTCGGCCATGCGGCGTTCCTCGGCGTGGGCGCGTACACCCAGGCGGCGCTCACGCATGTGGGCGTGCCGGCACCGCTGGCACTGGTCGCGGCCGGCTTGCTTGCCGCAGCGGTCGGCATGGTCGTGGGCTTGCCGGCGCTGCGCGTGAAGGGCATCTACCTCGCCATCGCCACGCTTGCGTTCGGCTTCATCGTCGAAGAGGTGTTCGCGCGCTGGGAGCGCGTGACGGGCGGCAACGCCGGCATTCACCTGACGGCACCCAACGTGTTCGGCTGGGTGCTCGACACCGACGTGTCGTTCTACTTCGCCTGCCTGGTGGTCACGGTGCTCGCCACGCTGGGCATCCTGAACCTGCTGCGCTCGTCGACCGGGCGCGCGTTCGTCGCGATCCGCGACTCCGAGGTCTCGGCGCAGAGCATGGGCATTCACCTCGCGCGCTACAAGACGCTGTCGTTCGCGATCTCGGCGGCGCTGGCCGGCGTGGGCGGCGCGCTGTATGCGCACAAGCTCAAGTTCATCTCGCCCGATCAGTTCACGGTGCTGCAGTCGATCGACCTGGTACTGATGATCGTGATCGGCGGCGTGGGTTCGGTGCACGGTGCATTCCTGGGCGCCATCTTCCTGATCACCATGCCGCAGGTCATTGCGCTGGCGAAAGACTACCTGCCCAGCGCCGTGGGCCAGGCGCCCGGCCTGCAAGGGCTGGTGTACGGCCTGGTGCTCGTGGCCTTCGTGCTGTTCGAGCCGCACGGCCTGTACGGCCGCTGGCTGAAGCTGCGCACCTACCTGCAGATCTTCCCGTTCTACCGCAAGGGCATGTTCCAGCGGCAGAAGAGCTACCTCAAGTCGGACCGGCTCAAATGAGCGTGCCATCCGCGCATGCCAACGCCAACGCCGACGCCGGCGTGCTGCTCTCGGCCCGTGAGTTGAGCGTGCGTTTCGGCGGCGTGCTGGCCGTCAACAAGGTCAGCTTCGATGTGAAACGCGGCGAGGTGTTCACACTGATCGGGCCGAACGGTGCCGGCAAGACGACGGTGTTCAACCTGATCAGCCGCCTGTACACACCGACCACCGGCAGCATCACCTACGACGGCCGCTTGCTCGCCACCTGCGCACCGCACGAGATCGCAGCCCTTGGCATTGCGCGCACCTTCCAGAACATCGAGTTGTTCGAGAACGCGAGCGTGCTGCAGAACCTGCTGATCGGCCGCCACACGCACCGCCGCACCGGCCTGTTCAGCGAACTCTTCTTCACCGCCAGGACACGCGCTGCCGAGATCGCCGCGCGCGAGAAGGTCGAGCAGGTGATCGACCTTCTCGACCTCCAACATCACCGCGATTCGGTCGTGGCCGGGTTGCCCTACGGCGTGCGCAAGGTGGTGGAACTGGCGCGTGCCTTGTGCACCGAGCCGAAGCTGCTGCTGCTTGACGAGCCGTCGTCCGGCCTGAACGTGGAAGAGACCGACGACATGGCGTTCTGGATCGACGACATCCGCGCCGAGTTGGGCGTGACGGTGCTGATGGTCGAGCACGACATGGCGCTCGTCTCCAAAGTGTCGGACCGCGTGCTCGCAATGAACCAGGGCGAGGTGCTGGCCATGGGCACGCCGCGCGAAGTGCAAACCCACCCCGGCGTGATCGAGGCCTACCTCGGCTCGACCGACGACGTGGCGAGCTTGCGGCGCACGGCGGCCGCGCCGCAGGGTGGCACGGCATGAATGCAGTGGCACCTGACGTGATCCTGAAGCTGCTCAACGTCGAGAGCGCCTACGGCCCGATCCGGGCGATCCGGGGTGTGAGCCTGCAGGTCGAGAAGGGCCAGATCGCGACCGTGCTGGGCTCGAACGGGGCGGGCAAGAGCACCATCCTGAAAACCATCTCCGGCATCATCGACCCGCGCAAGGGCAGCGTCGAGTTCAAGGGTGCCGACATCACCGCGCAAGACCCGGCACTGATCGTGCAGCGCGGCCTGAGCCACGTGCCTGAAGGCCGCGAGGTGTTCCCGCTGTTGTCGATCCGCGACAACCTGATGATGGGCGCCTACACCCGCCAAGACCGCGACGGTGTGGCGCGCGACATCGAGACGGTGTTCGGCTACTTCCCGATCCTGCGCGAGCGCAGCAGCCAGGATGCCGGGCTGCTGTCGGGCGGCCAGCAGCAGATGCTCGCGATCTCGCGCGCGTTGATGGCAGCACCCGACCTGATCCTGCTCGACGAGCCGAGCCTGGGCTTGTCGCCGCGCCTCACGCGCGAGATCTTCGAGATCGTGATCCGCATCAACCGCGAGCGCGGCACGACCATCCTGCTCGTCGAGCAGAACGCGAACATGGCGCTCAACGTGGCCGACTTCGGCTACGTGCTCGAGAACGGCCGCATCGTCATGGAAGACAGCTGCGACAAGCTGCGAGAGAAGGACGACATCAAGGAGTTCTACCTCGGCATGAAAGAGACCGGTGTGCGCGGCGAGCGGCGCTGGAAGAAGAAGAAGACATGGCGGTAGGCAACGCATCATGAGCAACCTCTGGAACCTCGAGCATCTCAAGCCGTCCGAGGACATCGTCGTCGAAGGCGAGACGGTGTCGGCGATGTTCTGGAACGCCGTGGCGCTGCGCGGGCCCAAGGTGTTCATGCGCGAGAAGACGCTCGGCATCTGGCGCGCGTGGACGTGGCTTGATGCGGCCCGGGCAGTGCGTGAGATCGGCGACGGCCTGCTCGCGCTCGGCTTCGAAGCTGGCGACTGCGCATCGATCCTGTCGAACACCGTCGTCGAGTGGGTGCTCGCCGACCTGGCCGTGCTCAGCTGCGGCGGTGTGTCGAGCGGCATCTACCCGACCGACGCGCCGCCGCAGGTGCACTACCTTTGCGCCGACTCGGCCACGCGCTTCCTGTTCGTCGAAGACGAAGAGCAGCTCGACAAAGCGCTCGAAGTGCGCACCGAACTTCCGCTGCTGCACAAGATCATCGTCTTCGACACCGAAGGCCTGCGCGACTTCCACGACGACGCGGTGATGAGCCTTGCGCAACTGCGCGCGCTCGGCCGCGAACACGCGAAGCAGCACCCGGCCGTGCTCGACGCGCGTGTGGCGGGCTGCCGCCCACAGAACCTGGCGATCCTCGTCTACACCTCGGGCACGACCGGCAAGCCCAAAGGTGCGATGCATTCGCACGCGGGCATCGTGTACACGGTGCGCGGCAACAACCGCATCGTGGCGCAGACCGATACCGACGAGCGCATGTGCTTTCTGCCGCTGTGCCACATCGCCGAGCGGCTCGGCGGCGAGTACTTCGGCATGTACACCGGCAGCATCCTCAACTTCGTCGAGAAGCCCGAGACGGTGCCCGAGAACGTGCGCGAGATCGCGCCCACGGTCTTCACCGCCGTGCCGCGCGTCTGGGAGAAGTTCTATTCCGGCGTGATGATCTCGCTGCGCGAATCGGGCAAGCTGCAGCAGGCGGCGTATGCCTGGAGCATCGGCGTGGGCATGCGCATTGCCGACAAGGTGCTGGCCGGCGAGCCGGTGAGCGCCGCGCTGAAGCTGCAGTTCCACGTCGCCCGCCTGCTCACGCTGAACAACGTGCGCAAGACCATCGGCATCCACCGCGCGCGCTTCTGCGTCACCGGCGCGGCACCCATCTCCCCCGACCTGGTGAAGTGGTACTTGGCCCTGGGCGTGCCGATGGTCGAGGTCTGGGGCATGACCGAGACCTGCGGCGCGGCCACCTACACACCGGCCGGCCGCATCAAGCCCGGCATGATCGGCCCGGCCTGCCCGTTCAACGAGGTGCGCCTCGACCCGGTGACGAGCGAGCTGCAGGTGCGCGGGCCGAACGTCTTCATGGGCTACCTGAACCAGCCCGAGAAGACGGCCGAGACCATCGATGCCGACGGTTGGCTGCACACCGGCGACGTGGGGCTGGTCGATGCCGACGGCTACTTCCGAATCACCGACCGCATGAAAGACATCATCATCACCGCCGGCGGCAAGAACATCACGCCCAGCGAGCTCGAGAACGACCTGAAGTTCTCGCCCTACATCAACGACGCGGTGGTGATCGGCGACAAGCGGCCCTACCTCACGGTGATCGTGATGATCGACCAGGAGAACGTCGAGAAGTACGCCCAGGACGGGGACGTGCCGTTCAGCAACTACGCCAGCCTGACGCGCACGCCCGAAGTGCAGGCGCTGATCCAGGCCGACCTCGACCGCGTGAACAAGAAGTTCGCGCGTGTCGAGCAGATCAAGAAGTTCTGGCTGCTCGACATGCAGCTCAGTGCCGAAGACGAGGAACTCACGCCCACGCTCAAGCTCAAGCGCAAGCTCGTCGAGAAGAAATACGCCACGCAGGTCGAGGCCATGTACCGCTGACCGCACTTTCCACCACCTCAACGGAGACCCGCCATGAAACCCGTGCTGACCCCCATCACCACTCTGCTGGCCACCCTGCTGGCTGCAATCGCCGGCACCGCCTTCGCCGCCGAACAACAAGGCGTGAGCAAGACCGAGATCGTCATCGGTTCGATCCAGGACCTGTCGGGCCCGCTCGCCGGCTTCGGCAAGCAGATCAGGAACGGCATGCTGCTGCGCGTGGACGAAATCAACGAGCAGGGCGGCGTGAACGGCCGCAAGCTCAAGCTGCTGATCGAGGACTCGGGTTACGACCCGAAGAAGGCGGTGCTCGCAGCGCAGAAGCTCGTCAACCAGGACAAGATCTTCATCATGGCCGGCCACCTGGGCACGGCCCAGAACAACGCGGCCATGCCGGTGCAGTTCGAGAAGAACATCATCAACTTCTACCCGGTGACGGCGGCACGCGAGATGTACGAGCCGTTCAACCGCCTCAAGTACGCTTTCGCCGCCACCTACTTCGACCAGATGCGCGGCGCGGTGCCGAAAATGGTCAAGGAAAAGGCGGCGAAGAAGGTCTGCACGATCTACCAAGACGACGAGTTCGGGCTCGAAGTGGTGCGCGGCGCCGAGGCGGGGCTGAAGACGATGGGCGTGGAGTTCACTGAAAAGACGAGCTACAAACGCGGCGCGACCGACTTCTCTTCCCAGGTGGCGCGCATGAAGGCGGCGGGCTGCGACTTCGTGGTGCTGGGCACCATCATCCGCGAGACCATCGGCACGATTGCGGAGAGCCGCAAGACCGGCTTCAGCCCGACGTTCCTGGGTTCCAGCGCGTCGTACACCGACCTGATCCACAAGCTCGGCGGCAAGGCCATGGACGGCCTGTACGCGACCATGACGGTGCAGAACCCCTACCTCGACGATGCGAGCAAGGCATTGAGTTTCTGGGCCAACAAATACAAGACCAAGTTCAGCGAAGACCCGACGGTGTTCTCGGTCTACGGCTACAACATCATCGACAGCTTCGCCATCGCGGCGCGCAAGGCCGGCAACAACCTGACCACCGACACCTTCATCAAGGCGATGGACACCATGGTCATCGAGCCCGACATGTTCGGCGCCTCGCAGATCACGTTCACCGCGACCAAGCGCCTGGGCAGCGAGGTGTCGCGCCTGTCGCAGTTGCAGGACGGGCGGTGGAAGGTGATTTCGGAGTACTTCAAGGCACCTTGATGCGGCTCAAGCGGAGCGCGCATCGGGCCGCCGGCGTGCTCTGTTTCGTGAATGTCCCCCAGGCCCGGAAAATCCGGCCCTCCGCCTTGACTTCGCTCCACAGAACACACCACCGGCCCGACCACCAACCGTCTGTGTGCTCGGCGATTGAAGGCGCTCGCGTCAAAGATGCGCTGACTCACAGCACGTAAGTTGCCGCGCCAGTCGCCAGCAAGGTGCCTCCCGCGCCCATGAAGCGCATCTGCGTCGATGCGATGCGTGAACCGAGGCGCACCACCTCGGCCGACAGCGTGAAGCGCTCGCCGATGGCTTGGCGCAGGTAGTCGATGCGCATGTCGACGGTGCCGAGGCGGCTGAAGCGTTGCATGCGTTTGGCGGGCGGCTCGTCCATGTGGCGGGCGCCGATGGCGGCCATCACGGCCAGGCCGGCCATGGCGTCGAGCGTGGCGCTGATCACGCCGCCGTGCAGCCGCTGGTGCAGGTGGTGGCCGACGAGGTCGGGGCGCATCTCGATGTGGCCGGCCACGTGCGTGGCGGTGACTGCGCTGATGCGCAGGCCGAGCGTGCGGTTGAAGGCGATGGTCTCTTCGAAGAGCGTGGTGAGAGCGGCCACGAACTCGGGTTCGAAGGGCCGCGGCGCGGTCGCCGGCTGGGGCGGCGCGGCGTCGGCGGGCGTGCTCATCGCGGCTTCTTCGCCGTGCGTTTCGCGGCCTTGCGGCGCGTGCCGGTCACGTCGGCCGACCATGCCGAGCGTGCGTCGGCGCTGGCGGGTGGTGCCATGAACGCGTCGCCCAGATCGCCCGGTGGCGGCTCGGGAATGGGCCGGCCCGAGTCGCGCCACTCGGTCGCGGCCTGGAAGCCGTGCACTTCTGCATAACGCTTGAACCACAGGCCTTCGGGCGAGTGGCGGGTGATCCCGTCGAAGATCGTCGCGAACATCTGCGTCTGCTCCAGGCCCATCGCGTCGACGGCCTGGTTGATGGTGAGCTTGTGCATCATCAGCTGGTTCTTCGGCACGCCCTTGATGCGCTGCGCGAGTTGATGCACCGTGTCGTCGAGCTGCGCGGCCGGCACCGACTGCAGCGCCAGGCCCCAATCGGCGGCGGTGCGGCCGTCGATCAGGTCGCCGGTGAAGAGCATGCGCTTGGCACGCTGCGGGCCCACGCGGTAGACCCACATCGCCGTGGTCGGGCATCCCCACACCCGCGCCGGCATGTAGCCGATGCGGGCGTCGTCGGCCATCACGATCAGGTCGCAGCACAGGGCGATATCGCTGCCGCCGGCTGCCGCGTAGCCATGCACCTTGCAGATGGTGGGCTTGGGGCTGCGCCACAGGCTCATTAAGTCGTCGGTGTTGCGCTTCATCAGCGTGTAGTCGCGCATCGGGTCCCAGGGCAGGGGCTGGGTGTAGGCGTTGGTCGCGTCGCCTTCGGCGTAGTCCTTCAGGTCGTAGCCGGCACAGAAGGCAGGCCCTGCGCCTTGCAGCACGATCACGTGCACGCGCTCGTCGGCATCGGCGGCTTCGACAGCCTGGCGGATCTCGCGCGGCATCTCTGCGTTGATGGCGTTCAGGCGCTGCGGCCGGTCGAGCGTGATCGTGGCCACGCGCTCGTGCACCGCGAGCGTGAGGGTGGTGAACACGGTCTCGCTGTTCTTCGCTGTCTTCCTCGCTGCCTTCTTGGTTGTCTTGTTCGGCATGTTCAGACTCCGAGTTGTCGCGCCGCGAGTTCTTTCATGATCTCTTCGGCGCCGCCGCCGATCATCATCACCTTCACCTCGCGGTAGATGCGCTCGCTCTTGAGCCCGCGCATGAAGCCCATGCCGCCGAGCGTCTGCACCGCAGCGTCAGCGCACCACTGCATCGTCTGCGTCGCGTGGTTCTTCAGCAGGCACAGCTCGGCCACCCACTCGGGCCCGGTGTCGCCGCGCTCCTGCCGCTCGACGAGGGCATGCAGCCAGGCTCGCGTGCTGGCGATGCGCATGCGCATGTCCATCAGCTTGTGGCGCATCACCTGGTGTTCCACGAGTGCGGCGCCGAAGGTCTTGCGCTCGCGTGCCCAGGCCAGCGCTTCGTCGTAGCAGACCTGCGCGAAGCAGCAGGCGCCGGCCGACATCAACAGGCGCTCGCCGTTGAAGTTCTCCATGATCGCGCGGAATCCCGCGTTCTCGGCGCCGATGAGGTTGGCGGCGGGCACGCGGCAGCCCTCGAAGCGCAGGTGCGCGGTGTCGCTGCACCACCAGCCCATCTTCGCGAGCGGCGCGCGTTGCAGGCCCGGTGTGTCGCCCGGCACCGCGATCAGCGAGATGCCGGCCGCACCACCGCTGCCGGTTCGCACCGCGAGCGTGAACCAGTCGGCGCGCATGCCCGAGGTGATGAACGTCTTCTCGCCGTCGATGACCCAATGGTCACCGTCGGGTCCGGTTTCACGGCGCGCCTTGCACGTGAGCCGCGCCACGTCGGAGCCGCCACCGGGCTCGGTGATGGCGAGTGCGGCGATCTTCCGGCCGGCCAGCACATCGGGCACGACGCGCTGCTTCAGCTCATCACTTCCATGCGCGACGATCGGCGGCAGGCCGATGTTGTGCGAGAACAGGCTCGCCATCAGCCCGCCACTGCCGGCGCGCGCGATCTCTTCGGTGGCGATGAGCTTGAACCAGCCGTCGCACGGCGTGCCGCCATAAGCCTCGGCGTAGCCCAGGCCGAGCAGGCCGAGCTGCGCGGCGCGCGCATAGAGCTCGCGCGGAAAGGTCTGCGCTTCATCCCACGCGTTCACGTGGGGCGCGATCTCGCGCTCGACGAAGGCGCGCACGTTGTCGCGGAAGAGGGTGTGTTCGGGGGTGAAGCTCATGGGGCGTTGCTGCTGCTTCTACGTGGGTTCGACCTCGACCAGCACCTGCCGCGCGGCCACCTGCTCGCCGACGCGGGTGTGCAGCGCGCGCACCGTGCCACTGAGCGGCGCGTGCACCTGGTGCTCCATCTTCATCGCCTCCATCACGAGCAGCAGCGAGCCGGCGGCCACCACGTCGCCGGGTGCCGCCAGCACCTGCGTGACGCGGCCGTGCATCGGCGCCTTGCACGCGCCGGCCGATGCCGCGGATGCGCTTGGCTTCGGCGCGTGGCGCATGTCCTGCGCAGCCAGCTCGTGGCCTTCGCAGAGCCACCATGCGCTCGTGCCTTCATGCGCCACGCGTGCGTGCATCGGCCGGCCGTCGAGCATGGCCGTCACGCGCGCGGCACCGTCGCGTTGCAGCTGCTCGATGCGGTGTGTGTGATCGCCGCACGTGGCGACGATGGATGGCGGCGTGCCGACGAGGTGCCAGCGCTCGATGCCACCGCCGACTTCGAGCGGCGCAAACGTGTCCACGTGGTGCGACGAGGTCCAGCCCGCCCACAGCGCCGGCAAGGCGTCGGCGGCGAGCAGCGCGTTGGCGGCCGCGGCCAGCGCCCGCAGCGCGCTCGGCGCCTCGCTGCGGCGTGCCGCATCGTCGGCGAAGTGGGTGGCCAGAAACGCCGTGCTCACCGAAGCACCGGCGAACGCCGGGTGCCGGAGCACTCGGGCCAGGAAGGCGCGGTTCGTCGTGAGGCCCAGGCACACGGTGCGGTCGAGCGCCTCGGCGAGCTGGTGGGTGGCTTCGGCACGCGTCGGCGCATGCGCAATCAGCTTGCCGAGCATCGAGTCGTAGAACGGGCTCACGGTGCAGCCGCTGGCCACTGCGTGGTCGCAGCGCACGCCGCGCGGCGCCTGCCACTGCAGCACGCGGCCAGCCTGCGGCAGGTAGCCCCGGGCCGGGTCTTCGGCACACAGCCGCACCTCCACGGCATGGCCGCCGCGCTCGAAGCGTTGCAGCAGCTCGTCCTGTGCGAGCGGCAGCGGCTCGCCCATCGCGATGCGCAACTGCCAGTCGACGAGGTCGACGCCGCACAGCAACTCCGTCACCGGGTGCTCGACCTGCAGCCGCGTGTTCATCTCCATGAACCAGAACGCGCCTCGCTCTGGTGAATCCGTATCGAGCAGGAACTCCACCGTGCCCGCGCCCACGTAGCCCACCGCGCGCGCCACGCGCACCGCCACCTCGCCCATCTGCCGGCGCAGGGCCGGCGACACGGCGGGTGAGGGCGCTTCCTCGACGATCTTCTGGTGCCGGCGCTGCACCGAGCAATCGCGCTCGCCGAGGTGCACCACGTTGCCCTGCGCGTCGGCGAACACCTGCACCTCCACATGGCGCGGCGCGAGCAGCGCACGTTCGATCAGCAGGCGCGCATCGCCGAACGCCGACAGCGCCTCGGCGGCGGCGGACGCGAGCGCAGCGTCGAGCGCTGCAGCGTCGAGCACGAGCCGCATGCCGCGCCCACCGCCGCCGGCCGTGGCTTTCACCATCAGCGGGGTGCCGATGCGCGCTGCTTCGCTGCGCAGCAACGCGGCCGACTGGTCTTCGCCGTCGTAGCCCGGCAGCACCGGCACGCCGGCCGCGGCCATGCGCTGCTTGGCGCGCGCCTTGTCGGCCATCGCCAGCATCGCGCTCGGTGGTGGGCCGACCCATACCAGGCCGGCGTCGATCACGGCCTGCGCGAACGCGGCGTTCTCGGAGAGGAAGCCGTAGCCGGGGTGCACGGCCTGTGCCCCAGAGCGGCGCGCCGCATCGAGCAGCTTGTCGATGACGAGGTAAGAGTCTGCCGGCCGTTCACCGCCGATCGGCACGACCGAATCGCAGGCCTCGGTGTGCGGCTGGCCGAGGTCGGCGTCGGACGCGACGGCGACAGTGCGGATGCCCAGGCGCTGAGCGGTGCGCGCGACGCGAGTGACGATCTCGCCGCGGTTCGCGATCAGCAACGAGGCGATGCGCGTCATGCCGCGGGCTCCACAGGCAACACGGCATGGCGCACGACCCAGCGCGCGGGGCGCTTCGCCGTCAGCGCTGCGATGCCTTCGGCCGCCGTGCCGCTGCGCAGCGAGGCGGCGAACTGCGCGGCCGCGAAGTCGAGCGTGTCGGCCAGCGCGGCGTGTTGGCGGCGCTGCACGATGGCCTTGGTCGCGCGCAGCGCGGCGGGCTCGGCGCGGCCGAGATCGGCGAGCAGTGCGTGCAGTTGCGCATCGAGTTCGGCCGGCTCGGCCATGATGTCGGCGAGCCCAACGTCGAGCGCTTGCGCGGCACCGAGGCGCCGACCGGTCAGCATGAGGCGCAGCGCCGGCCCGCTGCCCAGCCGCGCCGCCACGAACGGTGCGATCTGCGCTGGCGGCAGGCCGAGCGTCACTTCGGGCATGCCGAACTGCGCGCTGCTCGCGGCGAGCACGAAGTCGCACGCCGCAGCGAGGCCGCAGCCGCCGCCCATGGCCGCGCCCTCGACGACGGCGACGGTCGGCACGGCGCAGGCGTGCAGGCGCTCCAGCATCGCGCCGAACGCGCGGTTGAAGGTGGCGATGGGGTCGGGTGCATCGGCCGGCGCGGGCGCCGCCATCAGCGCGCGAAAGTTGCCGAAGTCGCCGCCGGCGCAGAAGGTGTGGCCGGCGCCGCGGATCACGAGGGCGCGGGTGGCGGGGTTGGCTTCGGCGTGGGTGATAGCGTCCTCGATGCCGGCCACCATCTGATCGGTCAACGCATTGCGCGTGGCGGGCGCATCGAGGGTGACGTGGATGGACGCACCGCCTTCGGCGGCCCTCACCCCGGTCCTCTCCCAGAGGGAGAGGGAGAGGGAAGAACACGTTTCGGCGGCGGGTGCGTTCGTCGCGCTCATCGCTTGCCCGGCAGCACGTGCATGTACTTGCCGATGATGCCCAGCATCACCTCGTCGGCACCCCCGCCGATCGAGGCGAGGCGGCCGTCGCGGAACATGCGCGAGACCGGGTTGTCCCAGGTGTAGCCCATGCCGCCCCAGAACTGCAGGCAGGCATCGGGCACGGTGCGCAGCAGGCGGCCGGCCTTGAGCTTGGCCATCGAGGCCCACTCGGTCACGTCCTTGCCGGCCACGTAGTGCTCGGTCGCCATGTAGGTCAGCCCGCGCAGCGCCTCGACCTCGGTCTTGAGTTCGGCGAGCTTGAAGTGCACCACCTGGTTGTCGAGGATGCTCTTGCCGAAGGCCTGGCGTTCGCGCGCATAGTCGGCCGTCTGCGTGATGCAGTTGAGCAGGCCTTGAATGGCGTTCGCCGCAGCCCACAGCCGCTCTTCCTGGAACTGCATCATCTGGTAGGTGAAGCCCATGCCCTCTTCGCCGATGAGGTTGCGCTGCGGAACGCGCACGTCGTCGAAGTGGATCAGCCCGGTGTCGCTGGCCATCATGCCGATCTTGCGGATCTTCTTGGCAACGGTGATGCCCGGTGTCTTCATCGGCACCACGATCAGGCTCTTGTTCTTGTGCGCCGCGCCTTCGGAGGTGTTGGCCAGCAGGCACATCCAGTCGGCCTGCAGGCTGTTGGTGATCCACATCTTCGCGCCGTTGATGACGTAGTCGTCGCCGTCCTTGCGGGCGGTGGTCTTCACGCTCGCCACGTCGGAGCCGGCGCCGGGCTCCGACACGCCGATGCATGCGACCACGTCACCGGTGATGGCGGGCGCGAGGAACTCGCGGCGCAGCGCGTCGGAGCCGAAGCGGGCGAGCGCCGGCGTGGCCATGTCGGTCTGCACGCCGATGGCCATCGGCAACGCGCCGCAAGCGATGTGCCCCAGCGCCTCGGCCATCGCCACCGAGTACGAGTAGTCCAGCCCCATGCCGCCGTACTCGGTGGGCTTGCACAGGCCCAGCAGGCCCAGGTCGCCGAGCTTCTTGAACACCTCGTGCGCCGGGAACATCTCGGCCGCCTCCCATTCGTCGACATGCGGGTTGATCTCGCTGTCGATGAAGCGCTTGAGGGTGCGCGCGATCTCTTCGTGCTCGTGGGTGAATTGCATGGTTTCTCTCTCTGGTGAGCAAGGGTCAGGGGCGGGCCACGCCGAACTGCATGGGGTGCACGGTGCGGCGCGCGGCTTCGTCGCACAACGTGAGCGCCATTGCCAGCACGCGGCGCGTGTCGCGCGGGTCGATCACGCCGTCGTCGAGCAGCAGGCCAGAGGTGTAGAACGCGTGCATCTGGCGCTCGAAGGTCTGCGTGATGGCGGTGGTGAGTGCGGCGAGCTTGGCTTCGTCGACCGGCACGCCCTTGCGGGCCGCGCCTTCGCGCATCACGATCTCCATGGTGCCGGCGGCCTGCGCCGGGCCCATCACGGCGGTGCGCGCG
>JANXWV010000089.1 GCA_025350965.1 Rhizobacter sp.
GGTACAAACCGCGCTCCTCGCGAGCCGTGAGGATGCGCTCGCACGCCACCGCGAAGGTGGCGGTGCGCAGGCTGATCTTGTGGCGGTCGGCGGTGTCCCAGATCTTCTTCAGCGCATCGACCATGATCTTGTCGAGCCGCAGGTTGATCTCGTCCTCGCTCCAGAAGAAGCTGCTGAAGTCCTGCACCCACTCGAAGTAGCTCACCGTCACGCCGCCGGCATTGCAGATCACGTCGGGCACGACCAGCACGCCGCGCTCTGCAAGCACGTCGTCCGCATCGGGCAGGGTGGGGCCGTTCGCGCCTTCGAGAACGAGCTTCGCCTTGATGCGGTTCGCGCGCGCAGCGGTGATCTGCGATTCGAGCGCGGCGGGGATCAGGATGTCGCAGTCCACATCCCAGAACGCTTCGTTGTCGATGCGCTCTGCCGCCTTGTACTGGCCGATGCCGCCGTCACGCTTGAGCACGTCCATGGTGTCGGCAATGTCGAAGCCTGCCGGGTTCACGAGCGTGCCGGTGTGGTCTTGCACGGCCACCAGTTTGGCGCCCGCCTGCACGAACAGTTCCGCCGCCGAGCCACCGACGTTGCCCATGCCTTGCACGGCCACGCGCGCGCCATTCAGGTTCATGCCGATGCGCCGTGCGGCTTCACGGCCCGTGACGAACACACCGCGCCCGGTGGCCTTCACGCGCCCGAGCGAGCCGCCCAGGTGCAGCGGCTTGCCGGTGACCACGCCGGTGGCGGTCGTGCCGGTGTTCATCGAGTACGTGTCCATCATCCAGGCCATGATCTGGCCGTTGGTGTTCACATCGGGCGCGGGGATGTCGCGCTGCGGGCCGATGATGATGCCGATCTCGCTGGTGTAGCGGCGCGTCATGCGCTCCAGCTCCTTGATCGACAGCAGTTTGGGGTCGACGCGAATGCCGCCCTTCGCCCCGCCGTAAGGCAGGTTCACGGCGGCGCACTTCACCGTCATCCAGGCCGCCAGCGCCATCACTTCTTCGAGCGTCACGTCGGGGTGGAAGCGCACGCCGCCCTTGCCCGGGCCGCGCGAGAGGTTGTGCTGAACACGGTAGCCCTCGAAGTGCGCCACATCACCGTTGTCGAGCTCGATGGGCACGTCGACGATCAGCGCGCGCTTCGGCCGCTTCAGGGTTTCCGACCAGCGCGCCAGGTGGCCGAGGTAGGGCAGCACGCGGTCGACTTGAGAGAGGTAGGTGTCCCAGGCGGTATCGCCCTTCTGGCTGACGTAGGAGAGGTGGCTCATGGTTGTCTCGTGTGGCTGAGTGGCATGCACCGACCGCCGCGCTCGTGGCGCGGGGCCTGCATGGGCCGCCACTGTAGGCGCGCCCATGCAGAAAGTCTTGCCGTTCGCCCATGCAGGTTGGGCATGGGACGACACGCAGGCGGCATCGGCCACCGGGCCGCATGAACACCGTGCGCGAGTTCAGCCGAACTCGTTGCCCAGTTCGCGTGCGCGCTGCTCGGCCGCGCGCATGGCGGCAACGAACGCGGCCTTCACGCCGCTGGCGTCGAGCACGCCGATGGCCGCATGCGTGGTGCCGCCCTTCGAGGTGACGCGCTCGCGCAGCAGCGAAGGCGCGTCGCTCGATGCCTGCGCGAGCGCGGTGGAACCGGCGAACGTGGCGAGCGCGAGCTGCTTGCCCTGCGCTTCGGTCAGGCCCATGTCGAGTGCGGCCTGCACCATGGCTTCGACCACATAGAACACATAGGCCGGGCCCGAGCCCGACAGCGCGGTGACGGCGTCGAGGTCTTGTTCGCGCTCGACCCACAGCACCTGCCCGGTGGGTGCCAGCACCGCCTCGACCTGCGCGCGCTCCGCCGCGTTGACGCCGGCGCGTGCGAACAGACCGGCGATGCCCTGGCCGATGAGCGCGGGCGTGTTCGGCATGGCGCGCACCACGCGCTCGCTGCCCGTGGCGCGCGCGATCGCACTGCTGCGAATGCCGGCCATCACGCTCAGGTGCAACGCGCCCGCCACATGCGCGGCGCAAGGCGCGGCGGCTTGCGTGAAGAGCTGCGGCTTCACGGCCCAGACCACGAGTGCAGCCTCGGCCAGCGCGGCGTCGCTTGATGCGAAGCTGCGCACTCCGTAGTCGGCCGCGAGCTTGGCGCGCTGGGCCTCGAAGGGCTCGACGACCACGATGGACGCGCCCGGCCGCCCGCTCGCAACGAGCCCGCCGATGATGGCGCTGGCCATGTTGCCGCCGCCGATGAATGCGAGTGTTTGCATGGGTCGCTTCTTGGGGAGATCAGTCGAGGACATCAAAGATGCCGAAGGTGCGAAAGACGCCTCCGGGCGGTTCATGCCATTGTCGCGCGGTGCCGTTCCACTTGAACTCCCGCACGCCCGTGCCGCTCAGCACGCAACAGCCGGCGAGGCGGCACCGACAATCCCGGCATGCTCCACGCCGTTTCCCGCCTGCGCGCTGCGCGGCTCGCGCTCAGCACCAAACCCTTTCTCGCGCGGGGCGGGTTCAAGCGCGAGCGCTGCGAGGGCTGCCGGCTGCTGCCCAGCCACTGCCTGTGTGCGCTGCGCCCCGCAACGCCCACGCGCGCCGGCGTGTGCCTGCTGATGGCCGACATCGAGCCACTCAAGCCCAGCAACACCGGCTGGTTGGTGGCCGACGTGGTGGCCGACACCTTCGCCTTCGGCTGGGCGCGCACCGCCACCGACCCGGCGCTGCTGCGCTTGCTGAGCGACCCGCAATGGCAAGCGCATGTGGTGTTCCCCGGCGAGTACGCGGCGCCGGGGCGCGTGGTACGCACCGCGCTGCCCGCCGACGCGGTGTGCAGCGCGGGTGGCCTGCCCCGCAAGCGCCCGCTGTTCATCCTGCTCGACGGCACGTGGGCCGAGGCGCGCAAGATGTTCTCGCGAAGCCCTTGCCTCGACGCGCTGCCGGTGCTGAGCTTGCAGCCCGCAGAGGCGTCGGAATACACGCAATACAAACTGCGCCGGTCGAACCGCGACGACCACTTCTGCACCAGCGAGGTCGCCGCGCAGTGCCTGCACCTGGCCGGCGAGCACACCGCCGCCATGACGCTGGCGGCCTGGCTCGACGTGTTCACCCACCACTACCTGCAGGCGAGAAACCAGTTGCCGGTGGCCTGGGACGGCGCGGCGCATCGGCGCTGGCGCGAGGTCAATGGACCTGCCGGCGAAGCCGGGCGCCGGCCGCAGCTCGCGCCCACGCTCAGTACGTCTTGTACGACAGGAACTTGCCCGACATGCTGATGCTGACGCGGTCCCCGGCTGCGTGCGGCTCGCGCTGCAGGTCCATCTTGAAGTCGATCGCAGACATGATGCCGTCACCGAACTCTTCGTGGATCAGTTCCTTGAAGGTCGTGCCGTAGACGCTGATCAGCTCATAGAACCGATAGATCAAGGGGTCGGTCGGCACGGCGGTGGGCAGGCTCCCTTTGTAGGGCACGACTTGCAGCCACTTCATCTCTTCGTCGTTCAGGCCGAAGATCTCGCCGACGGTGGCGGCTTGCTGCGCGGTCAGCGTCATCTGGCCCAGGCATGCGGCGGTGACCCATTCCTTGCTCAGCCCCACCGATTTGGCCACGTCGGCCCATTTCAGGCCCTTGCTGACCTTGGTGGTGATGATCTTCTCGGTGACATCCAGACGGCTCATGCAAATCTCCTCAAGGGGATGGTGACAGGGGTGGTGGAACGGGGTGTTGGTGGCTGCGGCTCGGCCAGCCCGGGGCTCACTTCCAGCGGCTGTGCCGGTGCGCGCCCGTGCGACAGGTCTTTGCTGCGCGACACCAGAAAGTCGACCAGGTGGTTGCGGATGCGGTAGTACTGCGGGTCATGGTGCAGCGTGGCACGCTGGCGGCCCTTGTCGGGGTCGCGGGTCATCGTGTTTCTGACGACCTCGGCGACCCGGGCTTGCGGGCCGTTGCTCATCAGAAGAATGCGGTCGGCCAGAAGAATGGCTTCGTCGACATCGTGCGTGATCATGAACACGGTCTGGTGCGTCTGGGCGCAGATGCGCAAGAGTTCGTCCTGGATCGTCCCGCGTGTCAATGCATCCAGTGCGCCAAAAGGTTCGTCGAGCAGCAGCATGCGCGGCTGGATGGCGAACGCCCGCGCGATGCCCACTCGCTGCTTCATGCCGCCACTCAAGGCGCTGGGCTTCTTGTCGATGGCGCCGGCCAGGCCGACCAGTTCGACGTATTTCTGCACATGCTCGTCGACCTGCGCGCGGTTCCAATCGGGCCACTTGCTGCGCACCGCGAATGCGATGTTCTTGCGCACGCTCAGCCACGGCATCAGCGCGTGGCCCTGAAACACCACACCGCGGTCGAGGCTGGGGCCGGCGACCTGGCGGTGGTCCATGAAGACGAGGCCGGCGCTGGCCGACTCCAGGCCCGCCAGCACGTTCAGGATCGTCGTCTTGCCGCAGCCGCTGTGGCCGACGATGCAGACGAATTCACCCTGCGCAATGTCGAAGTTGACGCTGTCGAACACCGGCTCGCCCGCACCGGCGAAGGTCTTGCCCAGGCCTTCGACCTTGAGGAATTCAGCGCGCTCAGTCTGCATAGGTCACGGCTTTCTGCAAACGGGCGAAGGCCATGTCGAGCAGCATGCCGACCACCCCGATCACCAGCACCGCGAAGATCACATTGGGCAGGCTCAGGTTGTTCCACTCGTTCCAGACAAAGTAGCCGATGCCGGTGCCTCCCACCAGCATCTCGGCCGCCACGATGACCAGCCACGCGATGCCCATGCTGATGCGCATGCCCGTCAGGATGGTGGGGGCCGCCGCCGGCAGGATCACCTCGAACGCCTTGCGCAGGGGGCTCACTTCGAGCGTGCGCGCCACGTTCAGCCACTCCTTGCGCACACTGGCCACGCCGAAGGCGGTGTTGATCAGCATCGGCCACACACTGCAGATGAAGATCACGAAGATGCCGCTGATGGTGCTGTCCTTGATGGTGTAGAGCGCGAGCGGCATCCAGGCCAGCGGCGAGATGGGTTTGAGCACCTGGATGAACGGGTCGAGCGCGCGGTGAATCAGCGGGTTCATGCCGATCACGAAGCCCAGCGGGATCGCCACCACCGCGGCCAACACGTAGCCGAGCGCAACGCGGCCGAGTGAATACATCAACTGCAAGCCCACGCCTTTGTCGTTCGGGCCGTTGTCGTAGAAGGGGCTCGCCAGGTTGCGCACCGCGGCCGCGCCCATCTGGGAAAGGGTCGGGAAGCCGCTCTTGCCGCTGGTGCCCGTGGCTGCGTTGGCCGCCAGGCTGCCGGGGTCTTTGCCCATCAATTTGGCGTACTCGATTTGCTCGACGGTCAACGCAGCCGCCGGCACAGCGACCACGGCGGGCCGCAGTGTGGCCAGGTGCCACACGAGCAGGATCACGCCCAGGATCAGCAGCGACACCAGCGCGGCCTTCAGCGTCTGTGGTTCGGCGGCCTTCATGCTCAGGCCATCTTGTGAATGGCAAAGCTCTTCAGGTAGTCATCGGCCTTGGCGGCGTCGAACTCCTTGCCCATGATCTTGAACTTCTTGTAGGCGCCATCGGGCACCGGCTGGCCCAGCTCCTTCATGTACTTCTTGGCGTCGGTGATGAGGAAGACCTTCTCTGCCACCTGCTTGTAGTTGACCTCGCCCTTGAGGTAACCCCAGCGCTTCATCTGGGTCATCATCCACACGGCCATGCTCTGCCACGGCACAGGGTCGAAGTCGGCCCGCTCGGGCACCACGCGCACGTTGCCCAGGCCGTCGGCGAACTTGCCGGTCAGCACCTGCGTCAACACGGCCTCGGGCTGGTTCAGGTACTGCGCCGGGCTGATGACCTTGGCGATCAGTTCGCGGTTCTCGGGCTTGCGCGCCATGGCCGCTGCCGTCAGCACGCTGCGGTACAGCGCCGCGAAAGTGTTGGGGTTGCTCTGGATGAAGGCCTCGGGCACGCCGAACGCGCAGCACGGGTGGCCGTCCCAGATTTCGCGGCTCAGGATGTGGATGAAGCCCGCTTCTTCGAACACCGCGCGTTGGTTGAAGGGGTCGGGACCGAGGAAGCCGTCGATGTTGCCGGCACGCAGGTTGGCCACCATCTCGGCCGGCGGCGTGACGCGCAGCTGCACGTCGGTGTCGGGGTTCAGGCCCGCCTCGGCGAGGTAGTAGCGCAGCAGGAAGTTGTGGATGCTGTAGTCGAAGGGAATGGCGAACTTGAAGCCCTTCCAGCCCTTCGGGTCGCGACTGCTTTTGTGCTTGTTGGCCAGCACGATGGCCTGGCCGTTGATGTTCTGGATGGTGGCCACGTTCATCGGTTGCGCGGCGCTGCCCAAGCCCAGGCTGATGGCCAGGGGCATGGGGCTCAGGAAGTGCGTGGCGTCGTACTCCTTGTTCATGATCTTGTCGCGGATCAACGCCCAACCGGCTGTCTTCATCAGCTGCACGCTCAGGCCTTGCTGGCGATAGAAGCCCAGCGGGTCGGCCATGATCAAGGGGCTCGCGCAGGTGATCGGGATGAAGCCGATCTTCAGTTCCCTCTTCTCCAGTGGTTTGCGTTCTTCGGCCATCGCCTGCAGGCTGGCCAGCGGCAACACGCTGCCGATGGCCGCCATCGCACCGCGCCGGCCCACGGCCTTCAGGAAGGCGCGGCGCACCGGTTCGCGCGGGAACAGGGCCTTGACCAACGCCGCTTCCATGAACTGGCGGCCCAGCGTGTCGGGCGCCACATCGGCGTGCGCTTGCGGCGGGTGGTCGGCGCCACACGCGCAGCGCAGCATCAGGGGGCGGTCGGCGTCGTAGGCGTCGTAGGGCTGAAGAGGGTCGAACATCGGGCCGGGCATCGCGCTTCCTTCTCGTCATTCCACACACGGGACGAGCATCCAAAGCACGAAGCGTGCACAAGGTCGGCGCAGCCGCTGGCGCGACGGGCGCGCGTCAGGTGGCCGGCTTCTTGCACGCCTCTCTGGGCCATGTCGCCACGCGCCGCACTCAAGCCCGTCAGCCCCGCCGCCAGCGCGGCGCCGGACTGGCGCGCACAAGAGTTGTTGCTGCTCAGCCAGGTAATACGCGGCGTCGGGCAGAGCCTGGCCCCGGCCGTGGTGCTGCGCGAAATGCTGCACCTGATGAGCGAGTTGCTGGGTCTGAACCGTGGCCGCATCGTGTTGGCCGACGAAGGCCCGAACGGCGTGGGCGGCGTGGGCAGCCCGCACGGCCCGGTGGCCAGCCGCATTCACCACGCCTATGGGTTGACCCAGGACGAGGTCGCCAAAGGCCGCTACGGCCCCGGCGAAGGCGTCACCGGCCGCGTGCTGGGCACCGGCCAGCCGGCGATCGTGCAAGACGTCGATGCCGAGCCGGCGTTTCTGTTCCGCGCCGTGCCGCGCAGCCGCTTGCCGCCGCAGACCGTGGCGTTCATCGCCTTGCCCATCGAGGTAGAGCGCCGCACCATCGGCGTGTTGGCGTGCCACCGCATCCGCGTGCGCAACCGCCAGTTGGGGGACGACGTGGCGATCCTGCGCATCCTTGCAACGCTCGCCGGGCAGATGCTGCAACTGCAGCGCCTGGTGGCGGCGACCACGCGCGGGCTGCAGGAGCGCAACGAGCAGTTGACGGTGGCCCTGCAGAGCGCGGCCGCTCGTTACGGCATCGTCGGCACGGCGCCGCCCTTGCTGCGCGCCATCGGCGAGCTGGAACGCGTGGCCAGCGCCACCGCCAGCGTGTTGCTGCTCGGTGAATCCGGGACCGGCAAGGAGCTGTTTGCGCGCGCACTGCATTTGTCCAGCCCGCGCCGTGATGCGCCTTTCATCAAGGTCAACTGCGCGGCGATCCCGGAAACGCTGTTCGAGAGCGAGCTGTTCGGCCATGAACGCGGCGCCTTCACCGGTGCGCAGGGTGAACGCGCCGGCTGGTTCGAACTGGCCGACGGCGGCACCATCTTTCTCGATGAGATCGGCGAGCTGCCGCTGCAGCTGCAAACCAAGCTGCTGCGCACGCTGCAGGAGGGCACCATCCAGCGCCTGGGCGGCAAGCGCGAGAAAAAGATCGACGTTCGCCTGGTGGCCGCGACCCATCGCGACCTGGAACAAGAAGCCGCGCGCGGGCACTTCCGGCGCGACCTGTTCTATCGCCTGTACGTGATCCCGATCCGGCTGCCCAGCCTGCGCGAACGGCCCGACGACATCCCGCTGCTGACGCTGCACTTTCTCAGCCGCGCCAACCAGGCGCACCAGCGCAACGTGAACCTCACACCCGAGGCGCTGACGCGGCTGGCGCGCCACCCCTGGCCGGGCAACATCCGCGAACTGGCCAACCTGGTCGAGCGTCTGGTGCTGCTGGCCGAAGTGCCGCTGGTCAGCGAAGCCGCAGTGCACCGGCTGCTGCACGACGGCTCGCCGACGCTGCCGCAGGCGGTTGCAGCCGCTGCACCGGGCGCCCTCGTGCGCGACTACTGGCGCGCCGATTCACACAGTGCGCAGGCGCTCCATGAAGCCTTGGTGGGCGCGGGCGGCAACCAGTCGCGCGCGGCGCAGGCCTTGGGCTTGACGGCCCGGCAGTTCGGTTACCGGCTGAAGAAGCTTCAAACCGGTTGACGGGGCTCTCGTGGGCTCTCGGGGACTCTACAAACGTCGACAAAGTTCGACAAATTGTTCCCAAAGCGTCGCGCGCCTTCGCGGGTTGGCAGCCCCGGCGAACGCCGGGCCGACACACCGGTTTACCAGCACCCACGCGCCCTCGCGGACGACGGCGCGCAGCACGCAGATGCGTGGCACAGGCCTTGCGCTGATGTTCGTCGCCCCCAACCGCCTGGAGTCGCCCATGAACCCGTCGCCTACCCTCATCTCGCCCACCGAACTGGAGGCCTTGATGGCCGCCACGCCCACTGTCGTCATCGACACCCGCGATGCCGACACCTACGCCGCCGGGCACATCACTGGCGCGGTCAACATGCGCGAGATCTTCACGTACCTCGCCACGTCCACGGCCGAGGGGCTGGAGTCGCTGAAGTCGACCTTCGCCAAGGCCTTCGGCGAAGCCGGCCTGTCGGGTGCGGAGACCGCCGTGTTCTACGAAGACGCACTCAACAGCGGTTATGGCCAGAGCTGCCGTGGCTACTACCTGCTGACCTGGCTGGGCTACCCCAAGGTGAAGGTCGTGAACGGTGGCTTCTCGGCCTGGAAGGCGGCAGGGCTGCCGGTGTCCGCTGAGGCGGTCACGCCGAAGGCCGCCAGCTTCCCGTCGCTGCCCACTGCGGATGTGATGCTGACCAAGGAGCAAGTGCAGGCCGCGCTCGGCACCGGCGTGGTGTTGCTGGACGTGCGCGATGTCGACGAATGGACCGGCGAGAGCAGCTCGCCCTACGGCAAAGACTACGCTCCGCGCAAAGGCCGCCTGCCGGGCGCGAAGTGGATCGAGTGGTACCGCTTCATGAAGCCAGGCGCGCAAGGCCCGCAGATCAAGTCGGCACTGGAAGTGCAGGCCGAATGCGCGACCGCCGGCATCGCAACGGACGACACGATCTACCTGTATTGCTTCAAGGGCGCGCGCGCTTCCAACACCTTCCTGGCGTTGAAGCAGGCCGGCTTCAGTGACGTGCGCATGTACTTCGGTTCATGGAACGAGTGGTCGCGCGACCCGGCGCTGCCCATCGAGACCACGCCGCCCGTGCTGGCCGTCAAGCCGGTGCTGCAGGCCATGGCCGCCTGAGCCGGAGGCGCGCCATGACCACAGTCACCGCCTACCTCCAGCCCATCGACCGCGACGGCCTGTTGAAGTTCGCCGCCGCCGGGTGCGCCGACCCCGCGCGGCGCGGCACGAACAAGGTCCGCACCGTGATGGAAGGCAAGTACCGCTCGTTGAGTTACGTGGGCGAGCACGCGCCGGTCGTCGTCGATGAACCTTTGCACCTGTTCGGCGACAACACGGCGCCGGCGCCGGGTGAGGTCGTGCTGTCGGCGCTGGGCGGGTGCCTCGCGGTGGGCATCACGGCGGTGGCCACCTGGAAGCAGGTCAAGCTGAGCAAGCTCGAGCTGTTTCTGGAAGGCGACATCGGCAACCCTGCCGCCTGGGGCGCAGGCGGTGCCGAATTGCCACCACCGCAGATGGGCTTCCAGGCCATCCGCGTGAAGGTCAACATCGAAGGCGAGGCAACGCGCGCGCAGTTGGACGAGATCGTCCAGCACGCCAACATGTATTCGCCGGTCGCCAACAGCATGCGCAACCCGATTGCTTTCAGCATCGCGACGGCTTGATCGATCCTGATCGATCCCGAACAACCCTGAACAACCGGCCTTCGAGGACCCGCCCCATGAACATGGCCGAACTGCAGGCCGCACCGCAACAGGCCGCCGCCAAGCCGGCATTGCTCGACGCCGTGCGCGAGATCGCCGACGGCCCGCTGCGCGCGGCCGCCGAAGCGATCGACCGCGGCGCCTACCCCCGTGAGCTTTTGCAGCGCCTGGGTGCTGGCGGCGCCTACGCGGCGCACCTGGGGCCCGGCTCGCAAGCCGGCGACTACGCCAGCGCCATCCGCGCGATGACCGAGGTCTCGCGCGTCTGCGGCGCCAGCGGCTTCATGGTCTGGTGCCAGCAGGTCTGCGGCCTGTACCTGCAGCAGTCGGGCAATGCGGCGCTCACCGGCGGCGTGCTGTCAGCCCACGCTGCAGGCACGCGGCTGGGCGGCACGGGCATGAGCAACCCGATGAAGACCTACGCCGGCATCGAAACCATGTTGCTGCGGGCGACACCCGTCGACGGTGGCTACCGGGTGAACGGCACGCTGCCCTGGGTCAGCAACCTCGGGCCCGACCACTACGCCGGGGTGCTGGCCGCCGTGGACGTGGCCGACGGCCTGCCGGCGCGCGAGATCATGTTCTTGTTGCGCTGTGATGCTGCGGGCGTTGAGCTGCGCCCCTGCCCGTCGTTCTCGGCGATGGAAGGCACCAACACCTGGGCGGTTCGCTGCCGCGATGTGTTCATCGGCGCCGACGCGCTGATGGCCGACCCGGCACGGCCTTTCATCGGCCGCATCCGCGGCGCGTTCGTGCTGCTGCAATGCGGCTTCGGCCTGGGCGTGGCGCAGGGCGCGATCGATTCGATGTGGCGCGTGGAGCCGCAACTCGGCCACGTCAACCGCTTTCTCGAGGACCGGCCCGACGACTTGCAGGCCGAACTCGACGCGTTGACCGCGCGCATCAACGCCCTGGCCGCCGACCCGTTCAGCACCGAGCGCGAGCACCTCATCGACGTGCTGGACGCGCGCGCCCATGCCAGCGAACTGGCTTTGCGCGCCGCGCAAAGCGCGTTGCTGCATGCCGGGGCGCGGGGCTACCTGCTGTCCAGCGACGTGCAACGCCGGGTGCGCGAATCGCACTTTGTGGCCATCGTCACGCCGGCCATCAAGCACCTGCGCAAAGAGATCGCCCGGCTGTCGGCAGCGGAGATGCCGGCTTGAGTGCAGATGAGCTGTCCGGCGCGGCCTGGCAGCAGTTCATCTGCCAGGTGTGCGGGCTGATCTACGACGAAGCGGCGGGCGACCCCGACAGCGGCCTGGCGCCCGGCACACGCTTCCAAGACATCCCGGACGACTGGGCGTGCCCCATCTGCGGTGTCGGCAAGGCCGACTTCGTGCCGTACGCGCCAGCGGGCGTGGCGGTGCGCGCCACGCCCGCCCTGCCCTGCGCACCCACCGCTCAACCCCGGGCGGCGGGCCGGGGTCGCTTCGATGCCGGCGTGGTGATCGTCGGCGCCGGCCGCGCCGGCTGGCAAATGGCACAGGCGCTGCGTGCGCACGACGCCACGTTGCCCATCACCATCGTCAGCGCCTGCAGCGGCGACGTCTACGACAAACCCCAGCTCTCGGTGGCCGTGGCACGTGGCCTTGCTGTCGATGGCCTGGTGCGCGAAACCGCCGCCGACGCGGCCCGGCGCCTGAACGTGCGCCTGCTGTGTGCCACCGCCGCAGTGCGCATCGACACCGCGAGCCGCGTGCTGCGCACCAGCGCCGGCCCGCTGCGCTGGCGCCAACTGGTGCTGGCCCATGGCGCAGAACCCGCGCTACCGGCCGTGCTGCCGGCCGCGCTGGTGTGGCGCGTCAACGACCTGGCCAGCTACCAGCGGCTGCGCGCCGCACTGCAGCGCGCACCTCAAGGCCCACCTCAACGCATCGTGCTGATCGGCGCCGGCCTGGTGGGCTGCGAACTGGCCAATGACCTGGCGCTGGCCGGGCACCCCATCACCTTGCTGGACCGGCAAACCAGGCTCTTGCCCGCCCAGTTGCCAGACGCAGCCAGCGAGCGGCTGCTGCGCGCCTGGCGCAGGCTGCCGATCCGGTTTGTCGGCGGTGTGCAAGTCAGCGGCGTCGAGCGACTGCCGAGTGGCCTGCTGCGCGTGCACACGCTGGGCGGGCCGCATCACGACGGCGATCAGGTCATCGCCGCCACGGGCCTGCGCACGGCCGACCACCTGGCGCGCAGCGCCGGCCTGGCCTTCGACCGCACGGCGGGCGGCATCGTCGTCGACGAGGCCCGCTGCGCCACCAGTGCCGACGGCATCTATGCCCTGGGCGATTGCGCGGTGGTGGGCGGCGCGGCCAGCCGCTACATCGAACCCATCGGCCGCCAGGCGCGCGCCATTGCGGCGGCCATCACGGGCCATCCTTCGGCCGCCATCGGCGACTCCCCGCCGACCGTGCTGCGCGTGAAGACCAGCCACCTGCCCATCACGCTGACCAGCCTGCTCGGCGAAGCCGCCTCGGACGCGGCCCAGTGGCACACCGACCGCGACGACGACGAGGCACTGCAGATGCGCAGGCTGTCGGCCAGTGGCCGCCTGCTGGCGACCTTGGTGGCCGGCCCGGCACGGCCGCAAGCCGCTGCCCTTGACGTGGGGCGGTGAGGCGCACCTGCGCGGGCGCGAAGTCAACCGCCCGGCGCTGGCCGGGGATTGTTCGAGTGCTGCAGCAGCGCCTTCGCCGCTTCGACCCGCAAGGCCAGAGGCACCGAGTCGTCATTCATGACCCGAAGCAAAAAGCGCTTCGCGTCGTCGTCGGCGGCGGTGCTGCCGGCCTGCGGTTGTGCGGCGGCTTGCGCCGCCCGTTGCGGGGCCGGCTTCAAGGTCGGCTCCGACGCCGGATTCGAGATGGGTGCATCGCCACTCAGCCCGAGTTGCGTCCACGCGGCCTCGAACACGGCCGGCGGCACCGTGCCGAGGCTGCGCAGCAAGGTGGCCTGGCCTTCTTCGCTCGGTGGAATGTCGAGCCACGGCGTGTCGGCGAACACCGGGGCCAAGTCCGCCGCCACGAAGGCGGACCAGTTCCCGGTCGGCTCGTGCTGCGCCGGTACCAGCGCAGCATGCCGCTGCGGGTGCAAGTCCAACGCGTCCACGGCAGGCATCAGCTTGAAGCGACGCGCATCGACGTCGGGCAGGAAGCGCGCCCGCAAGGCGTCGAGAAACGCATGTGCCTTCTCGGCCGTGATCGGCTCTGCAAGCGAGAACCAAAGCTGCAGGCCATCGATGCCGGAGACGGCAATGGCGGGCGCGGGCAAACCCAGGTCGGCCTGCACGCCGCGCCAGACTTTGGAGAGAAGCTCCCAGCTCGGCGGGCGGGTCAGCGTCATGACCATGGCACGCACGCAGCCCGACGGGTCGATCAGCGCCGATGACCGCGCGTCGTCTTCGCTGTGGGCCTGTGATCGAGGGAGGTACAGGCGATGCAGCTCTGACTGCAGTCGGGTCATGGTGCTGCCAAGCGGCGAGATTCGGGTGGGCGGAACTCTACCCGGTGGAACCCGGAGTGCCGGTCCAGCGCGTGCGCACACGAGTGGGGACGGCGGAATGTCTGTTTGCCAAGACCGAGCCGCCCGCACTGGTTGCACCCTCTGACTTCATCCAGGCGCCGTAGATCCCGCCCGTGCAGGAGCTGGCGCCCTGGACCAGGAGCCGCCAGCAATCGGGAACCGGGCGTTCATGTCATGCGTCCTTTTTTTTGTGGGCTCATGCTGGCGCCATCGGTCTGGCAACATGGTGGTTTCCATGGCAGGAGCCACGATGCACCGCAGCGCACAGGAGGCCGCCGAACTGCTCTGGACGTGCCGTCGGTCGGGCACTGTTATCGATGCGCTGCCGAACGCGCTGCGTCCGCCTGACACGGCCGCCGGCCATGCGATCCAGGCCGCGCTGCCGCTTGTCGCCGGGCGGTCCGTGATCGGCTGGAAGATCGCCGCGACCAGCGCTGCCGGCCAGGCGCATGTGCAGGTCGATGGCCCGCTGGCGGGGCGCATTCTCGAGGGCTTCGTTCAGCCCATCGGCGCGACGCTGTCCGTCGTGGGCAACCGCATGCGCGTGGTCGAGCCCGAGTTCGCGTTTCGCATGGGCTCCGATCTGCCGCCGCGCGCGGCGCGCTATACGGTCAGTGACGTGATGGCGGCGGTCGCTTCACTGCACGCGGCCTTCGAAATGCCCGATTCGCGTTTCGCAGATTTCGCAAGTGCCGGCATGGCGCAATTGATTGCCGACAATGCGTGCTGCGGTGTCTTTGCATTCGGGCCGGCTGCGCCGCCGACGTGGCGCGAGGTGGATCTTGCGGCCCATCGGGTGCATGCCGCCGTGCGAGGCGCGGACGGGACTGTGCGCTACACGCGCGACGGCGAAGGGCGCGCACTGCTCGGCGATCCGCGCATCGCGCTCACTTGGCTCGCAAACGAGTTGTCATCGCTCGGCATCGGCCTGCGTGCCGGCAAGTGGGCGTCTTGCGGCACGTGCATGGTGCCGCTGGCGATTCTGCCGGGAGATCATGTGGAGGCCGACTACGGCACGTTCGGCCGCATCGCGATCGAGATCGGGCTCGGCGAGAACTGATCCGGACCCGGGGCCTCGCAGGGCAACCCAGATCACGGTGCCCTCAGTTGAGCATCGGCGTCAGGGTCCGGATCGGCCTGCGCCCGCGAGAGTTCAGCCCCGTCCTGTGCATTCGAGATGGCGTGCGTCCGCAATCCGCCATCAGAACTTGACGTTCGGCAGCCGCCAGAAGCGCAGGGGGTCAGCGACGCATCGACGAAGGCCGGCCAACGACTGCTCACCCTCGGCTTGAAGTTGGCGCAACTCAAGCCGGGCCGACGGAGCCCCGCAGTCACGTCGAGTCGAGGGGTCACTCACCGCACCCCTGCCAGCAACGCCGCATTCCCCCCCGCCGCCGCGGTATTGATCGTCACGCACTGCTCGGTGCAGAACCGATACAGGTAGTGCGGCCCGCCGGCCTTCGGCCCGGTGCCGCTCAAGCCCTCGCCGCCAAACGGTTGCACGCCCACCACCGCGCCGATCATGTTGCGGTTCACGTACACGTTGCCGATGCGCGCGGCGTGTGCCAGGCGCAAGGCGCGTGAGTCGATCCGGGTCTGGATGCCCAGCGTCAGGCCGTAGCCGAGCGCGTTGATCTGCGCGATCACCTGGTCCACCTCACCGCCCCACCTCACCACGTGCAGCACCGGGCCGAAGATTTCCTGCTTCACGTCGGCGATGCTGGCAAGCTCGAACGCGATGGGCGCGATGAGGCGCGGGAAGGTGGAGGCCACCGGCGCCTCGCCGATGAGCGTTGCCTGCGTGCGCAGCCCGGCAATGTGCGCGCTGATGCCGTCGAAGGCCTCGGCGTCGATCACCGGGCCGACGTCGGTGGTCAGCTGCGCGGGGTCGCCCACGGTCAGCTCTTGCAGGGCGCCGCGGATCATCTCGATCACGTGGTCGGCAATGCCTTCGTGCACGCACAGCAGGCGCAGCGCCGAGCAGCGCTGGCCGGCCGAGCGGAACGCGCTTTGCACGACGGCGTCGACCACCTGCTCGGGAAGCGCGGTGCTGTCGACCACCATCGCGTTGATGCCGCCGGTTTCGGCGATCAGCGGCACGATGGCGCCGTCCCTCGCGGCGAGCGTGCGGTTGATGACTTTCGCGACTGGCGTGGAGCCGGTGAAGCACACGCCGGCGGTGCGCGCATCAGCCACGAGTGCGGCGCCGACCGTGTCGCCGGGGCCGTTCAGCAGCGCGAGCGCGTCGGCTGGCACGCCGGCCGCGTGCAGCAACTCGACGAAGCGCTGCGCGATGGCCGGTGTTTGCTCGGCCGGCTTGGCCGCCACGCTGTTGCCGGCCACCAGCGCCGCCACCACCTGCCCGGCGAAGATGGCCAGCGGGAAGTTCCATGGGCTGATGCACACGAACACGCCGCGCCCGTGCAGGTGCAGTTCGTTGCTCTCGCCGGTCGGGCCGGGCAGCTGTTGGGTGCTCAAGCGGTCTTCAGCCTGGTCGGCGTAGTACCTGCAGAAGTCGACGGCTTCGCGCACCTCGGCAACGCAGTCGCCGAGGGTCTTGTGTGCTTCCTTGACGAGCAGGCCGCAGAACTCGGGCAGGCAGGCTTCGAGCGCGTCGGCGGCGCGGCGCAACGCGGCTGCGCGGGTGGCGAGTGGCGTGGCGTTCCAGCCGTTGAAGCCGTGCTGCAGGCGGGCCATGGTGGCGGCCACGTCGGCGGCGGTGGCCTCGGCGACTCGCGGCACACCGCTCGATGCGGTGGCCTCGATGGCTGCGCTCAGGGGCGCGCGCTCGGCCAGGCAGGCGATGTCCACGCCGTGGCTGTTCTTGCGACTGTTCTTGCCGCTGTTCTTGCGACTGTTGGCTCGGCCGGTGGCGGCAAACAACGCCGACGGCGGTGCGATGCCGGGCGCGGCAGTGGGCACCAGCGGCGAAGCGAGCAGCGCGTTCACATCGACGGCCGTGTCGGCCAGCTGGTGCACGAACGACGAGTTGGCGCCGTTCTCGAGCAGGCGCCGCACCAGGTAGGCAAGCAGGTCGCGGTGCTCGCCCACGGGGGCGTACACCCGCACCGGCACGCCCGCATCGAGCATCACTTCGCGGTAGATGCCGTCGCCCATGCCGTGCAGCTTCTGCATCTCGAACGCGGCGCCGGTGGCGCGCGCCATGCCGACGATGGCCCCGATGGTGCCCGCGTTGTGCGTGGCGAACTGCGGGTAGATCACGTCGGCATTGGCGATGAGTGCGCGCGCGCAGGCAAGGTACGAGATGTCGGTGTGGTGCTTGTGGGTGAACACCGGGTAGCCCGCAAGGCCCAGCTCCTGCGCACGCTTGATTTCACCGTCCCAGTAGGCGCCCTTCACGAGCCGCACCATGAAGCGCATGTGGTGGCGCCGGGCGATGCGCGCCACTTCCGCCACCACATCGAGCGCGCGGGTCTGGTAGGCCTGCACCGCCAGGCCGAAACCTTGCCATTGTGGGAAGGTGGCGGCAATGCGCCCGGCCAGCGCGTCGAGCACGTCGAGCGAGAGTTCGAGGCGGTCGCTTTCTTCTGCGTCGATGGTGAGGTTGATGTTGGCGCGCGCAGCGGGTTCGATCAACGCCCACGCACGCGGCAGCAGCTCGTTGAACACGCGCTCGCGCTGGCTGTCTTCATAGCGCGAGAACAGCGCGCTGAGCTTGATCGAGATGCCGTCGGCGGCTTCGGGGCCGCTCGCGCTGTTGCTCGGGTTGTTGGCTTCAAAGCGCACACCCGAGCCCGCGCCGGCGATGGCGTGGATCGCGTTCAGGTACGACGCGAGGTAGCGGCGGGCGTCGGCCTCGGTGCGCGCGCCTTCGCCGAGCATGTCGTAGCTGAAGCGCAGGTTGCTGGCGGCAGGGCCAGGCCCGCTGCGCGTGCCGGCGTGCTCCCTGCGCGCCGACGCGGCCTCGGTCATCGCTTCCTTGATCGAGCGGCCGAGCACGAACTGCCGGCCGAGCAGCTGGATGGCGCGCACGGTTGCGGCCACCACGGTCTGTGCGCCCAGGCGCTTGAACACGCCGCCCTCGCCGTGTTCGGGCAGGAACTTCTTCGACAGGGCGATGGCGCTGGCCGAGATGCTGGCGAGCATCTTGTGCGGGCCAGCAGAGGCCGCATCGAAGTCGGCCTTGCCCAGCTGATCGGCAGTCAGCGCGATGGCGGTCTCGGCATCGGGCACGCGCAGCAGGGCCTCTGCGAGGCGCATCAGCGCCAGGCCTTCGGCGCTGGAGATCGGGTACTCGCGCAGCAGCGACTCCATCGCCCAGAACGGCGCCGGGTTGTCGCGCACCGCCTGCACCCACGGCCGCGCGGTGCGCACGGCGGCCGGCCAGTCGACCGCGCCGCTCATCGATTGCAACAGTGCGGCGAGCACCTGTTGTTCATCGCGGCAGGGGTGCGGAAGGCGGGCGGCGGGTGGGGGCGGGGTGACCATGGCAAGCTCCTTGTTTCGAACTGCTGGCTAGGTTATTCGCCGGCAGCCAGAATTAATCGCCGAAAACGTGCCGACCCACGGTGAATAATCCGGCATGCCGACAGACGACACCCAGCTCGGCGGGCTCGACAAGATCGACGCCCGGATCCTGCGTGCGCTGCAGGCCGACGGGCGCATGTCGAACCTGAAGCTGGCCGAAGAAGTGCACCTCTCGCCGACCGCCGTGCTGGAGCGCGTGAAGCGCCTGACGCGCGACGGTTTCATCCTCGGCTATGAGGCGAAGCTGAACCCCGCCAAGCTCGGCGCTGGGCTGATGGTGTTCATCGAGGTGGTGCTCGACCGCACCACGCACGACGCGATGAACATCTTCAAGGCCGCCGTGCAGGTGCGCCCGGAGATCCTGGAATGCCACCTCGTGGCGGGCGGGTTCGACTACCTGATCAAGACCCGCGTGGCCGACATGGCGGCCTACCGAGGCTTCGTCGGCTCTGTCATCTGGGGCCTGCCGGGCGTGCGCGAAACGCGCACGTATGCGGTGATGGAAGAGGTCAAGAACACGACGCTGCTGCCGTTTTGAGCGGCATGCGGCTTGCATTTGCAGTTTCGCAACCCGAGGCCCCGATGAAGATCGAGCTCGACGACCTGACCCGCCCTGCCGTTCACGCCCTGCTCCGCGAGCACATGCGCAGCATGCATGCGCTCGGGCCACCCGAGAGCGTGCATGCGCTCGACCTGGCCGGCCTGCGCCGGCCCGAGATCACCTTCTGGACCGCGTGGAACGGCGAGTTGCTGCTCGGCTGTGGCGCGCTGTTGGCCTTGAGTTCGGTGCACGGCGAGGTCAAGTCGATGCGCACACCCGAGGCACAGCGGCGCACCGGCGCGGGCCGCGCACTGCTGACGCACATCATCGGCGTGGCGCGGGCGCGCGGCTTTGAGCGCCTGAGCCTGGAAACGGGCACGGTGGCCGCCTTCGTGCCAGCGCACCGCCTTTACGCGAGCGCGGGGTTCACCTTCACCGGGCCGTTCGGCGCCTACAAGGAAGACCCGAACAGCGTGTTCATGACTCTGGCGCTGTAGCTGCGGCGCGGGCCCCGCCGATCAGGCGGGGGCCGCCGCCCCGCCCCGCATGCCGAAGATCGCGCTTCCGATGCGCACCATCGTCGCGCCCTCGGCGATGGCCGCTTCGAGGTCGGCGCTCATGCCGATTGACAAGGTGTCCAGCCCCAGGCCTTGCGCGTTCAGCGCCTCGAACAGTTCGCGCAGCGCGCGGTGCGGCCGGCGTTGCGATTCGGGGTCGGCTGCCGGCTCGGGGATGGCCATCAGGCCGCGCAAGCGCACGTTCGGCAAGGCAGCCACCGCGTGCGCCACGCCGACCACCGCTGCCGCAGCCAGCCCGCTCTTGCTCATCTCACCGCTGATGTTGACCTGCAGGCACAGTTGCAAGGGTGGCAGGTGCGCCGGCCGCTGTTCGCTCAAGCGCTGCGCGGTCTTGAGCCGGTCGACCGAGTGCACCCAATCGAAGGATTCGGCCACGGTGCGTGTCTTGTTCGACTGCAGCGGGCCGATCAGGTGCCATTCGATGCGGCTGCGCAGGTCGGCCAGTGCCGCGATCTTGTCGACACCTTCCTGCACGTAGTTCTCGCCGAAGCGGTGCTCGCCGGCGGCCACCGCGGCGCGCACGGCATCGGCCCCCAAGGTCTTGCTCACGACCAGCAGCGTGACGCTTTCCACAGGCCGAGCGGCGCTGCGGCAAGCGGCTGCGATGCGGGCGTGCACTTGGTAGAGCTTGTCTGCGATCATCGCCATAATGGGCTGAGTATCCCGCAGGCGCTGCCGCACTTCCGCGAGCAAGTGAGCGCATGCACCCCGGCCCGCAGCCCCAACCCCCAAGGCCCATGGACATCACCCAACTGCTGGCGTTTTCGGTCAAGAACAAGGCGTCGGACTTGCACCTTTCGGCCGGGCTGCCACCGATGATCCGGGTGCATGGCGATGTGCGCCGCATCAACGTCGACCCGCTCGACCACAAGCAGGTTCACGGCATGGTGTACGACATCATGAACGACTCGCAGCGCAAGGCCTACGAAGAGACGCTGGAGTGCGATTTCTCGTTCGAAATTCAAGGTCTGGCGCGCTTTCGCGTTAATGCGTTCAACCAGAACCGGGGTGCTGGCGCGGTGTTCCGCACCATCCCGTCGAAGATCCTGACGCTGGAACAATTGAACACGCCGAAGGTGTTCGCCGAGCTGGCGCTGAAGCCGCGCGGCATGGTGCTGGTGACGGGGCCAACCGGCTCGGGCAAGTCGACCACGCTGGCGGCGATGGTGAACCACCTGAACGAGAACGAGTTCGGCCACGTGCTGACGGTGGAAGACCCGATCGAGTTCGTGCACGAATCGAAGAAGTGCCTGATCAACCAGCGCGAAGTGGGCCCGCACACGCTGAGCTTCTCGAACGCGTTGCGCTCGGCGCTGCGCGAAGACCCGGACGCGATTCTGGTTGGCGAAATGCGCGATCTGGAAACGATTCGCCTCGCGCTCACTGCCGCCGAGACCGGCCACCTGGTGTTCGGCACGCTGCACACGTCGAGTGCCGCCAAGACGGTCGACCGCATCGTCGACGTGTTCCCGGCGGCCGAGAAAGAGATGGTGCGCGCGATGCTGTCGGAGTCATTGATCGGCGTGATCTCGCAGACGCTGTGCAAGACCAAGGACGGCTCGGGCCGCGTGGCCGCGCACGAGATCATGCTGGGCACGGCGGCCATCCGCAACCTGATCCGCGAAAGCAAGATCGCGCAGATGTACTCGTCGATCCAGACCGGCAACGCCTTGGGCATGCAAACGCTCGACCAGAACCTGGCCGACCTCGTGCGGCGCAACGTGGTGTCGCCTGCCGAGGCGCGCGCGAAGGCGAAGTTCCCCGAGAACTTCCCGGGCTAGCAACCCGCAATGCTTCGCCCCTGCGGTGAATGAATCGAACCCAACAGGGGCAACAAGATGGAACGTGACCAGGCATCGAAATTCGTCAACGACCTGCTGCGCCTGATGGTCTCGCGCAACGGCTCGGACCTGTTCCTCACGGCCGACTTCCCGCCCGCGATCAAGGTCGACGGCAAGGTCACCAAGGTGTCCCCGCAGCCGCTCACCGGCCAGCACACGCTGGCGCTCACGCGCTCGGTGATGAACGACAAACAGGCGGCCGAGTTCGAGCGCACGAAGGAATGCAACTTCGCAGTGGCGCCGCAAGGCATCGGGCGCTTCCGCGTGAACGCTTTCGTGCAGCAGGGCAACGTGGGCCTGGTGATGCGGACGATCCCGCAGGTGTTGCCCACGATCGACTCGATGAACCTGCCGCAGATCCTGAAAGACATCTCGCTCGCCAAGCGCGGGCTGGTGATCTTCGTGGGCGCCACCGGCTCGGGCAAGAGCACATCGCTGGCGGCGATGGTGGACCACCGCAACGAGAACTCGTTCGGCCACATCATCACCATCGAAGACCCGGTCGAGTTCGTGCATGCACACAAGAACTGCATCATCACGCAGCGTGAAGTGGGCATCGACACCGACGGCTGGGGCGCGGCGCTGAAGAACACGCTGCGCCAGGCGCCCGACGTGATCCTGATGGGCGAGATACGCGACCGCGAGACGATGGAACACGCGGTCGCCTTCGCCGAGACCGGCCACCTGTGCATGGCCACGCTGCACGCCAACAGCGCGAACCAGGCGCTCGACCGGATCATCAACTTCTTCCCTGAAGAGCGTCGCGCGCAGCTGCTGATGGACTTGTCGCTGAACCTGAAGTCGCTGGTCTCGCAGCGCCTGCTGCCGCGCCAGGAAGGGCGCGGTCGCGTTGCGGCGGTCGAGGTGTTGCTGAACACGCCGCTCATCTCGGACCTGATCTTCAAGGGCGAAGTCGCCGAGATCAAGGAGATCATGAAACGCTCGCGCGAGCTCGGCATGCAGACCTTCGACCAGGCCTTGTTCGACCTCTACGAAGGGCAGGCCGTGACGTATGAAGACGCGCTGCGCAACGCCGATTCGGTGAACGACCTGCGGCTGCAGATCAAGCTGCACAGCAACCGCGCACGCAGCACCGACCTGGCAGCCGGCACCGAACACCTGACGATTGTTTGACGAACCGACGATGCCGAAGACCTGCGACCCTCTTCCCCCACAACGCGTCGCCTTCATCGGCCTGGGCGTGATGGGCTACCCGATGGCCGGCCACCTCGCGAAGGCAGGCCATGCGGTCACCGTCTACAACCGCTCGGCCGCGAAAGCGGCACATTGGGTGGCAGAACACGGCCATGCGAGTGCGGCCACGCCGAGGCTTGCGGCGGCCGGCGCGGCCATCGTTTTCGCGTGCGTGGGCAACGACGACGATCTGCGTTCGGTCACGCTCGGCGCCGATGGCGCGTTCGCCGGCATGGCGCCGGGCGCGGTGTTCGTCGACCACACCACGGCCTCGGCCGAAGTGGCGCGCGAGCTGAGCGCGGCAGCCACTGCGCTTGGCCTTCAGTTCATCGACGCGCCTGTGTCGGGCGGCAACCTCGGCGCCATCAACGGTGCGCTCACCGTGATGTGCGGCGGCGACGGCGCAGCATTCGCCACTGTCCGGCCGGTGGCGATGGCGTTCGCGAAGGCCGTCACGCTCATTGGCGCCAGCGGTGCCGGGCAGTTGGCAAAGATGGTCAACCAGACCGCCATCGCCGGGGTGTTGCAAGGCCTGGCCGAAGCCATTGCCTTCGGCCAGCGCGCCGGGCTCGACATGGCGATCGTGCTCGACGTGATCGGCAAAGGCGCAGCGCAAAGCTGGCAGATGGACAACCGCGGCCCGACGATGGTCAAAGGCGAGTTCGACTTCGGCTTCGCCGTCGACTGGATGCGCAAGGATCTCGGCCTCGTGCTCGACGAAGCCCGGCGCAACGGCGCCACCCTTCCGGTGACGGCGCTGGTCGACCAGTTCTATGCCGATGTGCAAGCCGCCGGCGGCAACCGGCTCGACACGTCGAGCCTGCTCACGCGGCTGACGCGCGGCGAAGGCTGAGCGCTCGCGGCAGCGTGCTGCGCTCGGCTACTTGGCCGGCGCGGGCTGCACGTTCGCGAGTTCGGCGTCGGTGATCACCTCGAACAGGCGCACCACCTTCTGCACCCCGCTCACGCCGCGCGCTATGTCGGTGGCGCGGCCGGCTTCGCGCTCGGTCACGCGGCCCATCAGGTAGACCACGCCGCGTTCGGTGACGACCTTGAACGAGTTCGCCTGCACGTCTTTCGCGTCGACCATGCTGGCCTTCACCTTGCTCGTGATGAGCACGTCGCTCGACCGGCTGGTGAGCGAACTGGTGCCCGCGACCGTGACCTCGTTGACCACCGAACGCACGTTGTCGATGCGCGAGACAGTCTCCTCGACGGTCGCCTTGTCGGCCTCAGTGGGCACCTCGCCGGTGACGAGCACCATGCGGTTGTAGCTCGTCGTGCTCACGTGGCCCCGGTCGGCCAAGGCCTCGCCGATGCGGCTACCGGCCTTGAGTTCGATGGCTTGGTCTTCGACCTGCGTGCCCGAGGTGCGGCGGTCGACGGCCATCATCGAGCCGCCGACCATCGCGCCGCCGATGAGCAGGGGTGCACAGGCGCCGAGCAAGGTGGTGGCAGCCAGCGCGGCAGCGAGCATGGCCGTGCGCGGCGAGGCGCCCGCGTGAGTCCTGAGAGTCATGTGTTTTCCTGTTCGCCGAGCAGTTGCAGGTCGACCGCATCGCACAGGCAGTGCAGCACGAGGAGGTGCACTTCCTGGATGCGCGCAGTGCGCTCGTGCGGCACGCAGATCAGCACATCGGTGTCGAGCAGCATTTCGGCCATGCGCCCGCCCTTGTTGCCGGTCAGCGCGACCACGGTCATCTCTTTGGCGCGGGCCGCTTCAACGGCCTTCACCACGTTGGCAGAGTTGCCGCTCGTGCTGATGGCCAGCAGCACATCGCCCGGCGCGCCGAGGGCCTGAACCTGCTTCGAGAAGATCGACGCGAAGTCGTAGTCGTTGCCGATGGCGGTGATGATGGAGGTGTCGGTCGACAGCGAAATGGCGGCCAGGCCGGGCCGCTCGCGCTCGAAACGGCCGATGAATTCAGCCGCGAAGTGCTGCGCGTCGCCCGCCGAGCCGCCGTTACCGCAGGCCAGCACCTTGCCGCCGCTGGTGATGCAGCCAACGAGTGCGCTGACCGCGTTGGCAATGGGTTTGGAGAGGACTTCTGCGGCCGCATACTTGAGATCGGCGCTGTCGAAGAACTGCTGTTGGATGCGTTGTTCGAGCATGGTCATGGATCATATGACACGGGTGCACCACGCTGGTTCCGTGGCCGTGCATCAAGAGGTGTCGAACGCGCCCTTCAACCACTCGATGCGGCCGTCGTCGATGGCCACCACGTCGAAGCGGCAGGGCGGCGGCGCGGGGTAGCGGCGCAGGAAGTGCTGGGCCGCGAACACCAGGCTGCGCTGCTTGGTGGCACTGATGCTGGCGGCCGCGCCACCGAATGCGCTGCTGTGCCGTGCGCGCACCTCGGCGAAGACCAGTGTGCCGTCGCGCTCGCGCAGGATCAAATCGATCTCGCCGCCGCGCGCATGCGGGCCGGCGGCGACCCGATAATTCCGCTGCACCAGCGCGAGGCCCGCGCCCAGCAAGTGGGCCAGGGCCAGCGCCTCACCGGCATCGCCGACCGACTTTGTCGTCCCTTTTGTTGCCCCTTTTGCCTTCACGCTTCCTGTGACCACCCTCGATGCCTCGTTGTTGCAGCAGGCCGCCGCCAGCGCGGCCGGCATGCAAAGCCACCCGCCGGGCGCACTGTACGTGGTGGCCACGCCGATCGGCAACCTCGCCGACATGACGCTGCGTGCGATCCATGTGCTGGGCCTGGTCGACGCCATCGCGTGCGAAGACACCCGCCACAGCGCGCCGCTGCTGCGCCAGCTCGGCATCGAGGGCAAGCCGCTGCTCGCTGTGCATGAGCACAACGAACGAGAAGCCGCCGCCGGGGTGATGCTGCGCCTGGCGCGCGGCGAGCGCGTGGCCTGCATCAGCGATGCGGGCACGCCGGCGATCAGCGACCCGGGCGCGGCACTCGTGGCGGCCGTGGCGGCGGGCGGCTACCGAGTGGTGCCGATCCCGGGCGCGAGCAGCGCAGCGGCAGCGCTCAGCGTGGCGGGTGATGCCATCGGCGGGCCGTTCACCTTTGCCGGCTTCCTGCCCACGAAGGCCGGGGAGCGCGCGGTGCTGTTGAAGCAGCTGGCCGCACAACCGAACACGCAGGTGCTGTTCGAGGCGCCGCACCGCATTGCCGCCTTGGCCGCAGCACTCGGCGAGGCCTGCGGTGCGCGCCCCGTGACGCTGTGCCGCGAGTTGACGAAGCAGTTCGAGACGGTGGCCACGTTGCCTGCGAACGCGCTTGCAGCGTGGCTCGCGGCCGACGCCAACCGCAGCCGCGGCGAGTTCGTCCTGGTGCTGCACGCGCAAGCCTCGGTGGTGGCTGACGGCAATGCCGCCCACGATCACACGTTGCGAACCCTGCTCGCCGAATTGCCGCTCAAACAGGCCGTGGCGCTGGCAGCTGAACTCACCGGCGCGCCACGCAACGCGCTGTACGAGCGCGCGCTGGCGTTGAAGAACGCGGGTTGAAACGCGGGTTCAAATGTTTCACGAATGAATTGACCCGCGTGGTGCGATTTACTTCGCGGTCTGCGCGTCGTGCTTCTCGTGATGGATGTTCTTGCTCGCACGGTCCTGCATGCGGTGCAGATGCTTGCGCTCACCCTTGGTCACGGTGCCATCGGCCTTGGCATTCGCCTCAGTGGTGTTGATGCGGGCTTGCTGCTTCTCCAGGCGCATCGTTTCCTTCGCGGTGAGCGCGCCCGATGCGGCGCCGTTGGCGATGCGCTGCTGCTGGTTCGCTTCGCGCTGGTCGACACGCGGCGTAGCGGCGGGTGAAGCCTGGGCAAAGGCACCGAGGCTGGCAACGGCCAGGGTCATGGAAACGGTCAGCGTCTTGAGGTTCATCATGGTGTGGCTCCTTGGGGTGGGGGTGGGTTGCAGGCTTGCGAGCCTCGCCCACCTTCAACGACGCAGCAGCTTGCGCAGACGACCCCCGGCGCCTATCGCAGCGGTAAAGACTTGTGAACACCTGCGCGCGCACCCCGCTTCTACAATGAATGTCAGCCCTGGAAGGACCACCGCATGATCTCCCGCGAACCCACGATCGAACGCTTGGCCGTCGCCCGCTCACTGTTGCTGGAACCCTTCGGCCTGACGGACGCCACGCTCTCGAAGGCGCTCGCAGCCATCGCCACGCACCGCATCGACGACGCCGACCTGTACTTCCAATACACGCGCAGCGAGGGCTGGAGTTTGGAAGAAGGCATCGTGAAGAGCGGCAGCTTCGGCATCGACCAGGGCGTGGGCGTGCGCGCTGTGGCGGGCGAGAAAACGGCCTTCGCCTACTCGGACGACATCTCCGAAGCCGCGCTGATGGACGCGGCCCGCACCGTGCGCACCATTGCCGCGAATGGGCAGAGCCGCCGGGTCAAGGTCGGCACGAAACAGCGCATCGCGGGCAGCCGCTTGCTCTACGCGCCGATGGACCCGATCGCGACCCTCGACAGCACGCAGAAGGTCGCGCTGCTCGAGAAGGTCGAGAAGCTCGCGCGCTCGAAGGACCCGCGCATCAAGCAGGTGATGGCGGGCCTGGCGGGCGAGTACGACGTGGTTCTGGTCGCGCGCGGCGACGGCACGCTGGCAGCCGACGTGCGCCCGCTGGTGCGCTTGAGCGTGACCGTGATCGCCGAGCAGACGGTGGGCGGCGAAGTGAGGCGCGAGGTCGGCAACGGCGGCGGCGGCGGGCGCTTCGGCTTCGGCTACTTCAGCGACGACGTGATCGAAAGCTATGTGCGCGACGCGGTGAACGCGGCCCTTACGAACCTCGAGTCGCGCCCCGCAAAGGCCGGCGAGATGAGCGTGGTGCTGGGCCCGGGCTGGCCCGGTGTGCTGCTGCACGAGGCCATCGGCCACGGCCTGGAGGGCGATTTCAACCGCAAGGGCAGCAGCGCGTTCAGCGGCAAGATCGGCCAGCGCGTTGCGGCCAAGGGCGTGACGGTGCTCGACGACGGCACCTTGCCCGACCGGCGCGGCTCGCTCAACGTGGACGACGAAGGCAATGCATCGCAGCGCAACGTGCTGATCGAAGACGGCATCCTGAAGGGCTACATACAAGACTCGATGAACGCGCGCCTGATGGGTGTCAAACCCACCGGCAACGGACGGCGCGAAAGCTATGCGGCCGTGCCGATGCCGCGCATGACGAATACCTACATGCTCAGCGGCGACAAGACGAAGGAAGAGATCGTTGCCGGCCTCAAGCGCGGTCTGTACGCCACCAACTTCGGCGGCGGGCAGGTCGACATCACGAGCGGCAAGTTCGTGTTCTCGGCGAGCGAAGCGTTCTGGGTCGAGAACGGCAAGATCCAGTATCCGGTGAAGGGGGCGACCATCATCGGCAACGGCCCCGACGCGTTGACGCGCGTGAGCATGATCGGCAACGACATGAAGCTCGACACCGGTGTGGGCGTGTGCGGCAAGGAAGGCCAGAGCGTGCCCGTGGGCGTGGGCCAGCCGACGCTGCGCATCGACCGGCTGACGGTGGGCGGCACGGCTTGAGCGCGTCAGCCGAATGCGCGGCAGTGAGCCGCCGCGCTACTTCAACGTCGGCTTCAACGCCTTGGGATCATTGAGCCGCAGCGCGTAGCGCGCGCGCTTGTCGACATCACTGAACTGCAGCGTGCGGCCGACCCATTCGTACGGTGAGACGAACTCGTCGATCTGCATGCCGCCGTGCATCAGCACCACCTGGACCTGGCTGCTCTTGATCTGCAGGCGGTAGCTGATGTCGCTGATGCTCACGCGGGCGCTGCCGCCGGCTTGCAGCTCGACCTCGGCCGGGCCGCAGCCCGGCGCGACCGACGCGGGTGTCGTCACGCACAGCTCACCGCCGTAGCGGCCCGGTGCGGGTGCGGCTTGCGCACAGGCGGCGGTGCTGGCGAACGCCGAAGCGAGCCCCCAAGCCCATGCCCATGCCCATGCCCACGCGCTGGCCTTGGTGCCGATCACGGCCCGCGTCTCGCGGGTGCTCGGGGTGTGCATCGTGTGCTTACTTGAGCAGGCCTTCGGCCTTCATCGCCGCCTGCACTGCGGGGCGCGCGAACATGCGGGCCTGGAATGCAACGAGGTTCTTGAGGCCGGAGATGTCGATGCCCACGTGTGAAGTCCAGTTGGTCACGGTGAACAAGTACGCATCGGCGATGTTGAACGAATCGCCCATCAGGTACTGCTTGCCTTCGAGTTGACCGTCGATCCACTTCAGGCGGTCGAGTGCCTTCGCGCGCATCAACACCTTGGCCTCTTCGGGCATGGCCGGGTTGAAGTTGCCGCCGATGCCCTTGTGCAATTCGCTGGTGATGAAGTTGAGCATCTCCTGCGTGCGGTAACGGGCCATGGTGCCGTTGGCAGGGGCGAGCTTCTTCTCGGGCACCTGGTCGGCGATGTACTGCAAGATGGCCGGGCCTTCGGACAAGCGCTCGCCGTTGTCGAGCTCCAGCAGCGGCACGTAGCCGCGCGGGTTGATGCCGTAGTAGTCGGTGCCGTCGAGCAGCTTGTGGGTCTTGGTGCTGGCCATGACCGGCTCGAACGTGAGGCCCGATTCAACGAGCACGATGTGCGGTGACAGGGAACAGGCGCCGGGGCTGTAGTAAAGCTTCATGGTGGGTCCGTCGTGAGTGGTGGGGCGCGTATTACACCGCTTTTCGGCCGGCGTTGCATTCGCGCGTCGGCATGCAAACCGGCTCACCGGTGTGTGCGAATGCGGCGCTGTTGAAACCGCGCCGCGGCGGCCTACATTGAAGGCATGGAACACACCCTCACCACGCCTCAAGGCAAGCTCCTGCGCCGGCCGCGCCGGGTCGAACGCATCGTCGCGGGCCAGGCCACGTCGGACGGTGCCGGCGTCAAGCTGACGCGCGTTCTGACGCAGCCGCTGCAGCAGCGCCTCGACCCTTTCCTGATGCTTGACGCGTTCGGCAGCGACGCGGCGGCCGACTACATCGGCGGCTTTCCGAGCCACCCGCACCGCGGTTTCGAGACGGTGACGATCATGCTCGAAGGCCGCATGCGCCACCGCGACAGCGTGGGCAACGTCGGCCTGCTGGAGCCGGGCAGCGTGCAGTGGATGACGGCCGGGCGTGGCATCGTCCATTCCGAAATGCCCGAACAGAACGAAGGCCGAATGGCCGGCTTCCAGCTGTGGGTGAACCTGGCCGCCACCGACAAGATGACAGCCCCCGCCTACCGCGACGTGCCGCCCGCACAGGTGCCGGTGGTGGCTTTGGGCGGCGGTGTGTCGGTGCGGGTCATTGCCGGCCACGCCTTCGGGGTGATGGGCGCGGTCACGCGGCCCACCACCGAGCCGCTGGTTCTCGACATCACTTTGCCTGCGGGGCAAAGCATCGATGTGGCGATGCCCGCCGGCCACAACGCGTTCGCGTACGTGTTCGGCGGCACAGCCGTGCAAGCCGGCAGTGCGGCCGACGCCGTGCGAATCGACAGCGAGCGCATGGGGATCTTCGCCAACGACGCGCAGGCCGACGGCGTGCGGCTGGTCGCCGATGCGGCGGCCGGCGGCGCAGCCCGCGTGCTGCTGGTGGCGGGCAAGCCGCTGCATGAACCCATCGCGCAATACGGGCCGTTCGTGATGAACACGACTGCCGAGATCCATCAGGCCGTGGCCGACTTTCAGCGCGGGGCGCTCGCCAGCTGACAGCCCCGGCGCGGCGGGCATCCGCTACCCTTGGGGCTTTTCCGAACGGACAACCTGATGCCACGATCAACCCTGGAAGAAGCGCGGCTTCACCCTGCCATCCGCGACACCGTCGCCAACCTGCACGCCGACATCGTTCACAACGTGCAGGCGGCGGCGGCATCGAACCCGGTGCTCGTCGTCGGCATGGCGGGCAACCCGTTTTGCCGCCGCGCGCGCAAGGCGCTCGACGCGGCCGGCATTGCGCACCAGTATCTCGAGTACGGCAGCTACCTCAGCCAGTGGCGGCAACGCAATGCGCTGAAGATGTGGACCGGCTGGCCGACGCTGCCGATGGTCTTCGTGCGCGGCGTGCTGGTGGGCGGCGCGCAAGACCTGATCAAGCTCATCGACTCGGGCGAAGCCAAGCGGCTGCTCGGTACGCCCTGAGTTGCAGCGCACGCGGATGAAGCCGTACGCCGTTGCGCTGGGGGCCGCGCTGATCATGTCGGCCGCTTCGTCACGGGCGGGTGCCGCGCTCACCGAATGCCGCGTGCCGGGCATCCGCAACAGCGTGCTGTGCGGCGTGGTGCAGCGCGCGCTCGACCCGGCCCGGCCCGCTGGCACCGTGATCGACGTGCACTACGTCGTCGTGCCGGCGATGGCTCGCCGCAAGCTCGCCGACCCGGTGTTCCTGCTCGCCGGCGGCCCGGGGCAAAGCGCCATCGGCGTCGCACCACAGATGCTCGGCCTCTTCAGCCGCCTGAACAACCGGCGCGACATCGTGTTCGTCGACCAGCGCGGCACCGGCCTCTCGGCGCCGCTGAACTGCGCCGACACGCGGCGCGAACCGCTGGCCGAGCAGGCCGACCCGCAGCGCCAGCTGCAGCAGATCGAGGCTTGCCGCACCGCGCTGCTGAAGCTGCCTTACATCAAGGCGCCGGCCGACCTGGGCCTGTTCACCACAACCATCGCGATGCAAGACCTCGACGCGGTGCGCCTGCAACTCGGCGCGGCGCAGGTCAATCTGGTCGGCGTGTCGTATGGAACGCGCGCGGCACTCGAGTACCAGCGCCAGTTCCCGGCCCAGGTGCGGCGCAGCGTGCTCGACGCCGTGGCACCGCCCGACATGGCGCTGCCGGTGAGCTTTTCGACCGATGGCCAGGCCGCGCTCGATGCCTGGCTGGCCGCCTGCGAGGCCGAGCCGGCGTGCGCCCGAAACCACCCCGCCCTGCGCGCCGACTGGCATGCCCTGCTGCGAAAGCTGCCACTCGCCACAGCCGCTGCGCACCCGTTGACGGGCCAACCCGAGCGCTTCGTGCTGACGCGGCAGATGGCGCTCGCCGCCGTGCGCAGCGCGCTGTACGTGCCGGCCGTTGCTGCGGCGCTACCAGCGGCCATCGCCGACGCGGCCCGTGGCCGGCTGGAGCCGCTGCTCGGTCTGAACGCGCTGCTCGCGTCGCGCAAGGGCGTACAGCTCGCGATGGGCATGCACTTTTCGGTCGTCTGCGCCGAAGACATGCCTCGTGCCGCACGCGCCACCGATGCACCGGGTGCCGACTTCGGCACAGACCAGATGGAGCTTTACGGAAAAGTGTGCGCTAACTGGCCGCGTGGTGACGTGCCCGCCGCGTTCTACACGGTGGCACCGAGCCAAAGCCCCGCCCTGCTGTTCAGCGGCGGGCTGGACCCGGCCACGCCACCCCGCCACGGCGCGCGCATGGCGCGTGCACTCGGGCCGAACGCGGTGCACGTGGTGGTGGCGAACGCCGGGCATGGCGTGATGGCCATCGGCTGCGGGCGCGACGTGGTCTATCGCTTCATCGACGCCGGCGACAGCGCAGCGGCGGTGGCGGTCGATGCGGCCTGCCTGAAGGCTGTTCCGCGACCGCCGGTGTTCGAGCCGATCACCGGCGATGCCCCGGCCTCTGCGAGTGCACCTGCTGCACCGGCATCGCGATGATCCGCATCGAGCAGCTCGCCAAGCAATTCCCCGCACCGGGTACCGGACGTGGGCTTTTCAAGCGCGGGCGGCCCGGCGTTCCCGTGCAGGCCGTGGCCGATGTGAACCTGCACGCGCCGGACGGCCGGATCACTGGCCTTCTGGGGCCGAACGGTGCGGGCAAGACCACGACGCTGCGCATGCTCGCCGGGCTGATTGCGCCCGACGCCGGCCACCTGACTGTGGACGGCATCGACGTGGCCACGCGGCCGCGCGAGGCGCTCGCTCGCATGGGCGTGCTGTCGGACGCGCGCGGCCTGTACCCGCGCCTGACGGCGCGCGAGAACATCGTCTACTACGGCCGGCTGCAAGGCATGGCCCTTGACGCAGCGCAGGCGCGTGCCGAGGCGCTGGCGCAGATGCTGGACATGAAGCCCTTACTCGAACGCCGAACGGAAGGCTTCAGCCAAGGCGAACGCATGAAGACCGCGCTGGCCCGCGCGCTGGTGCACGACCCGGCGAACATCGTCCTCGACGAGCCGACCAACGGCCTGGACGTGCTGGCCACCCGCGCGCTTCGCGAGAGCCTTCGCTTCCTGCGCACGCCGGCCGGCGGCGCCAAATGCATTGTTTTCTCAACGCACATCATGCAGGAGGTGGAACGCCTGTGCGACAGCGTGGTGCTGGTCTCGCACGGGCGCACGGTCGCCACCGGCACGGTGGCGGAACTCCTGGCGCAGACCGGCCAGACCGACTTTGAAGAGGCCTTCGTGGCGCTCGCGTTCTCGCCCGAGGGAAATGCCCAATGAAGGGCGCGATGAATGGTTTGAAGCTGGCCTGGACGGTCTACCGCAAGGAGATCACCGACGCGCTGCGCGACCGGCGCACGCTGCTCACGGTGCTGGTCTCATCGGTGTTGATGGGGCCGCTGGTGCTGGTGGCGATCTCGGTGCTGGTGGCCTCGCTGGAGTCGCGCGCGGAGCTGCGCGAGGTGGTCGTCGAAGGGATCGAAAACGCGCCCAGCCTGAAGAACTTCTTCGAGCGCCAGACCTACACCGTGAAAGCCGCGCCGGCCGGGTATGAAGCGCAACTGCGAAGCGCCACGCTCGCCGACCCGGTGGTTGTGGTGCCAAAAGACTTCGAGGCGGCGCTGCTGCGCGGTGAGGCGCCCATCGTCGAGATCGTGTCGGACAGCGCGAACCAGCGCTCATTGGCCGGGGCGGGCCGGGTGCAACGCCTGCTGGCCGGCTTCAGCCGCGAGCGCGTGATGCTGACGCTGGCGCTGCGCGGCGTGGCCGGCGACGTGCTGGAGCCGGTTCAGGTGGAAGAGCGTGACTTGGCAAGCACCCAAACGCGCGCGACCCAGATCACCGGCATGCTGCCCTACTTCGTGATGATGGCGGTGCTGTACGGCGCACTCAACGCGGCGCTCGACACGACCGCCGGCGAGCGCGAGCGCGGCTCGCTAGAGCCGCTGCTGGCGAACCCGCTCGAACGTTGGGTGCTCGTCGCCGGCAAGTGGGGGGCAGTGGCAACCGTGGGCATGCTGATCGCGGTGCTCAGCAGCTTCAGCTTCCTGCCGGGCCAATGGGTGCTGCGCAGCGACACGCTGGCAGCGATGTTCCAGTACGGCACGCGCGAAGCGCTGTGGTTCCTGGTGGTGCTGCTGCCGTTTGCGGCGGCCGTGTCGGCCCTGTTGATGGCGGTGGCCATCCGTTGCAAGACCTTCAAGGAAGCACAGGCCAGCGCGACCGTCGTGATGCTCGGTGCGTCGCTGCTGCCGCTCATCAATGTGTTCAGCCTCGGCAGCGATTCGCCGTGGTATTTGTGGGTGCCGGCACTGGCTCAGAACGTGCTGATGACGCGGGTCTTGAAGGGCGAAGACTTCAACGCGATGCAGATCGGTGTGCCGCTTGCGGTGTGTGTGGCGGTGGCAGCAGCCGGCGTCTGGTTCGTTGCGCGCACGCTGCGCAGTGCGGCGGTGCGTTGAGGTCATTGGGGCGATGATGGAACGGTCGCCACTCACATGGCGCTGGTGCCCGTTCGACGCGCTGAGCGTGGGCGAGCTGGACGCCATCTACCGGGGCCGACAACAGGTGTTTTCGCTCGAGCAGCAGTGCATCTTTGTCGATGCCGACGGTTTCGACGCCGCATCGCACCATCTCGCAGCATGGGCAGCCGACCGCAGCGTACCGATGGCCTATGCGCGCGTCGTGCACGCCGGCCAGAAGTACGCCGAGCCGTCGATCGGCCGGGTGATCACAACAGCTGCGGCGCGAGGCAGCGGGCTGGGCCGGGAACTGGTGGCGCGCGCGATCAGCCACTGCCGCGACACCTTTCCGGGCTGCGGAATCCGCATCTCAGCGCAGTCGCGCCTGGAAGCGTTCTATGCCGGCTTCGGCTTCGCCGGGGTGGGTGCACCCTACCTCGAAGACGACATCCCGCACACCGAAATGCTGTTGGCGGGCTGAGCGCTTCAGGCGCTACACGGGAGCCGCGCGGGCACAGCACCACCCTGCGCGTGACGCGCAGCGGCCCGCTCCCTACAATCTTCGTCTGCTCAAAAATTAGGCAAGCTGATGTTGTTTCCGAAGCATTTCGACGTGATCGTGGTTGGCGGTGGCCATGCCGGCACCGAAGCCGCGTTGGCAGCTGCGCGCATGGGCGCGGCCACGCTGCTGCTCTCGCACAACATCGAGACCCTCGGGCAGATGAGCTGCAACCCGTCGATCGGCGGCATCGGCAAGGGCCACCTCGTCAAGGAGGTCGACGCGCTCGGTGGCGCCATGGCGCTGGCCACCGATGAGGCCGGCATTCAGTTCCGCATTTTGAACAGCTCGAAAGGGCCCGCCGTTCGTGCCACGCGGGCGCAAGCCGACCGCGTTCTCTACAAGGCCGCCATCCGCCGCCGGCTGGAAAACCAACCGAACCTGTGGCTGTTTCAAGGTGCCTGCGACGATCTGCTGCTGCAAGGCGAGCGCGTGACGGGCGTTGTCACGCAAGTGGGCATTCGCTTTGATGCGACGACCGTGGTGTTGACCGCGGGCACCTTCCTCGACGGCAAGATCCACGTCGGCCTGCAAAACCACAGCGCCGGGCGCGCTGGCGACCCGCCTGCCGTGGCGCTGTCGGCCCGGTTGAAGGAGCTGAAGCTCCCGCAGGGGCGGCTGAAAACCGGCACGCCACCGCGCCTGGATGGCCGCAGCATCGACTTCTCGGTTCTGGTGTCGCAGCCCGGTGACGGCGTTGCGGCAGCAGACGGCACACCGGCCACCACGAAAATGCCGATCTTCAGCTTCATGGGCAGCGCGGCTCAGCACCCGCAGCAGGTGCCCTGTTGGATCACCCACACGAACGCGCGCACGCACGAGATCATTCGCGGCGGCTTTGACCGCAGCCCCATGTTCACCGGGCTGATCGACGGCGTGGGCCCGCGCTACTGCCCGAGCATCGAAGACAAGGTCAACCGTTTCGCAGACAAAGATTCGCACCAGATCTTCCTGGAACCCGAAGGCCTGACGACGCACGAGTTCTACCCGAACGGCATTTCCACCTCTCTGCCGTTCGACGTGCAACTCGCCGCCGTGCGCAGCATGGCCGGGCTGTCCGATGTGCACATTCTTCGCCCGGGCTACGCCATCGAGTACGACTACTTCGACCCACGCGAGCTGAAAGCCAACTTCGAAACGAAGTCGATCAGCGGGCTGTTCTTCGCCGGCCAGATCAACGGTACGACCGGCTACGAAGAAGCTGCCGCACAAGGCCTGTTTGCCGGCATCAACGCGGCCCTGCAAGTGCGCGGCAATGCGCCCTGGCTGCCGCGCCGCGACCAGGCCTACGTTGGCGTGCTGGTCGACGACCTGATCACCAAAGGCGTGACCGAGCCCTACCGCATGTTCACCAGCCGAGCCGAGTTCCGCCTGCAGCTGCGCGAAGACAACGCCGACATGCGGCTCACCGAGGCCGGCCGAGACTTGGGTTTGGTCGGCGACGAGCGCTGGGCGGCGTTCAACCGCAAACGAGACGCCGTTGCGCGCGAGATCGAACGCTTGAAGACCACCTGGGTACGGCCGGCGACGCTTCCCGACGCCGACGCCCAACGGCTGCTCGGCGCCAGCATCGAGCACGAATACAGCCTTGCCGACCTGCTGAAGCGGCCTGAAGTTGGCTTCGACGAGGTGGCGGAGGTTGAGGCCATTGGCGCCGCTGCCCTTGCCATCTCTGCCGGCCCGCCCCAAAACATGCCTGTTTCACGTGAAACACTGCATGGCGAACTGGGTGCGACGCTGGCGGACGAGGTGATTGAACAAGCACAGGTCAGCATCAAGTACGCTGGCTACATTGACAAGCAGATTCGCGATGTGGACCGCAGCGCGCACTTCGAGGCCCTGCGACTGCCCAGCGACCTCGATTACGCCAAGGTGTTGGCCTTGTCATTCGAGGCACGCCAGAAACTCAGCAAGCACCGCCCGGAAACCTTGGGGCAAGCCTCGCGGATTTCAGGCATCACCCCCGCAGCGATTTCGTTGCTGCTGGTGCACCTGAAAAAGGGGCGGCTCAAGGGGTCCGCTGCGAGCGCGCTACGCGCCGAAGATGCTGCCGCCTGATACGCCCGTCGGTGCCCGTGCCGATGCGACCGCATCTGCGGGAGGGCTGCAACAGCAGCTGGAGGCTCTGGCAATACGCATTCCTCTGACCCTGGCAATGCGTGAAAGCGACTTGCTGATGCAGTACCTTGCACTGCTGCAACGCTGGAATGCGACCTACAACCTCACTGCCGTTCGTGCCCCTGCCCAGATGCTGACATTGCACCTGGTCGACTGCCTCGCCGTCGTGCCAGCACTGCGGCGCCATGCCGGCAGTGGGCCGCAGCGCGTGCTCGACGTGGGCAGCGGTGGCGGGCTGCCCGGCGTCGTTCTCGCTGCATTGAACCCGGCCTGGGACGTGACCTGTGTGGACAGTGTTGGCAAGAAGGCGGCGTTCATTCAGCAAGCAGCCGTCGAGATGAGACTCGCGAACCTGCATTCGCACCATTCGAGGGTGGAGCAACTCAAGGTCGGCCCGTTCGACCTCGTTACGTCCCGCGCATTTGCCTCGCTGCCTGATTTCGTGACCTTGACGCGCGCGAATCTCTCACCGGGCGGCGCGTGGGTGGCCATGAAGGCCAAGCGCCCAGAGGCCGAACTGGCCGCCCTGCCTGCGAGCGTGGATGTGTTTCACGTGGAACAGCTTGATGTTCCCGAACTGGGCGCCGAACGCTGCCTGGTATGGATGAGGCCGTCTTTATAATTCCCGGCTGATCTGACGGCGCCCAGCCTGTGCGCCGCCCCAACCTGCCGACCGGTCCCACCCATGGCCAGAATTTTCTGCATCGCCAACCAAAAAGGTGGTGTCGGCAAGACCACCACCACCGTCAACCTTGCCGCCGGATTGAGCCAGATCGGCAAGCGCGTACTGGTCGTCGACCTCGACCCGCAGGGCAATGCGACCATGGGGTCGGGCATCGACAAACGCGCACTCGAACTGAGCGTCTACGACGTGTTGCTGGAGAATGCCTCGGTCGCGGAAGCCCGGCAACGCAGCCCGAAAGCCGGCTACGACGTGCTGCCCGCCAACCGAGAACTGGCGGGTGCCGAGGTCGAACTGGTCGAGCTCGAGCGCCGCGACAAGCGCCTCAAAGCGGCGCTTGTGACCGAGGCAGCCAACTACGACTTCGTGCTGATCGACTGCCCGCCTTCCCTGAGCATGCTCACCCTCAACGGCCTGTGCGCCGCCCACGGCGTGGTGGTGCCAATGCAATGCGAGTACTTCGCGCTCGAAGGCCTGAGCGACCTGGTCAACACCATCAAGCAGGTGCACGCGAACCTGAACCCGGAGCTCGAGATCATCGGCCTGCTGCGTGTGATGTTCGACCCGCGCATCACGCTGCAGCAACAGGTCAGCGAGCAACTCAAGACGCATTTCGGGGACAAGGTGTTCAACACCGTCATCCCGCGCAATGTGCGCCTGGCCGAAGCGCCCAGCTACGGCTTGCCAGGCGTTGTGTTCGACCCCGCCTCCAAAGGCGCCGTGGCCTTCGTCGAATTCGCCAAGGAGATGGCGCAGCGATTGGGGCGTGCGTGAACCCCGCGTTCAGCGCCACGCTGCTGTCGCGCGTCGAAGATGCCGGCTTGAATGCGAGTGCCCCGCCGCAACAGCGCTGGGTCGATGGCTGGCTGGTTCGCTTCTCGGCCGGCAAGGCCAAGCGCGCACGCTGCGTCAATGCGGTCGCCGCTGGCCGCATGCCCGTGTCAGAGCGGCTGGCCGCATGCGAACAGGTCTACGCCGACGCGGGGCTGCCAATGATCGTGCGCATCACGCCGTTCACATTGCCGTCGGGCCTCGACGAGGAACTAGTCGCCCAAGGCTTTCAGCGCTTCGATGACACGCGCGTCATGGTGCGCGCCGACTTGGGCACAGCCGCCGCCCTGGCATTGCCTGCCGGCGCAACCTTGCTTTCCGTCGGTCTCGACGCGTTCGCACAAACGGTGGGCACGTTTCGCGGCTCGCCCCTCGCACAACGGCAGGCCCACGCCGAACGGTTGTTGAATGCACCGGTGCCGTTCAGTGCGTTTGAGTTGCGGATCGACGGCCAACCCGCAAGTTGTGGGCAGATGGCGGCGGAAGGTGGTTTGGTCGGCCTCTACGACGTTTTCACCGAACCAGCGTTCCGAGGTCAGGGGCTGGCTCGCGTGCTGTGCAGCCAGCTTCTCGCGCAAGCCAGGGCCGGCGGTGCGCAGCATTCGTATCTGCAGGTGGAAGGCGACAACCACGCCGCACGCTCGGTCTATCACCGGCTCGGCTTCACCGACGGGTACGCTTACCACTACCGCGCCCGCGACCCCGCCGCCGCCTGACCGCGCCGCGGCCCGTGCGCTACAGGCCCAGGCCTTCGTCGAGCCCGAGGTGCACGTTCATCGACTGCACCGCCGCCCCGCTCGCGCCCTTGCCCAGGTTGTCGAGCCGAGCCATCAGCAGCACTTGGGTGTCGCTGGCAAAGACGAAAATGTCGACGCGGTTGGTGTCGTTGCATGCTTGAACGTCGAAGAAACCGTCGCCCAGCGCCGCCGTATCGCGCAGTGGCATCACCCGAACGAAGCGCTCACCGGCATAGCGTGCTGCGAAGGCCGCATGCACCGATTCTGCCGATGCACCCGCACAAAGCTGCTCAAGATGTAAGGGCACGCTTACCGTCAAACCCTTGTAGAAATTACCGACAATGGGCATGAAGACCGGCTGACCTTGCAGCCCGGTGTGGGTTCCCATCTCGGGTAAATGCTTGTGATGAAGGGACAGCGCGTAAGGCCGAGGCGCGTTCAAACGCGCGTCGCCGCCGGCCTGGTACTGCTCGATCATCTTCTTGCCGCCGCCGGAAAATCCGGTGATCGACGTCGCCGATACCAGTGCGTCGGCCAGCACCAAGCCCGCATCGACCAACGGGCGCAGCAGCAGAATGAACGCCGACGCGTGGCAGCCGGGGTTGGAAATGCGCTTGCTGGCGCGGATCAACTCACGTTGCCCCGGCGCCAGTTCTGGCAACCCGAAGGCCCATCCCGCCGCCGTGCGGTGCGCGGAACTGGCGTCGATCAGGCACGTGTTCGGGTTGCTGACCAGCGCGGCAGCGTCACGGGCCGCCGCGTCGGGCAAGCACAGGAACGCCACATCGGCGGCGTTGAGCAGCCGCGCACGCTCAGCCGGGTCCTTGCGCTTGTCGGCATCGATGCGCAGAACCTCGATGTCGCCGCGCTGGGCGAGATACTCATGGATGCGCAGGCCGGTCGTGCCTTCCTGGCCGTCCACGAACGCGTGGTATGTCATGTGGCAACCCCGATTCAAAACGCCGGTGCGTCAGAACATAGAGGATAAACCAGTACATGCCGGCCCTTGGTGACGCGCGCCCGCCAACCCCCACCCGAACGCTGCTGCTGCCGGGTTGGTTGAACTCCGACGCCATGCACTGGCAAAGCCGCTGGGAGGTGTTGCACGCATGCGAGCGAGTGCAGCAGGCCGACTGGCAATGGCCAAGGCGCGGCGACTGGATGACGCGGCTCGACGACGTGCTGCTCGCAAGCACCAGACCGGCCGTGCTCGTCGCCCACAGCCTCGGCTGCCATCTCGTGGCTTCGTGGGCGGCTCACTCGCAGCACACCGGGCGGGTGTGCGCAGCGCTGCTCGTGGCACCGCCCGACACCGAACGCGATGACATGCCGCCGAACCTGTTCAACTGGCGCCCCATCGCGCGCCAGCGGCTGCCGTTCGAGAGCCTGGTCGTCAGCAGCACCGACGATCCGTATTGCGGCCCGGACCGCAGCGCGCGAATGGCGTCGGACTGGGGCAGCCGGGTCGTGACCCTGGGCTCGCATGGCCACATCAACGGCGCATCGGGTCTGGGCGACTGGCCCGAAGGCTGGGCGCTCTTGCAACAGATGACGCAAGGGATGACGCATGGCCTGAGCCCAAGCCAGGCCGACCCCACGCACGGCGGGCAGCTGCGCTGAATCACCGAGAATCTGCGCATGGTCACCAAGAAACCCAAAGGCCTCGGCCTCGGCCTCGAAGCACTGCTCGGGCCACGCGTCAAGGAGGCCGGCGATGCGCCTCCTGCGCCGCCGCCGGGCGCGCCGAACAGCCTGAAGCTCGCACAACTCCAGCCCGGCAAGTACCAACCGCGCACGCGCATGGACGAAGGCTCGTTGTACGAACTGGCCGAGAGCATCAAGGCTCAGGGTGTGATGCAGCCAGTGCTGGTGCGCGCGGTCGGGCCCGACCGCTACGAGATCATCGCGGGCGAGCGCCGCGTGCGCGCCGCGCGCCTGGCGGGCCTCGACGACATTCCGGTGCTCGTGCGCGACGTGCCCGACGAGGCTGCCGCCGCCATGGCGTTGATCGAGAACATCCAGCGCGAGGACCTGAACCCGCTCGAAGAAGCGCAAGGCATCAAGCGTCTCGTCGATGAGTTCGGCCTGACCCACGAGCAAGCCGCGCAAGCGGTCGGTCGCTCGCGCAGTGCCGCGAGCAACCTGCTGCGCCTGCTGAACCTCACCGAGCCCGTGCAGCAGTTGCTGATGGCCGGCGACATCGACATGGGCCACGCGCGCGCGCTGCTGCCGCTGGAAGGCGCGCAGCAGATCCTCCACGCCACCGAGATCGTCGCGAAGAAGCTCAGCGTGCGCGAGGCCGAAAAGCTTGTCGCGCGGGCGAGCGCCAGCAGCGGCCGGCAAACGCCATTGCTGCGCACCCGGCACGACAAGCCGCGCGACCTGCAGCGCATTGAACAGGAACTGTCGGACACGCTGACAGCCTCGGTCGAGATCCGTGTAAAAAAGCGCACCCGGCATGGCGAGCAAGGCGAAGTCGCCATCGCATTCGGCTCGCTCGATGAGTTGAACGGCCTGCTTCAAAAGCTCGGGCTTCCTGCACGCTGAAGCACCTGCAGCGCATGGCCGCCGCACTTCCGTGTCAAACCGCCGAAACAACTGGCGCACACCCGCACACGCGGTATTGCAGCGCAAGGAACTTTGCGCGAGCCTGTGTGCTCATTCACTGACGACGTGGTCAACTCAATCGACTGCGGCACGTTGTTTGCTAAACAAGGTTGGCCGAAGCCGCGCAAGCAAGGCAATGAACACGGGTCTATTCTCGCCAGCGTCGGCAGCAGAACTGAACGACGCTTGACGCACTGAAAACGCTGATGAACGGAAAGCTCTGATGGCGCCCCACCGGGTGCCATCAGAACTTCCCCAGACGTCGAGGGAAAGGCAACCGCCTTCACCCAAGGCACTCGCCCCCGACGTCTCCTGCCCAAGGAGATCAGCATGGACGTGATCAGCAATTTCGCCGCGCGCTTCGAGCGCAGCCGCGAAGAAGAACTCTCGATCGAGGAGTACCTCGCCGAGTGCAAACGCAACCCGGTTGCGTATGCCACCGCCGCCGAGCGCATGCTCCAGGCCATCGGTGAGCCGAAGATGGTCGACACCCGCAACGACCCGCGTTTGTCGCGCATCTTCGCGAACAAGCTGATCAAGATCTACCCCGCCTTCGCCGAGTTCTACGGCATGGAAGACGCCATCGAGCAGGTGGTCTCGTACTTCCGCCACGCGGCGCAAGGGCTGGAAGAAAAGAAGCAGATCCTGTACTTGCTCGGGCCCGTTGGGGGCGGCAAGAGTTCCATCGCCGAGCGCCTGAAGCAGTTGATGGAGCACGTGCCGTTCTATGCGATCAAGGGGTCGCCGGTGAACGAGTCGCCGCTCGGTTTGTTCGACGTGGCCGAGGACGGGCCGCTGCTGGAAAAGGAATACGGCATTCCGCGCCGCTACCTCAACCGCATCATGAGCCCGTGGGCCGTGAAGCGGCTCGAAGAGTTCGGGGGCGACATCCGCCAATTCAAGATCGTGAAACGCCTTCCAAGCGTGCTCAAGCAGGTCGGCGTGGCCAAGACCGAGCCGGGCGACGAGAACAACCAGGACATCTCGGCGCTCGTCGGCAAGGTCGACATCCGCAAGCTCGAAACCTTCGCACAGGACGACCCGGACGCGTACAGCTTCTCCGGCGGCCTGTGCCTGGCCAACCAGGGCCTGCTCGAATTCGTCGAGATGTTCAAGGCGCCGATCAAGGTACTGCACCCGTTGCTCACCGCCACGCAGGAGGGCAACTTCAAGGGCACCGAAGGCTTCGGTGCCATCCCGTTCGACGGCATCGTGCTCGCTCACAGCAACGAGAGCGAGTGGAAGACCTTCCGCAACAACAAGAACAACGAGGCCTTCCTCGACCGCATCTACATCGTCAAGGTGCCGTACTGCCTGCGTGTCAGTGAAGAGATCAAGATCTACGAGAAGCTGCTGCGCACGTCGTCGCTCGTGGACGCCAAGTGCGCGCCCGGCACGTTGAAGATGATGAGCCAGTTCGCGATGCTCACGCGCCTGAAGGAGCCCGAGAACTCGTCGCTCTACTCGAAGATGCAGATCTACGACGGCGACAACCTGAAAGACACCGACCCGCGCGCCAAGAGCTACCAGGAGTACCGCGACTACGCCGGTGTCGACGAGGGCATGAGCGGTGTGTCCACACGCTTCGCGTTCAAGATCCTGTCGAAGGTCTTCAACTTCGACAGTGCCGAAGTGGCCGCCAACCCGGTACACCTGATGTACGTGCTCGAGCAGCAGATCGAGCGCGAGCAGTTCCCGGCCGAGACCGAGCAGAAGTACCTCGGCTTCATCAAGGAGCACCTGTCGGCGCGCTATGCAGAGTTCATTGGCAAGGAGATCCAGACCGCGTACCTCGAGAGCTACAGCGAATACGGCCAGAACATCTTCGACCGCTACGTGACCTATGCCGACTACTGGATCCAGGACCAGGAGTACCGCGACACCGACACCGGTGAAGTGTTCGACCGCGCGTCGCTGAATGCAGAGTTGGAGAAGATCGAGAAGCCGGCAGGCATCAGCAACCCAAAGGACTTCCGCAACGAGATCGTCAACTTCGTGCTGCGCGCACGCGCCAACAACGCCGGCAACAACCCGGTTTGGTCGAGCTACGAGAAGCTGCGCACGGTGATCGAGAAGAAGATGTTCTCGAACACCGAAGAGTTGCTGCCGGTCATCAGCTTCAACGCCAAGGCAAGTGCCGACGAAGCCAAGAAGCACGAGAACTTCGTGAACCGCATGGTCGACAAGGGCTACACCGCCAAGCAGGTGCGCTTGCTGTGCGAGTGGTATTTGCGGGTGCGCAAAAGCAGCTGATGCCATGACAACCCCTCGTCCAATGCATACATCGGCCGGCCCCCCGAGGGTGCGCTCGGCCCGCATCACCGCAAGGTAAGGTACATGCCGCTGCACATCATCGACCGGCGACTCGCGGGCAAGAACAAGTCCATCGGCAACCGTGAGCGCTTCCTGCGGCGCCACCAAGACCAGGTGCGCGACGCGGTGCGGCGCGCCGTCGATGGCCGAGGCATTCGCGACATGGAGCGCGGCGAAGACATCCACATCCCGAAGCGGGACATCAGCGAACCGGTCTTCGGCCACGGCCAGGGCGGTACGCGCGAGATGGTGCACCCCGGCAACCAGGAGTACATGGCCGGCGATCAGATCGAGCGGCCCAAGGGCGGCGGTGGCAAGGGCAGTGGCAAGGGCGAAGCGGGCGACTCCGGTGAAGGCGAGGACGACTTCGTCTTTCACCTCACCAAGGAAGAGTTCATGCAAATCTTCTTCGACGACCTGGCGTTGCCACGCATGACGCAGACCCAGCTCGCCGAAACGCCGGAATGGAAGAGCCACCGCGCCGGCTTCTCGAACGACGGCACACCCAGCAACCTGAGCGTGATCCGCTCGATGCGCGGCGCCATCGGCCGGCGCATCGCGGTGGGTGCGGGGTCGCGCGGCGAGTTGCATCGCCTTGAAGATGAGCTCGCCTGCCTGCTCACGACGCCGAGCAACATCGTCATGGAAGCGCGCCGGCTCGAGCTCGAAGCGCAAATCAAGGCCCTGACGGCGCGCCTCGCGCGCATCCCTTACCTCGACCCGATCGATCTGCGTTTTCGCAACCGCGTGCGGGTTGCCGTGCCCACCACGAAGGCAGTGATGTTCTGCCTGATGGACGTGTCCGGCTCGATGGACGAAGGACGCAAGGAGTTGTCGAAGCGCTTCTTCATCCTGCTGTACCTGTTCCTGACGCGGCACTACGACAAGATCGAGCTCGTCTTCATTCGCCACCACACACAGGCTCAGGAAGTGGACGAAGAGAACTTCTTCCACGCCCGCGAAACCGGCGGCACGGTGGTGTCGAGCGCGCTGGTTCTGATGGACGAGATCATCAAGGCCCGCTTCTCGCCGACTGAATGGAACATCTACGGCGCGCAGGCCAGCGACGGCGACAACTGGCACCACGACAGCGGCCGCTGCCGTGAGCTGCTCACCGAGAAACTGCTTCCTGCCTGCCGCTACTTCGCCTACGTGCAGGTCGCAGAAGAAGAGCAGAACCTGTGGGAAGAATACTCACGACTGAAGGAAACCCAACCCGGCTTCGCGATGCGCAAGGTCACGCAGGCTTCGCAGATTTACCCGGTGTTTCGCGAGTTGTTCAAGAAGGAAGGGGCCAAGGCATGAACGAGGGCACAACATGAGTGGCTTCCCGGGCGAGCGCCGTGTCAGCGTCGACGCACCTGCGGCCTACCCGAAAGACCGCCGCATCGCCGAGCGTGGCCCGCTGCAGGCACCCCGCCCGGCCGGGGAGCGCCCGAGCGCGCCATTGCCCGACCCGAGCGACTGGACCTTCGAGCTGATCGAGGACTACCACACCGCCATCCGCGCGACTGCGAAGCGCTTCGGCCTGGACACCTACCCGAACCAGCTCGAGATCATCACTGCCGAACAGATGATGGACGCCTATGCGTCCGTCGGCATGCCGGTGAACTACCGGCACTGGAGCTACGGCAAGGAGTTCATCTCGAACGAGAAGAACTACAAGCGCGGGCAGATGGGCCTGGCCTACGAGATCGTCATCAACTCCGACCCGTGCATCAGCTACCTGATGGAGGAGAACACCACCGCCATGCAGGCCCTGGTGATCGCGCACGCCGCTTACGGCCACAACAGCTTCTTCAAGGGCAACTACCTCTTCAAGCTGTGGACCGACGCGTCGAGCATCGTCGACTACCTCGTCTACTCCAAGAACTACATCGCCGAATGCGAAGAGCGTTTCGGGATGGGCGCTGTCGAAGAGCTGCTCGACAGTTGCCACGCGCTGCAAACGTATGGCGTCGACCGCTACCGCCGGCCGAGCAAGCTCTCGCTGGCCGAAGAGTCGGCGCGCCGCAAAGACCGCCTGGCGCACGCGCAGTCGCAGGTCAACGACATCTGGCGCACACTGCCCAGGAAGGCCGAGCGCACCGAAGACAGCGCCGAGACCAAGCGCTTCCCGAGCGAGATGCAGGAGAACATCCTGTACTTCATCGAGAAGAACGCGCCGCTGCTCGAACCCTGGCAGCGCGAGGTGGTGCGCATCGTGCGCAAGATCGCGCAGTACTTCTACCCGCAGCGCCAGACGCAGGTCATGAACGAGGGCTGGGCCACGTTCTGGCACCACCACTTGCTCAACACGATGTACGACGACGGCTACCTCACCGACGGCGTGATGATCGAGTGGCTCAAGTCGCACACCAACGTGGTCTACCAGCCGCCGGTCGGGCACCGCGCCTACAGCGGCATCAACCCGTATGCGCTGGGCTTTGCGATGTACACCGACATCAAGCGCATCTGCGAGCACCCGACCGATGAAGACCGCGAGTGGTTCCCGAACATAGCCGGCCAGCCCTGGTTGGCCACGCTCGACCACGCGATGCGCAACTTCAAGGACGAGAGCTTCATCGGCCAGTATCTGAGCCCGAAGCTCATGCGCGACCTGCGCCTGTTCGCCATCCTCGACGACGAGCACGCAGAGACCCTGGCCGTCTCGGCCATCCACGACCCTTCCGGCTTCAAGCGTGTGCGCGAAGCGCTGTCACGCCAGTACGACCTGGCCTCGCGCGAGCCCGACATCCAGGTCTGGAACGTGAACCTGCGCGGCGACCGCTCGCTCACGCTGCGTCACACGCAGCACAACAACCGCCCGCTGCACGAGGGCTCGCAAGAGGTGCTCAAGCATGTGGCGCGGCTGTGGGGCTTCGGCGTGCACCTCGACAGCGTGAACAGCAAGGGCGACGTGAGCAAGCGCTGGTCGGTCGAGGCCCCACCGGCGCGTTGAGGGTCACATCGAAAAGATCTTCCCCGGGTTCATGATGTTCTTCGGGTCGAGCGCGCGCTTCAGTGTGCGCATCATGTCGACGGCGCCGGCGCCCGCCTCGGTCACCAGAAAGCCCATCTTGTGCAGGCCGATGCCGTGCTCGCCGCTGCACGTGCCCTCGGCCGCGATGGCGCGTTGAACCACGTCGTGGTTCAGCTGCTCGGCCAGGTCGCGTTCACCCGGTATGTTCGGGTCCACCAGGTAGGCGATGTGGAAGTTGCCGTCGCCCACGTGGCCGACGATGTAGTGCGTCATCCCAGCAGCTGTGGCGGCCTCGGAGGCCTTCACCACGCACTCGGCCAGGCGCGAGATCGGCACGCAGGTGTCGGTGGTCACGGTACGGCTGCCGGGCTTGAGTTGCAGGCCGGCGAAGTAGGCATGGTGGCGCGCCGTCCAGAGCTTGGTGCGCGCCTCGGGTGTGGTCGCCCACTCGAAGCCGGCGCCGCCAAACTCGGCGGCAATTTCCTGTACGGTCGCCGCCTGCTCGGCCACGCTGGCGGCGCTGCCGTGGAACTCCATCAGCAGCATTGGCGCTTCGGGAAGCGTGAGCTTGTCGTGCCGGTTCACGGCGCGCACCGCGTGCGCATCGAGCAGCTCGCAGCGCGCGATCGGAATGCCCATCTGGATGATCTGGATCGTGGTGCGCACCGCCGCGTCGATGCTCGGGAAGGTGCAGGTCGCCGCCGAGATGGCCTCGGGCAACGGGTACACCTTGAGCGTGACTTCGGTGATGACGCCGAGCGTGCCTTCGCTGCCGACCATCAGCCGCGTCAGGTCGTAGCCGGCGGACGATTTGCGGGCGCGCGTGCCGGTGTGAATGACTTCGCCGCTCGGCGTGACGACGGTCAGGCCCAGCACGTTCTCGCGCATCGTGCCGTAGCGCACTGCGTTCGTGCCGCTGGCTCGCGTGGCGCTCATGCCGCCCAGGCTGGCATCGGCGCCCGGGTCGATCGGAAAGAACAGGCCCGTGTGGCGGATCTCGTCGTTGAGCCGCGTGCGCGTCACACCGGCCTGCACCGTCACGGTCAGGTCTTCGGGCTGGACCGCAATCAGCTTGTTCATGCGCGACAGGTCGATGCTCACGCCGCCCTGCACCGCGAGCAAATGGCCTTCGAGCGACGAGCCAGTGCCGAACGCGATCACCGGCACCGCATGCGCATCGGCCAGCTTGACGATGGCCGCCACGTCCTCGGTGCTTTCGCAGTACACCACCGCTTCGGGCGGCGGCGCATCGATGGGCGATTCATCGCGGCCATGCTGTACCCGCACCGCCAGCGCCGTGGAGCAACGCTCGCCGAAGCGCGCACGCAGCGCGTCAAGCATGGCGGCGGGTACGGCGCGCGGCGCGAGAGCGGGCATCAGATGGGTGGGCAACGGTGCGTTCATGGGCTTGTCTCCTCAGGGGCGACCCATTGTGCCAAGGCGCTAGCATGCGCACCATGGCAAACCGACTCACACAAATCGCAACCCGCACCGGCGACGACGGCACCACCGGCCTCGGCGACGGCACCCGCGTACCGAAAAGCCACCTGCGCGTGCAGGCGATGGGCGATGTGGACGAGCTCAACTCCACGCTCGGCATGCTGCTCGCCGAGCCCCTGCCCGACGACGTGCGCGAGTTGCTGGTCGTCATTCAGCACGAGCTGTTCAACCTCGGCGGGGAGCTGTCGATTCCCGGCTACACCTTGCTCAAGGCCGAGGCTGTGCTTCACCTCGACGAAGCACTGGCTCACTACAACGACAAGCTGCCGCGACTGAAGGAGTTCATCCTTCCCGCCGGTACGCGCAGTGCGGCCATCGCGCACGTCGGCCGCACGGTGGCGCGGCGTGCCGAGCGAGCCGTGGTGGCACTCACGGCGCTGGAGGCCGTGCGCGCCGAGCCGCGCCACTACCTGAACCGCCTGTCCGACCTGCTGTTCGTGCTGGCACGCGTACTGAACCGCGCCAACCTCGACGGCCTGGGCGGCGACGACGTGTACTGGAAGAGCGAGCGCCTCGCGCAAGACGCGGGCTGAAGCTTGCCGCCGAGCGGCGGCGGCGATATTTCCTGGGCCGTGAGCCTTTCGGCACCTCGGGCCTGCGGAAGTGAACAGCGAAGGCATTTCCCTTCGCCCACCCGCAACGAGGAATCTCATGTCCGCACTGCTTCGCCTGAGCCTCCTGGCTTCGCTTGTCTCGCTCGCCGCCTGCGGCGGTTCTGATGAATCCACTTCGGCGGTCGCCGGGGCATCGCCAGCTGCATCGGCACCCGCGCCCGCCTCCGGCGCCGCCTCTGCCCCCGCCGCGTCGCCCACGGTCAGCGGCCAGCGCCTCGCGCTCAACTACTCCGCCGTCACCGCCGACTACAGCGGCTCGGCCGCAAGCATCGACCTGCCCGAGTTCGCCGCGAGCGCATTCCCGGGGCCGGTCAATGCCGTCACCCCGACCTACCTGCAAACGACTCCGGCGCGTCAGGTCCAGTTCACCTTCGCGTCGCCGGGCGGCGCCGGCACGGCCGTGATCGCGCCCGGCACCTACACCGTGGGCGCCACCACGGGCCTGTGGGCAACGGTCTTCTACAACGAGGGGCCGGCAAACGGGTGGGAAGGCGCCTCGGGCACGCTGGTTGTGGATGCGGTCGTGGGCGACGTGGTGCAGTACCGCTTCATCGACGTTCGCATGGCGGCAGGCCGCCGCTTCGGCAGCACCACGTCGGCAGGCGGTTTCACCTTCAACGGCGCAGGCAATGCGCGAACGAGTTGCCTGACTGCAGCGCAGTGCCTGTGATGCACTGAACGGCGGGCCGTCAACCCGCCGCCATCTCCCGGTGCAACCAGGCGCGGGCCAGCGCCCAGTCGCGCTTCACGGTCGCGAGCGAGATGCCCAGCACCTCGGCGATCTCTTCGTTCTCGAGCCCGCCGAAAAACTTGAGTTCGACCACCTTGGCAGCGCGTGCATCAACCTGTTCGAACGCGAGCAGCGCGTCGTTCACCCGCACCACTTCGGCAGCACCTCCGGCCGCCACCTGCTGCGCTTCGGTCAGCGTCAGCGACGCCTTGATGCCGAAGCGTTTATCCGTGTGCCGGGCCTGCGCATGGTTGACGAGAATGCGCCGCATCATCACCGAGGCCATGGCCAGGAAGTGGCCGCGGCTGGCCCAGCGCGTGCGCGTCTGCTCGGCCATGCGGAACCACGCTTCGTGCGTCAGCGCCGTGGCGCTGAGCGTGTGGCCGGCGTCTTCGCGGCGCAGCTGGCCCGCGGCGCGGGCACGCAGCTCGTCGTAGAGCAACGTGAAGAGGTGGTTCGACGTGCCGGCCGCGCCCGCTTCGGCCTGCGCCAGCCAGAGCGTCACGTCGCCGGGTGCCACGGGTTGCTTGGGGTCGGTGGGCAGGCGGTCCATCGCGCGGATTGTGGCGGCGCGGGCCGCCAGGCTCGCGGCGGCCCGCGTCAGAGTCGTGAATCTTGTCCGGGGAGTGAGCCTTTCGCGCCATGCGGCCTGCGTATGAGAACGAGGGAGTCCAACACCGTTGCTTCCGGCATTCAACCCTACCTGGACCGACCACCATGCCATCGCCCCGTTCAAGCACCCGCCACTGCCTGCTGACACTGACCCTCGCGACCGCTGCAGCCCTTTCGGCCTGCGGCGGCGGCGACGATGCGGTCGCGCCTTCGGGCAACGCGGGAAGCACGGGCACCGCAGGCACCCCGTCCAGCAGCGCCATGCTCGTCGTGTCGGCGGCCACGCCGGCCACGCTGAACGGCACGCTCGACAAACTGGCAGCCCAGTTCGAGTCGAACAGCAGCAACGCCTTGATGACCACCTACAACGCGGCCGACCCGTACTGCCGCGTCGGCGCCTATGCCATGGTGAACAGCGGCAACATGAAGAAGTACTACCTCGAGATCTCGTTCGACAAGGCCACCGGCGCCGTCGGCCTGGTGAAGTTCGGTGACGACGCCACGTTCGTCGCACTCGCTACCGCCGTCGGCCCGCAAACCGCTGTCGCCATCGACAAGACCGCGCGCCGCATCACTTTCACGAACCTCGGCCTCGGCGACAACGGCGGCTTGCTCAAGCTGAACGGCACGCTGGAGTACCCGACCAACGTCGACCCGTCGAACCGCGCTGCCTGCGGTTGAGCGCCCTCGCGCCGCACGGCGGGGTGCTGGGCGGCACAGCGAGGCATCGGCCCCCCTTATCCTCGCGGCCATGCCTTCCCCCCCGCCGCGCTGGCCCGAGATCAAGGCACTGTTCGACGCTATTGCCGAACAGCCGCCCGGTGAACGCGAACCGCTGATCAACGCAGCCGCGCTGGACGCAGCGTCGCTGGCCGAGTTGCGTTCACTGCTGGCGCACCACAACGCGGCGGGTGCCGCGCCCGGCTTCATGCGCGACGCCGCTGCGGCGCTGGGCGACGACGGGCGCAGCCCCCATCAACCCCCGCCTCAGCGCATCGGCGAGCGCCTGGGTGACTGGGAGATCGTGCGCCCCCTGGGTGCCGGCGGCATGGGCGAGGTGTTCGAGGTGCGTCGCGCCGACGGCACGTTCGAAGGCCGCGCCGCCGTCAAGCTGCTCAAGCGCGGCATGGACAGCGCGGCCGTGCTGCAGCGCTTCGCGCAGGAGCGGCAGGTGCTCGCGCGCCTGAACCACCCGAACATCGCCCGCCTGCTCGATGCCGGCGCAAGCAGCGCCGGCCTGCCCTACTTCGTGCTCGAGTTCGTCAACGGCCGGCCCATCGACGAGGCCGTTCGCGCACTCGCGCTCGATGCCCGGCTGAGCCTGTTCCTGCAACTCGCCGACGCGGTGGCGCACGCGCACCGCAACCTTCTGGTGCACCGCGACCTCAAGCCCGGCAATGTGTTGGTCGACACCGAAGGACAGGTCAAGCTGCTCGACTTCGGCATTGCCAAGGCGTTCGACCCGCTCGAAGGCGCCGGCGCTTCCGGTGGTGAAGCAGCGCAGCACGCCACGGTCGGCGGCGTGCGCCCGTACACGCCGCACTACGCCAGCCCCGAGCAAGTGCGCGGCGAACCTGTGAGCACATCGACCGACATCT
>JANXWV010000103.1 GCA_025350965.1 Rhizobacter sp.
TCTTCGCCGACCGCGACGACGGCCGCCGCATGCGCGACCAGGCGGTGGGGCCTGTCCTGACCGTGGCCACGCAACAAGGCAGGTCCGCCGGGGCCCCCGTGGACGTGGCGGTGGGCCGTCGGCGGTTGCATGAACATGGCATCGAGGCGGTGATGCAAACGCCTGTTGGCGTGCTGGAGATTGCGTCGCCGCTGGTGGGGGATTTCAACCTGTCCAACCTGGCGCTGGCGGTGGGGATAGCGATCGGGCACGGCATCGGTGCGGACGCCATCGTGCGGGGCCTTGCCAGCGTCGAGGTTCCCGGGCGTCTGCAGCGGGTGCCCAACGACGCCGGTGTGCTGTGCGTGGTTGACTATGCCCACACGCCCGACGCCCTGGAACGGGCGATGGCCGCCTTGCGGCCGCTGACGGCGGGGCGGCTGATCGTCGTCTTCGGCTGCGGCGGGGATCGCGACCGGACCAAGCGACCGATCATGGGGCAGGCGGCCGCCCGGCAGGCGGACCTGGTTGTCGTCACGTCCGACAATCCGCGCACCGAGGACGCCGCCGCGATTGTCGAGATGGTCGTCGAAGGGGTCGGGCGAACCGCGCGTCCCCGTCTGTCGTCGGGCGAACTGGCGGCAGCCCCCGAGGGTTATCACGTGGATGTCGATAGGCGCAGCGCCATCGCGCACGCGGTGTGGGCGGCGCGCCTGGGCGACACGGTGCTGATCGCCGGCAAGGGCCACGAGGACTATCAAATCGTGGGCACGACCAAGACCCACTTCGATGATCGCGAGGAGGCGGCAGCGGCATTTGCGACCCGGCCGGGCGCCGCGCAGAAGCAGGGGCTTTCGTGAGCGTCGGCGCAGCGCCGCGCCTGCTTCCGTTCGCACAGGCGGCGATGCGCGCACAGGTCTTGTCGCCGCCAGCGCCCGGGGCGGACAGCTTCGTCGGTGCTGCGGCTGACAGTCGCGAGGTCAAACCGGGCTGTCTGTTCTTTGCGCTGCCGGGCGAGCGGGTCGACGGCTTCAACTATTGCGCAGCTGCGGTGAAGGCAGGCGCGCGGGCGGTCGTGGTGACGGCAGACCGGGGCCTTCCGGTCGGATGTGACGGTGCCGCCGTACTGGCGGTGACCGACGTTCGTCTGGCGCTGGCGGATGTGGCGCGCGCGGTACGACGGGACTTTCGCGGCAAGGTGGTCGGGGTGACGGGGTCGAACGGCAAGACGACGACAAAGGAATTGATCGCGGCGGCGCTTTCCCCTGCGGGGGTCGTATTGAAAACCGCCGGTAACTTCAACACTGATGTGGGGCTGCCCCTGACCGTGCTGGGCTCGACGGGGACCGAGGCGTTCTGGGTGCTGGAGATGGCCATGCGCGCGCGGGGCGAGATTGGCTTCCTGGCCGAGATCGCGGCGCCCCACGTGGGCGTGGTGACCAACGTCGCGGCGGCGCATCTGGGCAAGCTGGGCTCGCTCGACGAAGTGGCGCGCGCCAAGGGGGAAATCTTCCAGCACCTGGGCAGCGACGGCATCGGGGTTCTGCCCGTGGGCGACGCGCGCCTGGAGGCGGAGGCCGCGCATTTGCCGGAAGGGCGCAAGCACCGCTTCGGGCCGGGCGGCAGTGTCTCGGTCCTGGATTTCGTTCCTGCCGGTGCCGCCGGTGCGACGGTGCGATTCGCTGTGCGGAATGTGCCAGTCGTGGCGCGTCTGGCGCTGGCGGGTGAGCACAATGCGCGCAATGCCGCCGCCGCGCTGCTGGTGGCTTCGCTGCTGGGTGTTGCGCCGGGTTCCGCCGCCGCGGCAATGGCGCAGACGGCTTTGCCGCCACACCGATCCAGTGTCCTGGCGCTGGGCGGGCGAACCATTCTGGATGACTGCTACAACGCCAACCCGGCGTCGATGTCAGCCGCCTTGCGTATGTTGATCTCGGCCGCCGGTGCCTCCGGGCAGGCGTTCGCCGTGCTGGGTGATATGTTGGAACTGGGGCCCGACGCCGAGGTGTTGCATGTGGCTCTCGGCCGGGAAGCCGCCGCGGGCAAGTTGGCGGGACTGGCGGTGGTCGGCGATTTGGGCGCGCATATAGCCCGTGGCGCTCGTGAGGCGGGGCTGGCGGCGGATCGCGTCTTTACGGCCGCGGAGCCGGAGGCAGCGGCCGAGCGCGTGGCGGCGTGGTCGCGGCCGGGCGACTGGGTTCTTGTGAAGGCGTCGCGTGGCATGCGTCTGGAACGTGTCGTCGCGACGCTGCAACGCCGGCTCGGCCGCCAGGAGGATTGAGGCGCGTTCATGCTGTTTCATCTTTTTCATTCGCTGCGCGGTCAGGTCGGCTTCTTCAACGTCTTCCGTTACGCCTCGACGCGCATCGGGCTGGCGACGCTGACGTCGCTGCTGATCACGTTCTTCGTCGCGCCCTGGTTCATTCGTCGCGCCCGGGCCCGGCAGTTGGGCGAGATCATCCGCGACGACGGGCCGGCCTCGCACGCGGCGAAGCAGGGGACGCCCACGATGGGCGGCGCGCTGATCATTTTGGCGTTGGTGGCCGCCACCCTGCTGTGGTGTGATCTGACCAGTCCCCTGGTGTGGCTGGCGCTGTTCGTGACGGTGGGGATGGGTGTTCTGGGGTTCGTCGACGACTACCTGAAAATTTCCCGCAAGAACAAGCGCGGCGTTCCCGGCAAAATCAAGCTGCTGGTGCAATTCCTGGTAGCCGGCGTCGCCGTTGGCTGGCTGCTGGGTGGCGATGTGCTGGATCCGGCCATCCGCTTGCGTCTGTCCGCGCCGCTGCTGAACTTTGATCGTGTCCCGCTGGCGCTGCCCTTCGGCCTGTATCTGATTCTTGGGCTGATCGTCGTCGTCGGCATGTCAAATGGCGTGAACCTCACCGACGGGCTGGACGGGCTGGCGATTGGCCCGGTCATCATCGCGTCGTTCACGTTCTTGCTGCTGTCGTACGCGGTCGGCACGACGTTGAAGGATTTCAACATCGCGCATTACCTGGGCCTGCCGCACGTCGCAGGTGCCCCCGAACTGGCGGTGTTTTGCGGGGCCATAGGCGGCGCGGGGATAGGCTTCTTGTGGTTCAACGCGCACCCGGCGCAGGTGTTCATGGGCGACGTGGGCGCGCTGTCACTGGGTGGGGCGTTGGGCACCATCGCGGTCATCACGCGGCAGGAGATCCTGCTCGGCATCATGGGCGGCGTGTTCGTGGCCGAGGCGCTGTCGGTGATGGTGCAGGTGGGCTGGTTCAAGTACACGAAGAAGCGCTACGGCCAAGGCCGGCGCGTGCTGAAGATGGCGCCGCTGCACCACCACTTCGAGAAGTCGGGCTGGAAGGAAACGCAGGTCGTGGTGCGCTTCTGGATCATCACGATGCTGCTGTGCCTTGTCGGCCTGGCGAGCCTGAAGCTGCGCTGATGAACTACTTGAACGATCTACAAGTGCTGGTGCTCGGCCTGGGCGAATCCGGCCTGGCCATGGCGCGCTGGTGCGCGCGCTGCGGCGCCCAGGTGCGGGTGTGGGACTCGCGCGACGACGCGCCGAATGCGCAGGCTCTGGCCGAGCATGTGCCGGCTGCGGAGCTGCTGCGCGGTGCACTCACCGACGCTGCATTCGCCGGCGTGAAGCTGGTGCTGAAGAGCCCCGGGTTGTCGCCGCTCGACGCGCGCATTTCAGCACCACTGGCGCGCGCGGCCGACATGGGCGTGCTGGTGCAAGGTGAGCTCGACCTGTTCGCCCGTGCGTTGGCCGATTTGAAGCTCGACCGAGGCTATGCGCCGAAGCTGCTGGCCATCTCCGGCACGAACGGCAAGACGACGACGACCGCGATGACGGCGATGCTGGTGGCGCGCACCGGCAAGCGCGTTGCGGTGGCGGGGAACATCGGGCCGACGATGCTGCAGACGCTGGCGGATGCGCTGGTGCTGGAGCCGTTGGTTCAGGTGCCGCCGGAGCCACCGGCGGTCGAGGTGACCCCTGACTCCGACCCTCTTCCCCCTGCCAAGGCCCCCACCTTCGCGAACCTGCCCGAGGTCTGGGTGCTCGAACTCTCCAGCTTCCAGCTCGACGAGGTCAAGGGCTTCGAGCCCAGTGCGGCGGCGGTGCTGAACATCACCCAGGACCACCTCGACTGGCATGGCTCGATGGCCGCCTACACCGCAGCCAAGGCGCGCGCCTTCGGCAAGCAGGCCGTGATGGTCGTCAACCGCGACGACGCGCTCGTCGAGAAGCTCGTGCCCGCGCCGGAAGTGGTCAAGGGCGTGAAAGGCCAGCGCAGCACCAGCACCGAGCGCAAGGTCGTGCGCTTCGGCACCGCTGCACCGCAGCGGCCGGGCGACTTCGGCATCCATGAAGAGAACGGCATGGCCTGGCTGGTGCGCGCCACCGAGGTCGATGAGACCATCAAGCGCCCACGACTTGCGAAGGGTGCGGTGGCCGAGCCGGACGAGATCTTCCTGCAGCGCCTCATGCCGGCGGATGCGCTGCGTGTTCGCGGCCGCCACAACGCGGCCAATGCGCTCGCGGCACTCGCGCTCGCGACCGCCATCGACTGCCCGCTCGCACCCATGCTGCACGGCCTGCGCGAGTACACCGGCGAGCCGCACCGCGTGCAGTTCATCGCCACGATCAACGCCATCGACGCGTTCGACGACAGCAAGGGCACGAACGTGGGCGCCACGGTCGCGGCCTTGCTCGGCCTGGGCGCCGACAAGGCCCCGGCGAAGCTGGTCGTCATCCTCGGCGGCGACGGCAAGGGGCAAGACTTCACGCCGCTGGCCGACGGCGTGCGCCGCCACGCGCGCGCAGTGGCGACCCTCGGCCGCGACGCCGAGCGCATGGAGCAGGCGCTGGCTGCAACAGGCGTCACGCTGCAACGCTTCGAGACGCTGCAAGCCGCGACGCGCTGGTGCTTCGAGCGCGCCCACCCGGGCGACGCGGTGCTGCTGAGCCCCGCCTGCGCGAGCCTGGACATGTTCCGCAACTACGGCCACCGCGCCGAGGTGTTCGTGGCCGAGGTGCATGCCATCGCGGCCGACGCAGGCGGGGTGGCGGCATGAGCGCAGTGAACATCGCCGGCCTGCGCGACCGATTCATTGCGATGCTGCCGCAGCGCCGAGCCGAAGCCGCGTCTGCCGGCAAGGCGGCCGGCATCCCCGTGCGCGACTGGATCGACGTTGGCACCCAGGGCACGCCGGCGCGCCTGCTCGGCTTCGACCAGGCGCTGGTGTGCGTTGTCATCGCGCTGCTCGCACTCGGCGTGGTGATGGTGTACAGCGCGACCGTGGCCCTGCCCGACAGCCCGAAGTTCGCGCGCTACACGCCCACTTACTTCATGACCCGGCAGTTGCTGTTCGTGGCCGTCTCGTTCGTTGCTGCGCTCGTCACGGTGCAGGTGCCGGTGGCGTTCTGGGAGAAGGCGTCGCCGTGGATCTTCGTCGCCTCGCTGCTGCTCTTGGTGTTGGTGCTGATCCCCGGCATCGGCAAGGGCGTCAACGGTGCGAAGCGCTGGATTCCGCTGCTGCTGCTGAACTTCCAGCCGTCCGAACTCGCCAAGCTGGCGATCGCCATGTATGCCGCCAGCTACATGGTGCGCAAGATGGACATCAAGGAGAAGTTCATTCGTGCCGTGGCACCGATGGCCGTGGCGCTCGGCGTGATCGGCCTGTTGCTGCTGGCCGAGCCCGACATGGGCGCGTTCATGGTGATCGCGGTCATCGCCATGGGCATTCTCTTCCTCGGCGGCGTGAACGGGCGCATGTTCTTCCTCAGCATCGCGGTGCTTGTCGGAGCGTTCGTGCTGATGATCGCCAGCAGCCCGTGGCGGGCCGAGCGCATCCTCGCCTTCCTGAAGCCCTGGGACCCGCTGTACGCGCAGGGCAAGGGCTACCAGCTCACGCATTCGTTGATTGCCTTGGGGCGCGGTGAGGTCTTCGGTCAGGGCTTGGGCGCGAGTGTCGAGAAGCTGCACTACCTGCCCGAGGCGCACACCGACTTTCTGCTTGCGGTGATCGGCGAAGAGCTGGGCTTCATCGGCGTGGCCTGTGTGATCGTGGCCTTCTTCTGGATCGCACGGCGCCTGTTCCATATCGGCCGCCAGGCCATCGCGCTCGACCGCGTGTTCGCGGGGCTCTACGCGCAAGGC
>JANXWV010000112.1 GCA_025350965.1 Rhizobacter sp.
CTTCCTTCAGGCGGTCGAGCACCGGCTTGAACGCGGTCGCGGCCTCCTCGGCCTGCTTCTTCTCGGCCTCATCCTGCAGCTTGCCGAGATCGACCGAGCCCTTCGCGACACTTTGCAGCGGCTTGCCGGCGAACTCGTACAGATGGCTCAGCATCCACTCGTCGACCCGGTCGACCAGCAGCAGCACCTCGATGCCCTTCTTGCGGAAGATCTCGAGCTGCGGGCTGCTCTTCGCCGCTGCGAGGTTGTCGGCGGTGACGTAGTAAATCGCCTCCTGGCCTTCCTTCATGCGGCCCAGGTAATCGGTGAACGACACGCCCTGGTCGGCCTGCATCGACGAGGCATCGGTAGAAGCGAAGCGCAGCAGCTTCGTCAGGCGCTCGTGGTTCGCGTGGTCTTCGCCCACGCCTTCCTTCAGCACCACGCCGAAGTCCTTCCAGAACGCGGCGTACTTGGCGCGCTCGGCTTCGTCTTCGCTGTCCGCGAGCCCTTCCAACATCCCCAGCACGCGCTTGGTCGAGCCTTCGCGGATCGCCTTCACGTCGCGGCTTTCCTGCAGCAGCTCGCGGCTCACGTTCAGCGGCAGGTCGGCGCTGTCGATCACGCCCTTCACGAAGCGCAGGTACACCGGCATGAGCGCCTCGGCGTCGTCCATGATGAATACGCGCTTCACGTACAGCTTCACGCCGCCGCGCTTGTCGCGGTTCCACAGGTCGAACGGCGCCTTGGCCGGGATGTAGAGCAGCTGCGTGTACTCGCTCCGCCCTTCGACGCGGTTGTGCGTGTAGGCGAGCGGCACCTCGCTGTCGAAGCTGATCTGCTTGTAGAACTCGGCGTACTGCTCGGGCGTCACGTCGCTCTTGCTGCGCGTCCAGAGCGCCGCCGCCTTGTTCACCGGCGCCCACTCGTCGCGCGTGACCTGCTTCTGCGCCTCGGCATCCCATTCTTCCTTTTGCATCAGGATCGGCAGCGAGATGTGGTCGGAGTACTTGCCGATCACCGCCTTCAGCTTCCACCCGGAGAGGAACTCTTCTTCGCCGTCGCGCAGGTGCAGCGTCACGCTCGTGCCGCGCGCGGCGCGGGTGATGGTCTCGACCTCGAAGTCACCGGTGCCTTCTGAGGCCCAGCGCACGCCCTGCTCGGCCGGCAGCCCGGCGCGGCGCGATTCGACGCTGATGCGGTCGGCCACGATGAAGCCGCTGTAGAAGCCCACGCCGAACTGGCCGATGAGCTGAGCGTCCTTCTTCTGGTCGCCTTCGAGCGCCGACATGAATTCGCGCGTGCCGCTCTTGGCGATCGTGCCGAGGTTGGCAACGGCTTCGTCGGCCGAGAGGCCGATGCCGTTGTCGGTGATCGTGATCGTCTTGGCTTCGGCATCGAACGCGACCCGCACTTCCAGGCTCGGCGCGTCCTCGTACAAAGCGGCGTTGTTCAAGGCCTCGAAGCGCAGCTTGTCGCACGCGTCCGACGCGTTGCTGACCAGTTCGCGCAGGAAGATCTCCTTGTTCGAGTACAGCGAATGCGTCACGAGGTGCAGGATCTGCTTGACCTCGGCCTGGAACGAGAGCGTTTGTTTGTTCATGATGTGAGGCGGTGAATGGGGTCGGAAAACAAGTACAGAGAGGGCTCGCGGGAAGTTGCCGATATGGCGCCGGCCCGGGCCGATTTCAAGGCCGCAACTGTGCCACCATCAGCGCCAATTCAAGCCCCACGATGACCGAACTCGAACAGCTTGCCGCCGCCATCACCGCGCTCGAAGCCCAGCGCGCGGTGCTGGGCAACGCAGTGGCCGACGCCGCGATCGGCCCGCTGCGCGAGCGCCTGGCCGCGTTGCAGGGCACCGCTGCGCCACCACCCACCGCGCCCGAACAGGCCCTCAAGCAGGTCACGGTGCTGTTCCTCGACGTGGTCGGCTCCACAGCGCTGAGCCAGCACCTCGACCCCGAAGAAATCCATGCCGTGATGGACGGTGCACTGGCTGCCTGCACGCAGGTCGTGCGCGCCCACGGCGGCCGCGTGCTGCAGTACGCGGGCGACAACCTGCTCGCCGCCTTCGGCACGCCACAGGCGCAGGAAGACGACGCCGAGCGCGCCGTTCGCTGTGGCCTGGCGTTGCTTGCCGAAGGCCGCGCGCTCGGCGAGCGCGTGCTGCGCGAGCACGGCCAGCCGGGCTGCAACGTGCGCGTGGGCATCCACACCGGGCCGGTGCTGCTCGGCGGCGGTGTGGACGACGAGAGCACGATCCGCGGCCTCACGGTCAACGTGGCGGCCCGCATGGAGCAAACCGCACCGGCCGGCGCGCTGCGCATCAGCCGCGACACCTGGCTGCTGGTGCGCGGCGTGTTCGACATGGACGAGCAGCCACCGCTCGTCGTCAAGGGCCGCGACGAGCCGCTTGCGACCTACCTCGTGCAGCGCGCCAGGCCACGCGCGTTTCGCATCGCAACGCACGGCATCGACGGCGTGGCGTCGGCACTCGTCGGTCGGGGCGTCGAATTGCAGCGCCTGCGCGCGGCGCTCGACCAGGTGGCCGCGGGCGGCACGCTGCAGGCGTTCACGCTGATGGCCGACCCGGGCCTGGGCAAGAGCCGCCTGCTGCACGAAGCGCAGGCGCTGCTCGAAGCCCACCCGCAACGCTTTTGGCTGCTGCTCGGTCGGGCCCACCCGCAAGGCCAGATGCAGCCCTACGGGCTGCTCCGCGACCTGCTCGCCTGGCGGCTGCAGATCGCCGACAGCGACACCGCCGACACCGCGCGCGCCAAGCTCGTCGAGGGCTTGACGCCGTGGTTCGCCGCCGAGGCAGAGCAGCAGGCGCACCGCATCGGCCAGCTCATCGGCCTGGACTTCAGCGCCAGCCCGCACGTGCGCGGCATCGACCCGCCGCTGCTGCGCCGGCTCGCGTTCGCCGCGCTCGTCGCGTACCTGGGCGCACTCGCCGCCGATGGCTCGGCGCTGGCCCTGCTGCTCGAAGACCTGCACTGGGCCGACGACGGCTCGCTCGACTTCCTGGCCCACCTGCTGCGCGAGGGCGCGGGCCTGCCGCTGCTGCTGCTCGCAACCGCCCGGCCGGTGCTGCAAGAGCGCCGCGCCGACTGGGCCACGGGCCACCCGGCGCACCAGCTCGTCACCCTCACCGCGCTCGATGCCGGTGACGGCGAGCTGCTGGCGAGTGCACTGCTCGCACGCGTTGCCGATGGCGCCGAGGCCTTGCAGGCGCTGCTCGTGTCGCGTGCCGACGGCAACCCGTTCTACATGGAAGAGCTGGTGCGCATGCTGCTCGACGACGGCGTGATCGTGGTCGACAGCGAACAGTGGCGCCTGGTGCCCGGCCGGCTCGGCAGTACGCGCATACCGACCACGCTCGTCGGCGTGCTGCAGGCCCGGCTCGACGCATTGCCCGCCGCCGACCGGCATGCGCTGCAGCAAGCCAGCATCCTCGGCTACGTGTTCTGGGACGACGCGCTGCGCGCGCTCGACCCGCGCGCGCCGGCCGCCGTGCCGGCCCTGCAGAGCAAGTCGCTGATCCGGCAGCGCGACGGCAGCGCCTTCGAAGGCACGCCCGAAGAGGCGTTCCACCACCACCTGCTGCAGCAGGTCACCTACGACACCGTGCTCAAGCCGGCACGCCGCGCCGGCCATGCTGCGGCCGCAGAGTGGCTGGCCGAGCGCGTGGGCAGCCGCTCGACCGAGTACCTCGCCGTCACCGCCGACCACTACGAGCGCGCCGGCGACGCGCCCAAGGCGCTCGACTACCTCGAACGCGCCGCGCTCGACGCCCAGGCTCGCTTCGTCAACCAGGCCGCACTCGACCTCGTGGCGCGCGCGCTCGCCAGCCCCGCACTCCACGACCCGCGCCGCCGCGAACGCCTGCTCGCGATGCAGGAGAACGTGGCCGACGTGGTCGGCCTGCGCCCGCTCATGGAGGCCGCGCTGCGCCAACGCCGCGCAATTGCCGAAGCGCTCGACGACGATGAAATGCGCGCCAACATCCGCAGCTCCGAGGCGCTGCTCGCCTCGCGGCGCGGCGACGATGCCGAGGCGTTCCGGCTCGCGACCGATGCCCTTGCCATCGCCGAGCGTTGCGGCGCCTTCGAGGTGGCCGCGCTCGCCGAAGGCCAGCTCGCGTGGAGCCTGTACTGCGAAGGCCGACTCGACGCGGCGCGTGCCCATGTGCTGAGCAGCCTGGATCGCGTGCGCGGCCTCGAGTCAAGGCCCCCGCGCAACAACCCGCGCGTGATCGAGGTGCAGTCGCTGACGATGCTGAGCCTCATCGAAGAGGGCGCCGGCCACCCCAGGGACTCGAAGGCGTTGGCACTGCAGGCACTGGCCTTGTCGCGCGAACACGGCCTGCGCCGGCCCGAGATCCAGGCCCTGCACATGGTCGGCTCGCACGCGTTGAGGATGGGCCGCTACGCCGAGGCGCACGCACACCTCGAAGCTGCCATGACCGCCGCGCGCGGGCTCGGCGCGGTGCTCAACCAGATGAGCATCGGCTACAACCTCGCCACGTGCCAACTCGCACTCGGCGACCGGGCCGGCGCGCTCGTGCGGCTGGCCGAGTGCGCGGCCACGGCGCAACGCGGCGAGCACCGCCAGTACGTGTCGCGCGCCGGCATGCTCAGCGGCCACATCCACGCCATGAGCGGTGACGCATCGGCAGCGCGCGCCGCGTTCGACGCCGCACTCGCCGACTTCGAAGCCCACGACGAGGCGCCGCTCGCATGCCAGGCACGGGCTCGCCTTGCGGACTGGCACCTGGCGCATGGCGAACACGCGAACGCTGCTGCGCTCGCCGACCGCATCGAGGCCGATCTGGCCGCCGGCCTGTCGCTCAAAGGCATCGACGATGTGCTGTGGCCGCGCCTCACGTGCTGGCGCGTGCGCCACACGATGGGCGACGGGCGCGCAGCGGCGTTGCGCGACGCCCTGCACACCGAGCTGATGGCCAACGTGCAGGCCCTCGACGACGAAGCCGACCGGCGCAGCGTGCTCGAGAACATCGAGGTGCACCGCCAGATCGTGCAGGCGTTCGCCGCGCGGTCAGCATCGCAAAATGAGGCTCCATGAGCCCCACGCTGCGCACCCTCACCGCGACCCGCTACGTCACGCCGCTGCGCGAAGGCGGCTCGTTGCCGGCGCTGATCGAAGCCGACGACGACGGCCTGTACGTGCTCAAGTTCGTGGGCGCCGGGCAAGGGCCGCGCGCGTTGATCGCCGAACTCGTGGCCGGCGAGATCGCGCGCACGCTCGGCCTGCCGGTGCCCGAGATCGTGTTCGCGCATCTCGACCCCGAACTCGCCCGCACCGAGCCCGACCCCGAGATCCAGGACCTGATCCGCGCCAGCACCGACCTGCTCGGCAAGAGCGCCGGCCTGAACCTCGCGCTCGACTACCTGCCCGGCTCGGTCACCTTCGACCCGGTGGCGTTCCGGCCCGACGCCGAACTGGCTTCACGCATCGTCTGGTTCGACGCCTTCGTGACCAACCTCGACCGCACCGCGCGCAACACCAACATGCTGGTGTGGCACGGCAAGCTCTGGCTCATCGACCACGGTGCTGCGCTCTACTTCCAGCACGACTGGCGCGACTACCTTGCGCGTGCCGCGAGCCCGTTCGCCCTCATCAAGGACCACGTGCTGCTGCCACTCGCCGCGCGAATCATCGAGGTCGATGCGGCGCTCGCTGCACTTCTCACGCCCGAACGCCTGGCGGCCATCGTGCAGCTCATTCCCGATGCGTGGCTGCAGGACGAGCCCGCGTTCGCAAGCCACGCCGAGCACCGCGCAGCGTACCTCGCCTACCTGCAACAGCGCCTCACCGCGCCGCGCGCATTCGCCGAGGAGGCCGCCCGTGCCCACGCTGCACACGTATGACTACGCGGTGGTGCGCGTGGTGCCACGCGTGGAGCGCGGCGAGTTCATCAACGCGGGCGTGATCGTGTCGTGCGCGGCGAGCCAGGCGCTGCATGCGTGCATCGAACTCGACGACGCGCGCCTGCTTGCGCTCGACCCCGGTGCCGACGTGGCCGGCCTGCGCATGGCGCTGGCGGCGCTGCCGATCATCTGCGCTGGCGGTGATGCGGCCGGCGCACTCGGCAAGCTCTCGGTGCGCGAGCGCTTCCACTGGCTCGTGGCGCCGCGCAGCACCAGCATCCAGACCTCGCCCGTGCACACCGGCCGCAGCTCGGATCTGGGTTCGACGATGGCGCAATTGATGCGGCGCATTGTGCGCACGCCGACCCCGCGCGCCGGGCCTGCAGCGCCCTTACTGCCCTGAGGCCAGCGCTGCGCGCATGACCTCCACGCGCTTGCGGTTCACGCCCATGTCGCCCTTGCCCACGCGGGACGCCGAACGCACCTGCACCACCTGTGCGGCCGGGTCGAACCAGAACTCGACGTCGTCAACGAACTTCATCAGCTGCGTCATGACCTGCGCGTACGGGTAGTCGGGTCTGCTCTCGACGACGCGCGCACCCGGCATCGCTTCGACGATGGCCTTGATCTTCGCCAGCGTGGCCGGGCCGTCGCCGCGCAACGCGAGCGGCGCGGTCGCCGAGTAGCTTCGCTGCGGGTGGTCCGGATACAGCGCCGCCTGGCTGGTGACACTGTTGTCGGTACGCGAGCGGGTTTTCAAACGGCCGTCACACACCCCGATGTCGGTGGGCGCGCTCGGTGTGCTCGGCAGGCGCCGCGTACTGCGCCATCGCCTCGCCCATGCGCACCGGCCCGGTCGGCTGCCACAAAGGGTTGAAGGCGAGCGGCCCTTTGGGGAACAGCATCACCACGGTCGAGCCCAGCAGGAACCGGCCCATCTCGTCGCCCTGCTCGAGCGTGACGTGCTGGTCGGTGTAGCGCCAGTCGCGCACCTGCGCAGCACGCGGCGGGTTCACAACGCCATGCCACACGGTCGCCATGCTGCCGACGATGGTGGCGCCCACCAGCACCAGCACGAACGGCCCTTCCGCCGACGTGAACACGCACACCACGCGCTCATTGCGCGCAAAGAGCCCCGGCACGCCGCGTGCCGTGGTCGGGTTGACCGAGAACAGATCGCCCGGCACGTGGATCATGCGCAGCAGCCGGCCGGCGCACGGCATGTGGATGCGGTGGTAGTCCTTCGGGCTCAGGTAGAGCGTGGCGAAGTGGCCGTCGTTGAAGTGCGCGGCCAGCGCCGCGTCGCCGCCGACGAGCGCGGCGGTCGAGTAGTGGTGGCCCTTGGCCTGGAAGATCTGGTCGTGCTCGATGGCTCCGAACTGGCTGATGGCGCCGTCGACCGGGCACACCAGATCGGCCTGCGCCAACGGCCGCACACCCGGCGCCAGAGCGCGTGTGAAGAACTCGTTGAAGCTCGCGTAATGGGCGGTGTCGGGGTCGGCGGCTTCCGCCATATTCACGCCGTATTTGCGCACGAACCAGTCGATCAGGCGGCGCGTTCGGTCGCCGCTGCGGCGCGAGGCCACGAAGCCCGCGAACGCAGTGATCGCCTGCTTGGGCAACACGTATTGCGGGAGCACATCGAGGCGGTCGGACACAGGCGGTTGCAGCAGCAATGGCGGTAGCGGGAGGGGCGGATTCTATCGGCCGCTGCGCGCAGCGCCCTGCGCTCCAGCCTCAGCCGATGTACTTCCATGTGTCAGCCCCGTCGAGCAGCCGGACCCGCGCCGGCCCCAACACCGCGGGGTCGAAGTTGCGCATGTTCACACCCATGCCGAACAACTTCAGGCAATCACGCTGCGCGGGCGGCGCGGAATGGTCTTGCGGACGGCGCCGCAGTGGCAGGCAGCGGGGAGCATGGGCCGTGTCTCCGTGGGTGATGGTGGGTCAGCGCATCGCCGATGAAGGGCTTCAACGCGGCAGCGAGTTCACTTCCTTCTCCCAGCGCTCGATCAAGCGACGGCGCTCGACCGCGCGGCCGTACTTCTGGAAGTCGTACTTGATGAGGCGCACGTTGTCGAGGTTCGGGATGCGCGCATCGGGCGTGAACGTCTTGTTCGCCGGCACCTGAAGCGAATTGGCTTTCGCACCCAGGCTCTGGCCGGCCGGGCTCATCAGGAAGTCGTAGTAGCGGATCGCGGCCTCGCGGTTGCGCGAGCCCTTGACGAGCGCGATGCCGCCGATCTCGTAGCCCGTGCCCTCGCACGGCGCGGCGCTCCTGACCATCGTGAAGCCCTGCTGGCGCTCGTTCTCGAAGCCGAAGATGAAGCTCACGCCGATGCCCACCTCGCCCTTGGCCACGCTCTTGGCCTGGGCTTGGCCGCTGCGCGTGTATTGCGTGACGTTGCGGTGCACCTTCTTGAGGTACTCGAACGCCGCGTCTTCGCCCATCAACTGCACCAGGCTCGCGAGGATGGAATAGCCAGTGCCGCTCGACCCCGGGTGCGAGGTCTCGATCTCGCCCTTGTAGATCGGGTTCGCCAGGTCGGCCCAGCACTTGGGCGCGGGCAGCTTCTTCTTCTTGAGCACGTCCTCGTTCCAGCCGAAGCCGACAGCGCTGGTGTAGAAGCCGCCGACGACGTTGGCGGACGTCGCGTACTGGCGCACCGACCAGCTGTGCAGGTCGTTGATGTACGCGGGGCGGTAGGCGTCGAGCAGGCCGACCTCGGCGGCTTGCAGGTACGGGTCACCGGTGCCACCCCACCACAGGTCGGTTTTGGGGTTCGCGGCCTCAGCGCGCAACTGCGCCAGCGCCTCGCCGGTGGCCTTGTGGACCTGCAGCACCCTCACGCCGGTCTGCGCCTGGAACTCTTTCGCGGCCAGCTCGCACCAGCCCTGGTCGGTGGAGCACAGCACGGTCACCTGCTGGCCTTGCGCCCATACGGCGCCGGCAGTGGCAACGCACCAGGCCAGCACGGCGGCAGCGCGGATCAGGGCGTGGGGAACGGGCATGCGGAACTCCTTGTCGACACGGGCCCCAGCATTATCCAAGCGATGCGGCAGGCGCCAACGTGACAGCGCGGCCGCGCTTCGCTGCACTAAAGTGATTGCATGAACACCGAAATCACAAGCGCCGGGCCCGACCCCGCCTTTCGCGTCATCACCGACCTGATCCGCGAGCACGCGCGCGCACGGCCGCATCAGCCGGCGCTGATACAAGGCCACGGCCGAGCCGATGCGCCTGGCAGCGCCACGCTCACCTACGCGGAGCTCGACGCGCTGATGGACCGCATCGCCGCCACGCTGCAGCGCGACGGCCTGCAGCCGGGCGACGCCGTCGCCGTGTGCGCGGCCGCGTCGCCGCGCTATGCGGCGGTGTTCCTGGGTGCGCTGCGGGCCGGCGTGGTGGTGGCACCGCTCTCGCCCTCGGTCACGCCCGAGAGCTTTGCCGGCATGCTGGGCGATGCCAGTGCGCGTTGCCTGTTCGCGGATGCGTCGGCCGTGCCGATGCTCGGCACGGGCGGCGCTGGCGACGCCGGCGGCGCGCCCCTGCCCTGCGTCTCGCTCGACGGCGTGGCACCGGGCGCAGCCTTCGGCGACTGGCTCGCCCCCGTCGGCAGCCTGCCCGCGCCGGTCGCATCGGCCCCCGCCGACCCGTTCAACATCATCTATTCATCGGGCACCACGGGGCAACCGAAAGGCATCGTGCAGTCGCACGGCATGCGCTGGACGCACGTGATGCGCGGGGCCTCGTTCGGCTACGGCACCGATGCCGTCACCGTGCTCGCCACGCCGCTTTACTCGAACACCACGCTGGTGGTGTTCCTGCCCACGCTCGCGTTCGGCGGCAGCGTTGTGCTGATGGCCAAGTTCGATGCCAGTGCGTACCTGGCACTCGCGCAAGCGCACCGCATGACGCACACCATGCTCGTGCCGGTGCAATACCAGCGCCTGATGGCCCTGCCGCAGTTCGGCGTGCACGACCTGGCTGCCACGCGCTTCAAGTTCAGCACCAGCGCCCCGTTCAATGCGGCGCTCAAGGCCGACGTGCTGGCGCGCTGGCCCGGCGGGCTGGTCGAGTACTACGGCATGACCGAAGGCGGCGGCACCTGCATCCTCATCGCGCACGAAAACCCGACCAAGCTGCACACCGTGGGCCAGCCGGCCGCCGGCCACGACATCCGCCTGATCGACGACGATGGCACAGAGCTCACGCCCGAGGCCCTGCGTGCCGGTACCACCGGCGAAGTGGTGGGCCACTCGGGCGGCATGATGACCGGCTACCACGGCCAGCCGGCCAAGACGCGCGAGGCCGAGTGGTTCGCGCCCGACGGCAAGCGCTTCATCCGCACCGGCGACGTCGGCCGCTTCGACGAAGACGGCTTTCTGACGCTGATGGACCGCAAGAAAGACATGGTCATCAGCGGCGGTTTCAACATCTACCCGAGCGACCTGGAAGCCGTGCTGCGCGAGCACCCGGCGGTCGCCGACGTGGCTGTGGTCGGCGTGCCTTCCGAGCAATGGGGCGAGACGCCGGTGGCCTTCGTCGTGGCCCGCGACGGTGATGCACCTGCGGCTGCCGAGTTGATGCAGTGGCTCAATGCCCGCGTCGGCAAGACGCAGCGGCTGGCCGACCTGCGCTACACCGCCGAGCTGCCGCGAAGTGCCATCGGCAAGGTGCTCAAGCGGGAGTTGCGAGACGGGTATGCCGCGGGCGTGACGAGCGGTGGACGCTTGTTGCCCTCACCCTAACCCTCTCCCGGAGGGAGAGGGAACAAGACGAGCGCCGCGATGGCCGCGCCCATGTCGGCGGTCGAGGCGGTGCCGCCCAGGTCGGGCGTGCGCGGGCCTTGCGCCAGCACGGTCTCGATGGCGCGCAGCACCGCGTCGTGTGCGTCGCGCCGGCCGAGAAAGTCAAGCATCAGCGCGGCCGACCAGATCATCGCCACCGGGTTCGCGATGCCCTGGCCGCAGATGTCCGGAGCCGAGCCGTGCACCGGCTCGAACAGCGACGGGAAAGCACGCTCGGGGTTCAGGTTGGCGCTCGGCGCCAGGCCGATGGTGCCGGTGCACGCCGGGCCCAGGTCGGACAGGATGTCGCCGAACAGGTTGCTCGCCACCACCACGTCGAAGCGCGTGGGCTGCAGCACGAAGCGCGCGCTCAAGATGTCGATGTGCTGCTTGTCGACCGTGACCAGAGGGTAGCCAGCGGCCACCGCGTCGGCGCGGCCGTCCCACCACGGCATGCTGATCGCGATGCCGTTCGACTTGGTGGCCACCGTCAGGTGCTTGCGCGCGCGTGAGTTGGCCAGCTCGAAGGCATAGCGCAGCACGCGGTCGGTGCCATGGCGCGAGAACACCGACTCCTGGATCACGATCTCGCGCTCGGTGCCGGCGTACATGGTGCCGCCGAGGTTGGTGTACTCGCCTTCGGTGTTCTCGCGCACGATGAAGAAGTTCACGTCACCGGCCTTGCGCGCCACGCCTTTCGCGTCGACCAGCGGGCACGGCACGCCGTCGAACAGGCGCACCGGGCGCAGGTTGATGTACTGGTCGAACTCGCGCCGGAACTTCAGCAGCGAGCCCCACAGCGACACATGGTCGGGCACAGCAGCCGGCCAGCCGACGGCACCGAACAGCAGGGCGTCCATGCCTTGAAGCTGCTCCTTCCAGTCGCTCGGCATCATCGCGCCGGTCGCGGCAAAGTGGTCGCAGCTGGCCCAGGCGATAGGGGTGAAGGCCAGCGAAATGTCGAAGCGGCGCGCCACCACGTCGAGCACGCGCAAGGCCTCGGGCATGACTTCCTTGCCGATACCGTCGCCGGGGATCACGGCGATCTTGAAGGGTGTGTTCATGTCGATGTTCCTCGTTCCTGGCAGCCGGCATTCTGACGGCGCTCAGCCTGCTCGTGCGGCGGCGTCAGGGCCGGACCGCCGGCGCCTCCAGCGGCATGCCGGCGGCGCGCTGCATCAGGTACAGCTCCAGCGCCACCCACTCGGGCGCGCCGGGCGCGAACGGCTCGGCGCGCACCCCCGTCATGCAGCCGCGCAGGCGCCGCTGCAACGAGCCCATGCCCTGCCATTCGAGCCGGTACAGCGGGTAGCCGTTCGGGTGCGCCTGCGGAATGGTGCTGCCCCCCAGGCGCAGCCCGGCGCGCGCGTCGTGGCACTGCGCGCACGACAGCGCGAGCTGGCCGAAGCGCGTGGTGTAGAGCGCAGCACCCGCGTCGCGATAGGGCTGCAGGCGCGCGTCGGCCGGCGGGGCAATGGGCAGGCCCCGCGACTGCAGCGCCACGAAGCCGAGCAGGCTGAGCGCCGCCGGGTTCTCGACCGGAAGCGGCGCCCCGTGCTGCTGCGTCACGCGGCATTCGTTGATGCGCTCGTGCAGCGTGACCGGGCGCTGCGATGTGGCACTGAATGCGGGGTAGCGTGTGGCCACGCCGCGCATGCTCTTCGCGGCTGCGCCGTGGCAAGCGGCACAGGCCGGCTGGCCGGGCGCAGGTGGGGCTTGCCACAGCCCTTCGCCTTCAAGCACCGAGAGCATCGCGGGGTTCAATGCGTCGTCGCGCTGCATGGCTTGCAGCGGCGGGGTCATGTCGTCGAAGCCGGAGCGGCGTGCATCGGGAGCGGCGTTACCAGCGGACGACAGCACCGCACAGAGCGCCAGCACGACGGCCTTCATGTGACGGTCAGCGCCACGCTCTCGCTGTGCGCGAAGCCGTTGTCGCCGTCCCAGGTGAAGCGCAGCGTGCCGGTCTCGGTCGCGACGGTGAAGAAGGATATCAACGGGTTCGCGGCCACCGCCGGGTACAGCTCGGCGGCGAAGACCAGCACGCCGTTGTAGTGGCACTGGAAGCGCCGGATCAAGTCGCGCGGCAGCACGCCGCCGCCGTCGCCGGGGCGGTAGCCGGTTTCCATCGGGTGCGCAACGAGCGTGCGGATGGCGATGACTTCACCGCGCTTGGCGGTTGACGGCATGGTGACGATGGCGGTCGGCATGTGCAATGGCTCAGGGCTCAGGACTCAGGGCTCCACGCAGGCGGCGAGCGTGACGATCACGTCGACCGTGTGCGACCAGAACGAGCCATCGCTCATCTGCGCGACCGCCACGAGCTGCTGCGACGTGGCCAGGCGGATGCGCGTGGCCACCTGCGCGCGGCCGGCGCGCGGGCCGAAGCGGAACACCACCACATCGCGCTGCGGGTTGCGCTCGTTGAAGATCGCGAGCGCCACCACATGGTCGGCGGTGGTCATCGGGCTCTGGGCACTGACTGTCACAGGCACCGCGTTGCCGTTCTCGACCAGCGGCGCCACGTCGAGCAGCACCCGGCCTTCGCGCACTGCCGCACCGCGCGCGAAGGCGGTGACGGCGGCGCGCAGGTCGTCGCTCACGGCGTGCGCCGGGCGCAGCACGAGCGCGAGGCCGAGCGCGGCCCCGGCGTGGAGCACGCTGCGGCGCCGGGCGCCAACGCGAGTCGTGCGCGTCATGGCAGCTTCAGCGTTTGCAGGAACGCGACCACGTCTTCCAGCTGCTGCGCCGTCAACACCGGCTTGCCCTGCCACGCGCTGCCCACGCGTACCAGGCCCGCCGTGCGGTGGTACGCGGGCATCACGGTGTCGGGGTTGATGCGGCTGCTGTCGGCGATGCGCAGGCGCAAGCGTGCAGCAGACCAACGTGTGCCAGCACCGGCCAGGTCGGGTGCGAGCGTGCCCTGGAAGCGCTCTTCCGGGAACGGCCCGCTGTGGCACAGCAGGCACAGGCCGAGCTGCTTGCTCGCGACGATGGCCCGGCCGCGCGTGGCATCGCCCGGCAGGTCGGTGAGCGGCTGATCGATGCCGCCATCGACCACGTCGAACGCGGTCTTTCTCACAGCCTCTGTTGCCGCCCCGGTCGCAGCCGCCTGTGCGCAGGCCGCCGTGCAAGCGGCAACGCTCAGGACCACCGCAGCCGCGAGGTTCCTCACGCCTTCTTCAAGCTGTGGTTGGACAAGGGCAGCTCGCGAATGCGCTTGCCGGTGGCGGCGAAGATCGCGTTCAGCACCGCCGGCGCGGCGACCGCAATCGTCGGCTCGCCCACACCGCCCCAGAAGCCGCCCGAAGGCATGACGATGGCTTCGACCTTGGGCATCTTGTCCATCAGCAGCGCGGGGTAGCTGCTGAAGTTGGTTTGCTCGATGCGCCCGTCTTTTACCGTGCATTCGCCGTACAGCGCGGCCGACAGGCCATAGGCGAACGAGCCCTCGACCTGCGCTTCGATCTGCTGCGGGTTCACCGCGTGGCCGGGGTCGGTGGCGGCGACGATGCGGTGCACCGTCAGCTCGCCCGCATCGGTCACCGACACCTCGGCGCACGCCGCCACGTACGAGCCGAAGCCCATGATCTGCGCGAGGCCCCGGTACACGCCCTTAGGCGCAGGCTTACCCCAACCGGCGCGCTCCGCCACGGCGTTCAGCACCGCGAGTTGCTTGGGCGAACCCGCCAGCAGCCTCTGCCGAAAGGCCAGCGCGTCTTGCCCCGCCGCATGCGCCACCTCGTCGATGAAGCATTCGAGGTAGACCGCGTTCTGGTTCAGGTTGACCCCGCGCCAGAAGCCCGGCGGCACGTGCGGGTTGCGCATGGCGTGGTCGATGAGCAGGTGCGGCACCGCGTAGCCGAACGTGCCTTCGGGGCCGCTCGCATTCAGGCCCTGGAAGGTGGCCGGGTCGCGCCCGTTCTGGAGGTTCTGCGGGAAGACGCTCGCGATGATCGACTGGCCCGAGATGCGCATGTGCAGCGCGCTCAGCTGGCCCTGCGCGTCGAGCCCTGCGGTGAGCTTGCACTGCGTGATCGGGTGGTAGCGGCCGTGCGTCATGTCTTCCTCGCGCGACCACATCAGCTTGACGGGCGTGCCGGGCATCTGCTTGGCAAGCGTCACCGCCTGCGTCAACCAGTCGTGCGCGCCGCGCCGGCCGAAGCCGCCGCCGGGGTTGAGCTTGTGCACGTCGCACTTCGCAACCGGCAGGCCGGCTGCCTCGGCAGTGGCGGCGAGCGCGGCCTCGCCGCTTTGCGTGGGGCACCAAACGTCGCAGCGCTCGGCCGCGCCCGACGCGTTGGTGGTGATCAGCACCGTCGCGTTCATCACCTCCATCGTCGCGTGGTTCTGGAACGGGTAGGCATACACCGCCTCGACCTTGCGCGCCGCCGTGGTCAGCGCGCCGCGCGCATCGCCGCGCTGGTTGCCGACGAAGGCCTGCTGCGCATCGAGCCCTTCCTTGAGCACCGCCGCGATGCTGGCGCTCGACACGTTGGCGTTGGCGCCGAAGTCCCATTCGATGGGCAGCGCGTCGAGCGCAGTCTTGGCGCGCCACCAGGTGTCGGCCACCACCGCCACCGCGCTGTCGCCAACGCGAACCACCTTCTTCACGCCGGGCTTGCCGGCCACCGCTGCGGCGTCGAAGCTCTTCAGCTTGCCGCCGAACACCGGGCAGTCCTTGATCGCCGCGTTCAGCATGCCCGGAAGCTTGAAGTCCATGCCGTAGACCTGCGAGCCGTCGAGCTTGGCAAGCGTGTCGAGCCGCTTGACGGGCTTGCCTGCCACCTTCCAGTCCTTCGGGTCTTTCAGCGCCACGCTGGCCGGTGGCGTGAGCTTGCCCGCCGCACCGGCCACCTTGCCGAAGGTGGTGCGGCGGCCCGAGGGCGTGTGCGTGATGACGCTACCCGCAGCAACGCACTCCGAGGCCGGCACCTTCCAATCGTTCGCGGCCGCCTGCACGAGCATGACCCGCGCAGTGGCGCCGCCCTGGCGCACGTACTCGTGCGACTCGCGGATGCCGCGGCTGCCACCGGTCGAGAAGCTGCCCCACACCCGCCCGCGCGCCTGGTTCTGGCCCGGCGTGGGGTACTCGGTGCGCACCTTGGCCCAGTCGCACTCCAGCTCTTCGGCCACCAGTTGCGCGAGACCGGTGAGCGTGCCCTGGCCCATCTCGGTGCGGGCCACGCGAATCACCACCGAATCGTCGGCGTTGATGACAACCCATGCGTTCACCTCGGGCGGCAGGGCCGCTGCGGCGGCCTGAGCTTGTGCCGGCCGGCCGACGTGAAAGCCCACCACCAGCGTGCCGGCTGCGGCAGCCGTGCCGCCGATGAAGCCGCGTCGCGTGAGGCTCGATGCCACCGTGCGGGCGCCCCTCACGCCACCACCCCGGCGGCTTGTTTGATGGCCGCACGCACACGGTTGTAGGTGCCGCAGCGGCAGATGTTGGTCATGGCGTCGTCGATGTCGGCATCGGTCGGCTTCGGCTTGGCTTTGAGCAGCGCGGCTGCGGCCATCAGCATGCCGCTCTGGCAGAAGCCGCACTGCGGCACATCGAGCGCGGCCCAGCTCTTCTGCAAGGCGTGGGTGGCGTTCGGCGACAGGCCTTCGATGGTGACGACCTTCGCGCCCGCCTCGATGCTGGACACGGGCCGCACGCACGAGCGCGTGGCCACGCCGTCGATGTGCACGGTGCAGGCACCACAGGCCGCAATGCCGCAGCCGTACTTGGTGCCGGTCAGGCCGAGCTGTTCGCGCAGCACCCACAACAGCGGTGTGTCGGCTTCGGCCTGGAACTCGCGTACGGTTCCGTTCACGTCGAGCGTCGGCATGGGGCTGTCTCCAGTGGTGTCGTGCGGTGCATTGCCCGATTATGTTGAGCGTCAATGCCCATTGTCGCGATGCCGGTTAACCCGTGTCACACCGCGTGGGGCGGCTTCTTCTCGTACCAGTGCGTGATGCGCTGGCCGTCCCAGTGCAGAGCGATGTGCGCACCGCTGCGGGCGGGCTGCAAGGCCTTCGGCCGGAACAGGCCCACGCACAGGCCGCCGGCATGGCGCACGCTCGGGAACAGCACGCCCCAGCTGGCGGCGTTGCGCAAGCTGCGGCCGAGGGCTTGCGGCGCTGCGTAGTCATCGGGGTCGAGCAGCGCAGCCGCAGCGCGTTTGGCGATGCGGCCTATGTCGTGCAACGGCGCATCGATGCCGGCGGTGATCACGCGCAGGTCCACATCGATGGCCGGCTCGTTCGTCCGCGCAAGGAACACCGCCCGATGGTGCGCGACCTCGGCCACCGCCGTCTCGAGCGCCTGCGCGGCGTAGTACACGCCGTAGTTGCCGTCGGAAAAGCGCGAACCATCGGGGTTGCGGTGCGTGAACGCCGCCATGATGGGCGTGCTGCCCGGGCCCACCACGCGCTCGCTCACGGGCACCAGCCGAAGCTCGCCGAGCTCGTCGCGAATGCGCGGGTTGGTCAACGCCTCTATCGCGAACACCACGTCGAGGTCGGCCGCATCGGCAATGGCATCGAACAGGCCGACGGTCGGGTAGCGCGACGGGATCAGCCGGTAGCTGGTGCGCCAGGCCGTGGGGGTGACGGGTATGCCGTGCGCCGCTCGGGCGGAGCGGGTGGTGCTCATTCCCCCTCGGGGGGTGGGCGATGGACTCGCCGGCCTCGGGGCGCTGTCACGCCTTGCCGCCGCGTTGCGCGTCGAGGTAGTGGCGCACCACGTACAGGTCGGCCACCTGGCCGCCGAGCATGCGGTCGAGCGCCGAGGCGCCGGCGAACAGCGGTGCGGCATTCGGCTTGCGCACCCACTCGTCGGCCCGCTCGCCCACCGGCAGCAGGATCTGCAGCGCCGCGTAGATGCCGAACAGGTAAGACAAGCGCTCCAGCACATGCCGGTCGAGCGGCCCGGCTGCGCCCTTCTTCCACTGGTACAGCGTGGTGCGCCCGACGCCCAGCAAGGTGGCCTGCTCCGGCACCCCGAGCTTCCACGCGTCAGCCAGGCGCCAGAAGGTGCGCAGCGCCGCCTGCGCAGCGGCGGGGGTGTCGAGGTCGACAGCGGGGGTGTGGGGTTGGAGGACGGCGCTCATTTGATGGACAGCATAGTTCATCGACGGACGTTTTTCCATTAATCGTTCGCCGATGAACGAACCCCTAAGCCGCCACCGCCAGCATTTGCGGGTGCCAGCGCACTGGCATCGGCTGCATGTGTGCCGTGTCCAGCGCAGCAAGATCGGCCGCGCCGAACACCGCCATCGCGCTGAGCAGGCCCTGCACCTCGGCCGCCAGCACCTTGCTGCCATCGGCCAGCCGGAACTCTTCGATCTGGTTGGCGCTCGACGCATACCAGTTGCTCACCACCAGCTTGTCGACCCCGCCGATCACCGATAACTCCAGGTTGTTCGCGTTCTTCACGAACTTCAACTGCGCCTTCGTGATGCCGGCAAAGATGTCGACATGGTCGAGCGCCCCGCCGGAATCGGTGACGGTGTCGATGCCCGAGCCGGTGCCCCAGAGGTAGGTGTCGTTGGAGGTGAGAGAGGTGTCGGTGAGTGCGTCATTGCCGGCACCACCGTTGTAGGTATCGTTGCCTTCGGCGCCTGCGAGGGTGTCGTTTCCGGCAAGGCCATTCAACGTGTCGGCACTGGCGTAGCCGGTGAGGGTGTCGTCCCCCGCAGTGCCTTGCAGCATCTTGAGCTTGACCGTCGCGATGTCCCAGGCCGTGCCGTTGTCGAAGCGGATCTGATCGACTGCGTAGCCTTGCGTCGATACGCCGTCGCCGTTGAAGTAGCCCACCACCGTGACCTGGTCGGCAGTGCCGCTGATCTTGGCCACGAGGTTGTTGCCGCTTCGCACCAGCGCCACGTCGCCAGGCAGCACGCCGGCCAGGAACAGCAGCACATCTTGCTTGCCGATCAGCGGGTCGATGGTGCCGCCG
>JANXWV010000062.1 GCA_025350965.1 Rhizobacter sp.
CCAGGTCGTGGGCTCGGGCACCACGGCCACGGAACTGATGTTGATGTTGTCGACCTGCGCCACGCTGCCGATGGTGGTCGACCCGGCGACGGGCGGGTTCGTGAACGCGGTCTCGCCGCCGAAGAACGCGATCGAGTCGTAGTCGCCTTGGCTCATCTGCCAGCCTGCATAGGCGTGGGTGTTGTCGCCGAGCACGCTGCCGCTGGCCGTGTCGCGGACCACCGAGTGGAAGCTGCCGGTGGTGGCGTCAGTTCAGAGGTCAGGCCGACTGAACCCGGCGGCGCCGGACGCGCGGTGGCATGAACCCACTGTCGGCGGGGCGGCTCAGGTCGAGCTCGCGATCCGCGTCGGTATCAGCTTCGGTATCGGCTTCAGCTTCGGTTTCGGTTTCGGTTTCGGTTTCGGTTTCGGCTTCGGCTTCACCCGTCGCGAACGCAGCATCGCTGGCGGCCGGGCTGCCCGCTGCGAGCACCGACCGGCTGAGCACCCACGCCGCAGACACGAACAGCCCGAGCCCGGCCACCGCGAACGCGACCAGCATGATCGCGGCTGTCCAGTCGGTCGACAGCAGCGTGAAGGCGCCCGCAGCAGCCAGTGCCGTGGCACCGGCCAACTGCCGCCCGCGCGGTGCCAGCAAGCCACCCTGTGCGGTCGCGTAGCCCATGCAGGCCATGAAGGCCAGCAACAGCTGCAGAAGGCTCATGCCTGCGAGGCTGTCGAACACGTGGCCGAGCACTGACATGGTCTGAACCTCAACCGAGCGGGCTTGCTCCTGCGATTCATTACACATCCAAATCAAGCGTTGCGCATGCGCACGCGGCGCACGCTGGTGTAGGACGTGTCCTGTTCCGCACGGAAGGCGGTGCGCACAAGCGTCGAAGCCCCACCATGGCCGCCGACACCCAACGTAAGCGACGGTAAAGGCGAGGCTCGGGGCGAAGAGCCTGTCTGCGCCGCGCGCCTCCGAGGCGTTGTTGAACCACTTACCGTTCCAGGAGAACAGCATGAACAAGATCACCGGCGTGGCCGTCATCACGGCATTGGCTTCATTGGCATTGGGGGCCGGCGGGGCCGCACACGCCCAGGCGAACGTGGGTGTGTCGATCCACATCAACCAGCCCGGTGTCTACGGCCGCATCAGCTTCGGCGACATGCCGCCACCGTTGGTGGTGCTGCCGCAGCCGGTGATCATTTCGCAGCCGCGGGTGGTGGTTGATCGCCGCCCGATCTACCTGTACGTGCCCACGGCGCAACAGCAGGACTGGCGCCGCTACTGCGGCCGCTACAGCGCCTGCGGCCAGCCGGTGTACTTCGTGCAGGAACGCTGGGTGCGCGAACGCTATGAAGCGCAGCACCCGGGCTGGGACCGTGGCCGCCACCGTGGCTGGGAGAAGCAGGCAGAGCGGCGCGATGACCGGCGCGATGACCGGCGCGACGACCGCGGCGACAAGGGCCACGGCCGAGGCCACGGCAAAGACTGAATTACCTCGACCTGACCCATCCGTGCCGAGGCGACCCTCATGAAGCGACGCAGCATGATCACGCGGGCAGGGGCTTGGCTTGTCGCGCCGGCGTGGCTGGCGGGGTGCGCATCAACGCCCTCGCCGAGATCGCTGTCCGGCCCGTCGGCACGGCCTTTGGCGCTCGATGCGGCCGACCTGGCGCTGCTCAACCGTGTGACCTGGGGCGTCGACAGCGCGGCGGTCCAGTCCTGGGGCAAGTTGTCGCGCCGTGACTACCTGCAGGCGCAGTTGTACCCGGCAGCCACCGCCACGTTCCCCGCCGAAGTGCAGGCGCAACTCGATGCGCTCGGCCTGCGCGGCAAGCCGTTGCTGCAAACGGCCGCCGAGATGGAACAGCGACGCCGCGACGCCGATGCGCTGACCGACGTCGACGCGAAGAAGGCCGCCCAGCAGGCCTACCAGCAAGCCATGAACGGCCTGGCGCGCGACGCCGCCAGCAGCGCGTTGCTCAACGCGCTGTACTCGCCCCACCAGCTGCAGGAACAGCTCACATGGTTCTGGTTCAACCACTTCAATGTGCACCAGTACAAGAGCAACCTGCGCGTGCTGGTGGGCGACTACGAGCAGGCGCTGCGCGCGCGTTCGCTGGGCAAGTTCCGTGACCTGCTGATTGCCAGCGCCACGCACGCCGCGATGATCCGCTACCTCGACAACGAGCAGAACGCCGCCAGCCGCATCAACGAGAACTACGCCCGCGAGGTGATGGAACTGCACACGCTCGGCGTGGACGGTGGCTACTCGCAGCAGGACGTGCAGGAACTGGCCCGCGTGCTCACCGGCCTGGGAACCAATTTCAGCGACCGGCAACCGGCGTTGAAGCCCGCGCAACAAGCGCTCTACGTGCGCCGCGCAGCCACCGAGTTCAACCCCGCGCGCCACGACATGGGCGACAAGCGCGTGCTCGGCCAAGGGGTTCAAGGGCGGGGCTGGGACGAGATCATCGATGAGCTGACGCGGCTCGCACGCCACCCGGCGACGGCGCGGCATGTAAGCCGGCAACTGGCCCTGTACTTCGCGGCCGACGAACCCGCGCCGATGCTCGTCGAGCGCATGAGCCGTGCCTATGCCGCCAGCGACGGCGACACCGCAGTGGTGTTGCAAGCCCTGTTCGACGCGCCCGAATTCACGCCCACGCTCGGCCGCAAGTTCAAGGACCCGCTGCACTACGTGGTGTCGGCCGTGCGCCTGGCCTATGACGGCAAACCGATTGCCAACCCCGCGCCGATGCTGGGCTGGCTGAACCGCATGGGCGAGGGGCTGTACAACCGGCAAACACCCGACGGCTACCCGTTGACCGAGGCCGCGTGGTCGAGCTCGGGGCAGATGGGCACGCGCTTCGAGATCGCCCGCGCCATCGGCAGCAGCAGCGCCGGTCTGTTCAAGACCGAAGGGCCGAACCCGACCGACGCGCCGGCGTTCCCGATGCTGTCGAACGCGCTCTTCCACCAGCACCTCGCACGCACGCTCGGCGAGCGCACGCGCACTGCGCTCGACGGTGCAAGTTCGCCGCAGGAGTGGAACGTGCTGCTGCTGTCGTCACCCGAGTTCATGTTCCGCTGAGCGTGCCAGGCCACGCGACGGAACGAAAAAGGAAAGGAGCCTCTTGATGCACCGAAGACACTTCCTCGCCAACACCCTTGCCGCGCTGCCGCTGGCCGCCGGCAGCGTCCGCCTGATGGCCGCGAGCCCGGGCACGCCGCGCGTGCTGATCGTGTTCCTGCGCGGTGCCTACGACGCCGCCAGCCTGCTCGTGCCCCTGGGCAGCAGCTTCTACTACGAGCAGCGGCCGAACATCGCGATCGCGCGCCCCGGCAGCGCCGCCGACGCAGCGATTCCGCTCGATGCCGAGTGGGGCTTGAACCCGGCGCTGATCGACACCCTGTTGCCGCTGTTCGAGCGCCGGCAGCTCACGTTCGTGCCATTCGCCGGTACCGACGACACCTCGCGCAGTCACTTCGAAACGCAGGACAGCATCGAACTCGGCCAGCCGCTCGCCGGCGCGCCCCGCAACTTCCAGTCGGGCTTCATGAACCGGCTCGCGCAGGTGCTGGGCACGCGTGACGCCATCGCCTTCACCGACCAGCTGCCGTTGACATTCAGGGGCGCGGTGCAGGTGCCCAACCTCGCGCTCAACACCTTGACCAAGCCGGGCTTCGATGCGCGCCAGAGCGAAGCCATTGCCCGCATGTACCAGGGCTCTGCATTGGCCGGGTCGGTGCGCGAAGGCTTCACTGTTCGCGACGAGGCGGTGCGTGACATTGCTGGCGGCTCGGCCACGGGCATGCACGGCGAACTGCTCGCCGCGAGCCGCAACGCCATCACCGCGAAAGGCTTCGAGGGCGAGGCGCGGCGCATCGCGCGGCTGATGCGCGAGCGTTACCACCTCGGGTTCGTCGATGTGGGCGGTTGGGACACCCACGTGGGGCAAGGCGCAGGCTCGGGCTACCTCGCAAACCGGCTCGCCGAACTGGGCAAGGGGCTGGCCGCGTACGCCGATGAAATGGGTGCTGCATGGAGCGACAGTACCGTCGTCGTCCTCAGCGAGTTCGGGCGCACATTCAAGGAAAACGGCAGCCGTGGCACCGACCACGGGCACGGCAGCGTTTACTGGGTCATGGGCGGCACGGTGCGCGGCGGGCGCGTGGCGGGCGAGCAAGTGGCTGTCGATGCAGCCAGCCTGTTCCAGAAGCGCGACTATCAAGTCTTGAACGAGTATCGCGAAATGCTGGGCGGCTTGTTCGCACGGCTCTACGGCTTGCGGCCTGCGCAAGTTCAGCAGGTGTTTGCCGGGGTCAGCGCGCGAAACATCGGCCTCGTGTGAAGCCTTCGGCGCCGCTGGGGCGAATGCGGCCCCAGCCGCAGCCGCGAGCTCACTCTTTCTTGTCGGCCGGCGTCAGCTTGTCTTCGATCTTCTCGCCGGTGCGCTTGATTGCCACGCCCGTTTTGTGCGCGCCGCGCTTGATGGCCTGGCCCGTGCGGTACGCGCCGCGCTTGACCGAATTCTCGGCCTTCTCGAACGTGCCCACGCCCTCGGTGGGGTGTGCGGCCCGGTAGCTTTGCAGCGCCGCGTCCATGCGCTGGTCGCGCGCTGCCTCCGAGCTGGCGTCGGCCGCCATGGCGGCCACCGAAGACGCAACCAATGCCGCGCCGATGAGGAATGCAGATGCTTTCATGGGGTGTCCTTTGCCGCCTGCATCAGCGCAGGTGTTGGCGAAGGTTATGTGCGGCGCCATGACACGACCAGCGGCCCACCGCGCATCTCCATGTAGGCACTGGACTACGCGGCGTCAATTCCCGGACCGCCAAGAAAAAAGCGGCCGAAGCCGCTTGGTTCTGGTGCCGGTGAGAAGAGTCGAACTCCCGACCTTCGCATTACGAATGCGCTGCTCTACCAACTGAGCTACACCGGCACAGCCCTGGATTCTACTTCAGCGCTTCACTTCAAAGAGAAGGCCGGCAGCTTCTTCGCCACGGCCACGTTCTTGAGCGTCACGTAGACCGGCAGGCCGCCCTTGTACTTCGGGTAGTCCTCGCCCTGGATCAGCGGGGTGAGGTAGCGCTTGCACTTGTCGGTGATACCAAAGCCGTCTTTGGTGATGAAGTCGCGCGGCATGAACTTCTCTACGTTGGCGACCTTCGCCAGTTCGGCCACGCCGATACGGTACTTGTAGGGCGCGTCCGAGATGCGCTCGACCGTGGGCATCACGGCATGGCGGCCCGCCAGTGCCAGCTCGACGGCCTTGGCGCCCAGCTCGTAGGCCTGCTTCACGTCGGTGGCCGACGCGATGTGCCTGGCAGCGCGCTGCAGGTAGTCAGCCACGGCCCAATGGAACTTGTAGCCGAGCGCGTTCTTCACCATGTTCGCGACCACCGGCGCGGCGCCGCCGAGCTGCGCGTGGCCGAACGCGTCGCGCGCGCCTTGCTCGGCGAGGAAGGTTCCATCGGGGTGGTGGCAGCCTTCGGATACGACCACGGTGCAGAAGCCGTGTTCCTTCACGAGCTTGTCGACACGCTTCAGGAACTTGGCTTCATTGAACTCGATCTCGGGGAACAGCACGACGACCGGGATGCCCTGGTCTTCGACCAGCCCGCCGGCGGCGGCGATCCAGCCTGCGTGCCGGCCCATCACTTCGACGACGAACACCTTGGTCGAGGTCTTGGCCATCGAGCGCACGTCGAACGAGGCTTCGAGCGTGGACACGGCCACGTACTTGGCCACCGAGCCGAAGCCGGGGCAGCAGTCGGTGATGGGCAGGTCGTTGTCGATCGTCTTGGGCACATGGATCGCCTGCAGCGGGTAGCCCATGGACTGCGACAACTGGCTGACCTTGAAGCAGGTGTCGGCCGAATCGCCGCCGCCGTTGTAGAAGAAGTAGCCGATGTTGTGGGCCTTGAAGACCTCGATCAGGCGCTCGTACTCGCGCCGGTTCGCGTCGAGCGACTTGAGCTTGAAGCGGCACGAGCCGAACGCGCCCGAGGGTGTGCTGCGCAGCGCGGCAATCGCCGAGGCCGATTCCTTGCCCGTGTCGATCAGGTCTTCGGTGAGCGCGCCGATGATGCCGTTGCGGCCGGCGTAGACCTTGCCGATGCGGTCTTTGTTGAGGCGCGCGGTTTCTATCACGCCGCAGGCGGATGCATTGATGACGGCAGTGACGCCGCCGGACTGCGCGTAGAACGCATTGGTCTTGGCCATGCCTGGGTTCTCTCTTCTGCGGTAGTTGGGATCAGTGCGTCAAGCCGAGCGCATTCGAGACCACCTCGCGCACGTTCGTCGACAAGTCCGGCTTGGCCGCCACGCGCTTCAACGCCTCTTGCCCCGCGCTGCGGTACGGCTCGGCGAGCTGGCTCCAGCGGTCGCTGACGCGCGCGATGCGCGAAGCGAGCTGCGGGTTCACGGCGTCGAGTTCGAGGACGCGGTCGGCCCAGAAGGCGTAGCCCGCACCGTCGGCGCGGTGGAATGCCGACGGGTTGTGCGCGCACAGCGTGTAGATCAGGCTGCGCGCCCGGTTCGGGTTGCGGATCGAGAAGTCGGCGTGCTTCATCAGTGCGCGTGCGGTCGCGAACACGCGGCCATCGGTGGCTTCGGGGGCGGCCATCTGCAACTCGAACCACTTGTCGATGACCAGGGGGTCGTCGCTGAACATTTCGTGGAAGCGCGCCAGCGCCGGCGCCGCGAGTTCGGCGTGGCTGTGCACCAGCGCGGTCAACGCGCCGATGCGGTCGGTCATGTTGGCGGCGTCCTTGAAGCGCTGGTAGGCGCGGCCGGGCCACGCGGCTTCGCCGGTGGCGGCGGCACCAACGCACAGCATGCCCAAGGCGCGGTTCGCCAGCGACCGCTTGCCGGAAGACACCGGGTCGGGCGTGTAGGCGCCGGCAACCTGGTGCGCGTCGAAGGCCCATTCCCAATCGGCTTGCAGGTGGCTGGCGTACTGCGCCAGCAAGGCCTGGCGGGCGGTGTGGATGCGCTGCGGGTCGACCTCGGTCAATTGCTCGGCGATGTACGACGCAATGGGCACGCCGAGCACGAGGTTCTTGAACGCGGCGTCGAGCTCGGGGTGGCGCAGCACGCCGCGCATCGCGTCGATGAACGGCGCGTCGAGTTCGAGCGGCATGTTGCTCCGGATCGCGGCCAGCAGCCGACCCATGGCCAGGCGCTGCCCGGCCTCGCAGCGGTTGAACGGGTCGGGGTCGTGCTGCAGCAGCGTCAACAGGTCGGCGTCGGTCAGGCCGTCGGTCAGGATCACCGGCGCCGAGAAGCCGCGCAGCAACGACGGCACGGGCTCGGCATCGACGTTGACGAAGGTGAAGAAGCTGCGCGCGTCTTCCAGCACCAGCACGCGCTGGGTCTGGGTGGTGGCGGGCTCGTCTTCCAACTGCAGCGGCAGGGCGCGGCCGTCGCGCGCCACCAGGCCGATGGTCAGCGGGATCACGTACGGCTCCTTCGCGGTCGCCCCGTTCTTCGAGGCGGCCTGCTCGACGCCCAGCGTGTAGGTGCGCGACGGCGCGTCGTAGCGGCCGCGCGCGCTCAGGCGCGGCGTGCCGGCCTGCGAGTACCAGCGCTTGAACTGGGGCAGAAGGCGCGCCAGTTCACTGGCGGGGTTGGCGTCGGCGATGGCCTGCGCGAAGTCGTCGCAGGTCACGGCCTGGCCGTCGAAGCGCTCGAAGTACAGCGTCATGCCGCGCGCGAAGCCGTCGCGCCCGACCAGCGTGTGCATCATGCGCACGACCTCGGCGCCCTTCTCGTAGACGGTGGCGGTGTAGAAGTTGTTGATCTCGACATAGCTGTCGGGCCGCACCGGGTGCGCCATCGGGCCGGCGTCTTCGGGGAACTGCACTTCGCGCAGGCTGCGTACGTCGTCGATGCGTTTGACCGCGCGCGCGCTGGCGAGGCCCGCCATGTCCATGCTGAACTCCTGATCGCGGAAGACGGTCAGGCCTTCCTTCAGGCTGAGTTGGAACCAGTCGCGGCAGGTGATGCGGTTGCCGGTCCAGTTGTGGAAGTACTCGTGCCCGACGACCGACTCGATGCCCGCGTAGTTCTCGTCGGTGGCGGTGGCGGGGCTGGCCAGAACGTACTTCGTGTTGAAGATGTTCAGGCCCTTGTTCTCCATCGCGCCCATGTTGTAGTCGGACACCGCCACGATCATGAAACGCTCCAGATCGAGCGGCAGCTTGAAGCGCGCTTCGTCCCACACGATGGAGGCGATCAGGGAGTTCATCGCGTGCTCGGTCTTGTCGAGGTCGCCCCGGCGCACGAAGATCTGCAGCAAGTGGTCCTTGCCCGAACGGGTGCGGATCTTCTGTTGCCGCGCCACCAGGTCGGCGGCCACCAGCGCGAACAGGTAGCTCGGCTTCGGGAACGGGTCGTGCCACTTCGCGAAGTGGCGGCCGCCGTCGAGTTCGCCTTCCTCGACGAGGTTGCCGTTGCTCAGCAACACCGGAAACTGTGCCTTGTTGGCGCGCAGCGTGACGGTGTAGACGGCCATCACGTCCGGCCGGTCCAGGAAGTAGGTGATGCGCCGAAAGCCTTCGGCTTCGCACTGCGTGATGAAGCCGCCGCCCGAGGTGTACAGGCCCGAGAGCTGGGTGTTCTTCTCGGGCGCGCAGGTGTTGCGGATCTCGAGCGTGAAGGGCCCGGCGGGCAGCTCCTGCACGTTGTCGATCACGAGCTGGCCGTCTTCATGGCGGAACGACACTGACGCGCCGTTCACCAGCACGCGCGTCAGGTTCAGGTCCTCGCCGTGCAGGCGCAGCGGCTGCAGCGGCACCTCGGTGTTGCGCTCGACCTGCATGCGGCTGATGACCATGGTCTTGGCCGGGTCGAGGTCGAAGCTGAGATCGACCGCCTTGATCCAGTAGGCGGGTGCCGTGTAGTCGGCGCGACGGATCAGCGGGGAGGTGCCTTCACGCATCATGTTGTTGCTTTCGGTTGAGCGGCCAGCAGTGCCGGCAGGTCGAGTGTCGTGAAATCGGGGGCGATGGCGATGAGGTTGTCGAACGCGGCGAAGGCCTCTGCCGGTAACGTGGTGGTCAAGGCCACGGCCTTCATGCCGGCACGGCGCGCCGCTTCCACACCGAGTGGCGCATCTTCGAACACCAGGCAGTGCGCGGGTTCGATGCCGAGCCGGCGCGCGGCCTCGAGGAAGATGTCGGGGTGCGGCTTGCCGCGCAGCAGCACCGCCGGCCCGGGGCCGGACGACACATCAGCCGGGCTGGTGATCGTGTCGACCCAGCCGTCGATGCCGTGCTGCGCGAAGGCCAGCGCCATGTTCGGCGGTGTCGATGCGGTGCACACCGCGAGCTTGCGACCCGCCGCGCGCGCCTGTTCGGCGAAGGCTCGCGCGCCGGGAATCAGCCCCAGCGAGCGCGCCGCGAACTCGCGGTAGAGCGCCTCCTTGTGGTTGGCCATCTCCACGTGCTCGGCGGTGCTGAGCAGCGGGAACATGTCGAGCAATATCTCTGCATTCGATCGGCCCGCCGTGCTCTCGAAGAAGCGCTCGGTGTCCATCGCCAGGCCGCGCCGCGCGTGCCACTCGACCCATGCGTCGTGGTGCAGCGGCATGCTGTCGATGAGGGTGCCGTCGAGGTCGAACAGGAAGGCCTTCACGGCGCCGCCTCTGTGGCAGCGCGGCGCCAGTTCTGCCACAGCGCTGGCAGCGTCTCGGCGAAGGTCGATTCGATGGCCGGCGTCAGCCGGGCGCCGCCGCGCAGCTGCGCGAGCGTGTTGCCGAACGCTGCAGCGTCGCGGGCTCGCAGCCAGCCGACGAACATCCCGGACTGCCGGTAGAACATCGGCCAGCCCATCCCGGCGCGCCGCGCTGAGTCGCGTTCAAGGCAGCTTTCTTCCAGGTCGCTGAACAGCACCCCATCGCGCATGGCACGCAACGCTGCGGGCATCGGCTGCATTTCGGCGCCGCCACCGCCGGAGCTTTCGACGGCCAGGCCCTCGGTCCACCACCTCGGGTGGCAGCGAATGCCGCGCTCGAACCAGAACACGTGGGACAGCTCGTGGGTCAGCACGCTTTGTAGCCGCTGCTCGTCCAGCAACAGGCGGCCCTGCAGGATCACCGTCCGCCCGAACGGCCGGGTCTCGGCACGCGACAGCGGCGTAAACACATGTTGCGTGTAGCAGGCTGCGGTGGCACAGACATAGACCTCAGGGCGCTGCAACAGCGCGGCGCCATGACTCGCTTCGATCTGCCGGACAGCGGCGTCCAGCCCCGCGACCACGGCTTCGGCAGCGCCCTCGGCGCCGGGTTCAAAGTGCACCTGCGCGTTGCCGGGTTGGGGCGCGAAGCCGCGCATCGGCATAAGTTCGAGATAAATCATCTTCGCAGTCGAGCCGCACGACGCCAGCAGTCCGGCTGCGGCCACCACGGCGGTGATCAGCACTGGGCGCCACGGCCTGGTGCGCCCGCGCGGCGGAGATGGTTCGCCCATCACACGCCCTGCTTCAAGGAAGCTTCGATCAGTTGATCGAGGTCGCCGTCCAGCACCTTCTGCGTGTTGCTGATTTCCACGTTCGTCCGCAGGTCCTTGATGCGGCTCTGGTCGAGCACGTAGCTTCTGATCTGGTGGCCCCAGCCCACGTCGGTCTTCGTGTCTTCCAGCTTTTGCTGCTCTTCCATGCGTTTGCGCATTTCATGGTCGTACAGGCGCGAGCGCAGGCGCTTCCAGGCCACGTCGCGGTTGCTGTGCTGGCTTCGGCCGTCCTGGCACTGCACCACGATGCCGGTCGGGATGTGCGTCAGCCGCACCGCAGAGTCGGTCTTGTTGATGTGCTGGCCGCCGGCGCCGCTGGCGCGGAAGGTGTCGGTGCGCACGTCGGACGGGTTGATGTCGATCTCGACCGTGTCGTCGACCTCGGGGTAGACGAAGATGCTCGCGAAGCTGGTGTGGCGGCCACCGGCCGAGTCGAACGGGCTCTTGCGCACCAGGCGGTGCACGCCGGTCTCGGTGCGCAGCAGGCCGAACGCGTAGTCGCCCTCGACCTTGAACGTGGCGCTCTTGATGCCCGCAATGTCGCCTGCCGACTCGTCTTCCATCGTCGTCTTGAAACCCTTGCGCTCGCAGTACTTCAGGTACTGGCGCAGCAGCATGCTGGCCCAGTCGCAGGCTTCGGTGCCACCGGCACCGGCCTGCACGTCGACGAAGCAGTTGAGCGGGTCTTCCGGCTTGTTGAACATGCGGCGGAACTCGAGCTGCGCCACGGTCTCCTCTAACTTCTTCGCCTCGGCGTCGATAGCGATGATGCCGTCGAAGTCGGCATCGGCCTTCGACATGTCGAAGAGTTCGGTGTTGTCGGCCAGGTTGCTGGTGAGGTGGTCGATGGTCTCGACCACCGTCTCCAACGCGCGCTTCTCGCGGCCCAGTTCCTGGGCGCGTTTCGGTTCGTTCCAGACCGTCGGGTTCTCGAGCGCGGCAACGACTTCGTTGAGCCTCAGGGCTTTCCGGTCGTAGTCAAAGATACCCCCGGAGATCGAGGGTGCGCTTCGTCAGGTCGGCGAGCGAGTTTCCGACGGCATTGATGTGTTCGACGTCCATGGCGTGCTTTCTGGGGTGCAAGGGTGGCGCGCCGTGCGGCACGCGAAGCCGAGTATTTTACGCGCCGGGGCGCGCCACCCGAACGACCACCAGGACTAGGTTCCCAGGAAGGCTTCGAGCAGCGCCGCCAGCGCTTCCGGCTGGTCGTGGTGAAGCATGTGGCCGGCCGGTGACAACACCTCGCGCTGCACGGGTTTCACCGTGTTCAGGCGCTCGTGAAACTCGGCCAGCGTGTAGCGCGCGCCCCACCAGCGCGAGGGGTTGGTCTGGTCGCCTTCGACCCACAGCGTCGGTGCGGTGATAAGCGCCCAGCACGCCAGCGCCTCATCGCGCTGGTAGAGCGTCGGGCTCGCGCCCTTGTGGGCAGGGTCGGCCCAGATCTGCCAGCCGATCGAGGTGCCATCGGCCGCGAACACCTCGCGCGACCAGCGCTGCGCCAGCCACGCGGCGCGGTCGGCGCGCAGCAGCGGGTTGGTCTTGCGCAGCCGCTCGGCCACGGCAGCCAGCGTGGGGTAGGGGCGCAACTGCGCCGGCGTGCGGAGTTGGTCGAACCACTGCTGGTAGCGCTTCGGCGCCATCGACGGCGTGGTTGCCGGCATGCCGAAGCCCTCCAGGTTGACGAGCCGGCGCACGCGCTCGGGGCGGATGCCCGCATACAGCATCACCGCGTTGCCGCCCATGCTGTGGCCGAGCAGGTCGATGCGCTGGGGTGCGTCGGCATGGTCGAAGAACAGCGCGTGCAAAGCCACGTCGAGGTCGCCCAGGTAGTCGGGGATGAAGTACGTGTCGGCGGCCGGTGGCGCGTCGCTCAGGCCGAAGCCGCGCCAGTCGATTGCCACGCAGTAGCGCTCGGTGTGCAGGGCGTCGACCACGAACTGGAACGACGCGCCAACGTCCATCCAGCCGTGCACCAGCACGAGTGGCGGGCGCTCGGGCGTGACCGAGGCGGGGTTGCCCCACTCGAGCACGTGGTAGCGCAGGCCGCGCACGCTGATGAAGCGACTGCGCGGCTCGATGCGCGCGGTGTAGGGCGTGTCAGAGGTCGGGGTCATGCCGGCACTCTACGCGGGCCGGCACGGGCGCGCTGTCAGCCTCGGGACAGCCGTAACGGCCTGCGCGTGCGCGAGAATGAGCGCATGACGACCCCCACCCCTTTCACCCTGCGCGCGGCCGTGCTGCGCGATGTGGGCGCCATCGTGCAGCTCATCCGCGACCTGGCCGAGTTCGAGAAACTCGCCCACCTCGTTCAGGTCACGCCCGAGAAGCTGCGCCCTCAGCTGTTCGGCGAGCGGCCGGCGGCCGAGGCCATCGTCGCCGAGGCGGGGGGCGAGGTGGTGGCGTTCGCGTTGTTCTTCACCAACTTCTCGACCTTCCTCGCGCAGCCCGGCCTGTACCTCGAAGACCTGTACGTGAAGCCCGCGCACCGCGCAAGCGGCATCGGCCGCGCGCTGCTCACGCGGCTCGCAGCGCTCGCGGTCGAGCGCCAGTACGGCCGCTTCGAGTGGAGCGTGCTCGACTGGAACGAATCGGCCATCCGCTTCTATGAGGGCATGGGTGCCACCGTGCTGCCCGAGTGGCGCATCTGCCGCACGACCGGCGATGCGCTGGTCGCGATGAGCACGGCGCAGCGGCCGGGCTAAAGCACGCCTCGCCATGCCGCGCCCGGCCGTGATCGTTGACGAGTACGCCGCGCTGCACGCCGGCTTTCGCTGGCACGTGCCGGTGCACTTCAACATCGCGCAGGCCTGCTGCGCGCGCTGGGCACGCAGCACGCCCGACACGGTTGCCATTCGCTGCGACCAGGGCGATGGCTCGTCGGTGCCCTACACCTACGGTCAGCTGCAGCGCGCATCGAACCGCCTGGCCCGCGCGCTGCGGCAACTCGGCGTGGCGCGCGGCGACCGGGTTGCCGTCGTCATGCCGCAGCGTTTCGAGACGGCGGTGGCCCACATGGCGCTGTACCAGCTCGGCGCAGTCGCCATGCCCTTGTCGATGCTGTTCGGCCCCGAGGCGCTGGCCTACCGCCTGAACGACAGCAGCGCGCGCGTGGCCATGGCCGACGAGAACGCCATGGCCCACCTGCTCGCCGCGCGGCCCGAGTGCCCGCAGTTGAAGACCATCATCGCGGTGGGCGCTGCGCGGGGGCAGGGCGACGCCGACTGGGCCGATTGCCTCAGCGCTCAGCCCGCCACGTTCACGCCGGCGCGCACCCGGGCCGACGACGCCGCCGTGCTCATCTACACCAGCGGCACCACTGGCCCGCCGAAGGGCGCGCTGATTCCGCACCGGGCGCTTATCGGCAACCTGAGCGGTTTCGTCGCCAGCCAGAACTGGTTCGATGCGCACAGGTGCGTCTTCTGGTCCCCGGCCGACTGGGCCTGGACCGGTGGGCTGATGGACGCGCTGCTGCCCACGCTCTACTTCGGCCGCGAGATCATTGCCAGCACGGCGCGCTTCGGTGCGGAAACGGCCTTCGAGCTGATGCAGCGCCACCGCGTCACGCACACCTTCCTGTTCCCGACCGCGCTGAAGGCGATGATGAAGGCGGTGCCTGCGCCGCGCGGCGCGTACAAGCTGCACCTGCGCGTCGTCATGAGCGCCGGCGAGGCGGTGGGTGATGCCGTGTTCGCCTGGTGCCGGGACGAACTCGGCGTGCCGGTGAACGAGATGTTCGGCCAGACAGAGGTCAACTACATCGTCGGTAATTGCCAGGCCCGCTGGCCCGCGCGCGCCGGCAGCATGGGCCGGCCCTACCCGGGCCACCGCGTGGCGGTGATCGACGATGCCGGCCACGAGTGCCCGCGTGGCACGCCGGGCGACGTGGCGCTGCACCGCCGCGACGTGCACGGCCACGCCGACCCGGTGTTCTTCCTCGGCTACTGGAACAACGCCGACGCCACCCGCGCCAAGTTCACAGGCGACCCCGGCGACTCGTGGTGCCGCACCGGCGACATGGCCGTGATGGATGCCGACGGCTACCTCTGGTACCACGGCCGCAGCGACGACGTGTTCAAGGCCGCCGGCTACCGCATCGGGCCGAGCGAGGTCGAGAACTGCCTCGTCAAGCACCCGGCGGTGGCCAATGCGGCGGTCGTGCCCAAGCCCGACGCCGACCGGGGCGCGCTGGTCAAGGCCTACGTGGTGCTGGCGCCGGGCGTCGAAGGCAACGCCGCGCTGGTGCGCCAGTTGCAGGCCCACGTGCGCGGCAAGCTGGCACCTTACGAGTACCCGAAAGAGATCGAGTTCATCGACGCCTTGCCGATGACGACCACCGGCAAGGTACAGCGCCGCGTGCTGCGCCTGCAAGAGGAAGCGCGCGCCGCTGCGGGTGGGCTGGCGGAGCAATGAAAAGGGCGGCCCGTGGCCGCCCCTGTCGTGGCGCTGGGCCCACGCCCAGCGGGTGCTTCTGGTCGGCTCAGGCGGCCTTGCGGCGGCGTGCCACGAAGCCGATGGCGGCCAGGCCGGCGGCCATCAGTGCGTAGCTGCCAGGTTCCGGCACGGCCGTGGTCGCGTAGATCACGTCCTGGTGGCCGTCGCTGTGCAGCACGTTCAGGTTGACCGTGTTCATCGTGCCCAGCGAACCGAGCCACATCGAAGCTTTGGCGAGGGCAGCGGCATCACCGCTGAACTGGGCGTTGCCGCTCGTCAGGCTGTAGGGGCCGGCAGCGGTTTCGTCGACGATCTCCCAGACGGCGGTCTGGAATGCAGCCGAGTTGGTGGCGCTGGTGGTGCTGACCGCGCCGTAGGCGGTGAACAGCCGGCCCAGGTCGGCAGCGGCGTTGGGGTTCAGGAAGCTGAACGAGTTGGCTGCGACCGAGGTGTAGTCGGTGTACGCCGTGTTGAAGCTGAGGTGCTCGTACAGGTCGATGCAGAACGACGCGAACGTCGGGCCGCCGTTGAGCTGGGTGCTGAAGCCGCCGGCCCCGGTCGAGCCCGAGGTGGCGGGCGCCGTGACGGCGAAGTTGACCGGCGCGGAGCCGTTCGCGTAGCCGAGGAAGGTGACATTGTCGGCATGGGCCGCGACGGCCGTGCATGCGATCAGCGTTGCGGCGGCGATGCGGTGGAACGAGGTTTTCATGGTGCGTGCCCTGAGCAGTTTCGGTGTTGACGGGGCCCGGTTTTGCCGAGCACAGGCCTGCAGTGTCGAAGCTGCGCGGCGGGGTGTCACCCCCGCGATCCGGGGTGTGCCACCCAGGTGCGGGGCAGGCGCCTCATGGGTGTGGCGGCAGGGCACGACAACCGTGCAGGAACACACGCTGCATGGCCTGCATCAGCTGCCGCCGTGCGCCGGCAACCCCGATTCAGCTGTCGGCGGCCTGCACCTGGCGGCGGCGCTCCACATAGCCCTGGGTCGTGGCGCGGGTATTGTCCGGGCACGTGCTCGCGCCGTTGCACGCGACCGCGTCGATCGTGAACAGGCGCACCGTGCGCGGCACCCCCGGGCTGGTTTCGCCCTCGTTGAACACGCTCGACGCGCAACTGACCGTCACGCGAAAGCCCGTGTCGGTGGTCAGGTCGAGCGTCTGGCTCGCGCCGGCGCAGGTGGTCCAGCTGCCCTTGAAGGCCTGGTAAAGCCCCCACTCGGTACCGGCGCGCGCCGCCTGCAGTGCGCGGGCGGCCAGAACGGCTTGCGCGCTGGTGGTCTGCGCCACGGCACCGAAGCGCACCACGGCGGCCGCGAGAGACGCCAGCACCACCAGCACCACGATGGCCGCGATGGCACCGAAGCCGGCCTGCCGCCTGCGCCGAGGGACAGAGCGCGATGCGGTCATGGCGCGTTTGACACGTGGGCGCCGAGCGCCAACGTGGCCGACTCGGCGTTGCGCGTCAGCTCGATCTGCATCCACACGAAACCGCTCTGCTGCGTGGCGCCCTGGTTCGGGTCGTAGACGAAGGTGCACGAGCGCACGCGCGTGGCCAGCACGTCGCCATTCGCAGCGTTCGGGCAGGCCGTGGGGTATGCGGCGTTGAAGCCGTAGTTCATCAGCCGCGCCAGCGTGCCCTTGCCGTTGCCGCTGGCGTCGAGCGTGCCGTCGGCGCCGCTGCACACGTAGAACACTGCGCCTTGTGCGGCCGGCACGATGCTGAAGCGCCCGCCGTCGTAGCCGAGCGGGAACTGCGTGCTCGCCACGCCCAGGCGCGTTCGGCCGAAGGCCGGGTAGGCCGTGCTGACGCTGGTGATCAAGGCGCGGTTCACGCCGCCATACACATCGGCCGGGTTCTGGTTGCCCACGACCACGAAGTCGCCCACAGTGGGCGGGGTGCTCATGGGGGTGAGCACGTCGAACGCGGTGGTGGCCTGCGTGTTGTCGAGCGGTGCGGCGCAGGTGCTGCTGGGTGCGCACGACGGCGCCGAGTCGTTGACGGTGTCGGGGGCCGTGCGGGCACGCCCGCCGGCACTGCTGGGCACGAGCTCGAAGCAACTCGCACCTGGCGTGCGGATCGAGTTCGGCACCGCCATGCGCACGTCCCGCAGCATGCGGCGCAGCGCGGTGTCGGCCTGGTCGGTCAGGTCGGCGCGGGCGCGGCTGGCGAGGTAGTTCTCCATCGCCGGGCGGAAGAACACCACCAGCGTGGCCGCCATGATGCCGCCCACCACGATCACCATTGCCAGCTCGACGAGGGTGAAGCCGGCGCTGTGGCAGCGTGTGCCGGTTGGCGTGGTCATGAGGCGTAGTCCGTGCGCCAGCCGGTCAGCACCAGCGAGCTGCTGCCGCGTGTCACGGTGACGACGATTCGTTTGGCAGTTGCCACGCCGACGAGCGCAGTCGTCTGCACGCTCACTGCCACCGAGTAGCCATTGAGCGCGGCGATGGGCGTGCCGTCGATCGTGCACACCTGCCCGCTGGTGGCGTAGCCGTTGTAGTCGGTCACGTCGTTGTAGGTGTTGCGCGCGCACGCGGCCGGCGCGGTGTTGGCGGCAGGGGTGTAGGGCTTGAGCTGGATTTCCTCCAGCATCTCTTCGGCGATGGCCATCATCTGCTGTGCGACCAACGGGTCGGCCGAGCCGCGGGTCACGGTCGAGAACGCGAGCAGCACGCCGGCAAGGCCGACACCGATGACGATGATCGCGATCATCAGCTCGATCAGCGTCATGCCGCGCTGGGCGCGGGCAGCCTGTGGGGGTGACGGGCGCTGAACTGGCCTAGTCCACATGGCCTGTCTCTCCGACCAGCACGATGCTCGTCTGCCCGGCCAAGGTGATGGTGCGCACTGCCACGTTGCTGCCCGCGCCGTCGGTGCTGACGCGCCCCGAGGGCTGGAAGTACAGCACCCCCGCCGGGCTGACGCTGGCGGTCGCGGCGGCGCCGTTCGCTGCCGCCACGCTGGCGCTGCCGTCGACGCCTGCGAGCGCTGTGTTGCAGGTGGTGGCCGGGTTGGCGCTGGCCATGCTGAGCGTCACGCTGCCGGCGTTGACGCTGGCGCAAACGAGCCGGCGGTGCGCCACCGCGCTCTTGTGTGCGCTGTGCAGTGCGGCCACGATCTGCTCGCGCCAGCTGTCGTCGCGAAAGCTCAACGCGCCGGTCAGCTTCGGCAACGCCACGGCGGCGAGAATGCTGACGAGCATGATCACCGCGATCAACTCGGGCAGCGTGAAGCCGCGTTCGAGCGCTGCGCGCGGTGCAGGCGCACGGCGCTCAGAAGATCTCGCGCACATGGATGGTCTTCCGCGTTTCGGGCGCGTAAATGCCGAAGGTGGCGCGTGCCGACGGGTCGGCCGCCCAGCCGCTGGCGCACGCGCCGTTCTGCGAGCGCAGCCAGGGCAAGGCGCCGGCCGCGCTGGCCGGGTGCGCGGCCAGGCACGACTGGTCGGTGGTGGTGCTGCCCAGGTTGAGTGCGAAGTCGAGGCTGCCGGTGCTGCTGGGTGAAGGTGCTGCCAACGTCAAGGTGCCCGCGCCGGCGCTGATGACGATGGCCGATGCGCTGCTCGTCCAGGCGTTGGTGGCGGCGCCCTTGTTGTCGAGGGTGGCCGCGCGCACCACGGCGGCGGCGGGCACGGCGGTGCAACTGTCGGCGCTGTTCGGCACCCAGGTGTTGCCGCTCCAGTACTGCGCCTGCACCGGAACAGCCAGCGCTGCCTTCTCGGAGCCGAACGCGTTCGACACCCGCAGCCGGCCGCTCCGCAGCGCCGTCGTGCCTTCGGTGAAGCCCGACGAGCTCACCGCGTCGGTATCGGTGGCGCGCACGCGCAGGCTCTGCGCTGCCGTGAGCTTGGCCGTGAACGTGTAGGTCGGCGCGCTGCTGCTTGCGACCCCGGCGCTGAACAGCGCGGCGGCCACCGCGCCGGTGCTGCCGAAGCTGCCGAGGCCGAGCGTCGGTGCGTCTGTCAGCGTCACCGCCTTCGCGAAAGTCGGGCTCGTGGCGCTGCTGCCGTCGTAGTTCACGGTCGTGTTGTTCGCCGCGTTGCGGGCCGTGACGGTCGCGCCGAACGGCTGGCCGGCGTAGGTGAAGCTGCTGCAGGTCGGTGCCACGGCCACGTCGAAGTGGTGCGGCACGAACGGGCCCACGCTGCCGGTGCTCGCGCTCGATGAGCCGGTGGTGACGAAGAAGCTGCAAGTCTTGGACACGCCGGGCAACGGGTCGCCGAAGACGCTGTTGTTGCAACCGATCGACCCGCTCACGCCGGAGCGTGTTGCATACCAGCCGTTGGCGCCGTAGTAGACGACCGCTGTTGCGCCCGTGGGCAGTGCGCAGGTGCCCCCTTCAGAGGCGCATGTGCTCATGTAGTTGCTGGCACCGGCCACGCTGATGCCGCTGCCGAGGTAGCTGCCACTGGTCAACAAGGCCGTCAGTTCACCGCGGCCGACTTCGCTCCACGTGAGGTTGCTGGCCCCCGCAGAGCCCGAGCCGAAGCCGCCGAGGTTGCCGCTGAAGCTGCCATTCACCGCGCCCGTGCCTTGCGGCTGGGTGCGCACCCACGACAGCGTGGCCGACTCGGCCGGCGACTCGCGGCCGAAGTTGGGCGTCGGGTTGCCGATCGTGTTCTTCGCCGTCACCGACCCGCTGAACGCGATGCCCGCCGTGAGGTTGCCCGCAGCCGGGCCCGTCACCGAAAGAAAGTAGGGCGCCGCCGTGAAGTTGTCGCCGCCGGTCATCACCAGGCCGGCGTCGCTGCCACTGCCGGTGTACGCGGCGGAAAGCTGCAGGCTGCCCACGTCGGCGTACTGCACCGTGGTGTCGGCCTTGCCGGTGCTGTCGAACGCCAGGCTCACCGCGCGGCCACCGGCATCGCAGGCGGCGGCGGCGCTGTTGCCGGCGTTCAGCGCGGCGCCGCCCACGCGCACCGCCTGCGTGCCGCTGGCCGGGTTCACGTAGGCGCACTTGAACGTGAGGGCCTTGGTCACGCTCGCGAATGCCGGCACGCAGGCAGCCGAGTTGTCGGCCTTCTTCACGGCCGTGACGCTCACGCTGTTCGACACCTCGGCGCGGTGGTTCGGCACGTCGAAGAGCAGGCCGCTGTCGGCCGCCGTGAAGGTGCACGACGGGCTGCCGAAGTTGCAGGTGCCGCTGTTGCTTGCCGACGGCGCCAGACCCGCCGTGCCGAGCACCGTGGTGCCGACGGTTGTCTGCTGCATGTCCCACGTCACAGAGGGGCTGCCCGAAGGGATGTTGAAGGCCGCGCCGGCCGGCCAGTTCACCACCATGCCCGTGCCGGTGGCGGTGAGCGTGCCGGTCACGCCGCCGGTGTAGGGCGTTGCGCAGGCCGCGTCCTGACAGGCCAGGAGTGTCAGTGTGGACGGCGTGCAGGTCAGGCCGGCGCCGGTGCTGTGGCGCAGCTCGACATGGTGCAAGGGCGGTGCGCAGGTGTGCGTCTGCACCAGGTCGAGTGCGATCTCGGCGGCACTGAGTTCGAAGTTGTAGATGCGAACTTCGTCGAGCTGCCCGTTGGCCGAGTTGCCGGTCGCGCCGCTGGGCGTGGCGGCGCTGCGGTTGTCCCCGATGAAAAGCGACGCCAGGCTGGAGTCGAGGTTGCCGCTGGTCGTGCCGATGGCCACCGCCACCTGCACGCCGTTCACGTACAAACGCAGCGTGGTCTGGCTCGCGCCGACGGCCACGCGCCACGTCGCAGCCACGTGCACCCAGGCGCCTGCCGCAAAGGTCAGTGCCGGCCCGGTTGCCACCAGCGCAGTGCCGGCCGTGTCGGCCAGCGCGAAGCGCAGCGAACCGCCGGCAGAGCGCATCAGGTAGAACGGGCGCGTGGCCACGGTCGTGGCGTCGAACAGCATGGCCGGCGTGGCACTGCTCCACGCCACGTTGCTGCGCACCCAGAAGCTCACGGTGCCGGTGTTGCCGATGCCGGTGTGCACATCGAGCGCGGTGTCGACTGCCGCGATGGTGCCGGCGCTGGTATTGGCGGGAATGTCGAGCGCGCGGCACACCTGACCGGTGGGCACGGTGGTGACGCTGCCCACGCGCACACCGTTGTGGCCGTTGCCGGAGCTGTCGGTGACTTCGCCGACACTGCCGGTGTAGCTGTACTCGTCGAGCCTGTATTCGGCCACACGAGCCGGGGCGCCTGACGGTATGAACCAGCGCACTGCCGAGCCGTTGGCGTTGTAGCCGCTGTTGTACGAGTACAGCGTGTAGTCGCTGCTGCTGACCTGTACGCCGATGGTGGCGGCCGAGCCGGTCGCGTTGCTGTTGCCGTACTGGTATTTGAACTCGCCGTTCTCGAACAGGATCACCTGGAACGCGTAAGGCGTGGACACGCCGTACTGGTAGACGCTGTTCCACGACACCGCCACATAGCGGTTGGGAGCCGACCCCTTCTGCTCCCAGGTCACGTTGCCGCTGCCGGTGCGGCTCGGGTCGAGGTCGGTCCAGTACGCCGCCACCACGTTCGCGGTGGCGCTGGCCGTGCAGCCTGCCTGTGCCGTGGCATTGCCGGCCGGCAACGTGGTGTTGCCGTAGTCGCGGAAGAAGCCGGTGTCCGCACCGAACTGCAGCAGCCCGTTCGAGAGGATGCGCACCGAGCCGTAGGCCGTGCCGGCGAAGTTGAACGTGAAGCCGCCGGTGAACGCGACGACGGCCTTGTCGTCGTCACCCGGGTAGCTGGTGCAGGTGCGGTCCCACACGACGACGTTGGCAGCCGTCTCCCACGCGAAGCTGTCGCTGCGGAAGGTGTAGGTGGCGGCTTGCGCTGCGATGCTCGCAACGGCCAGCAGCGCCCATGCCAGCGCCCTCGCGACGG
>JANXWV010000149.1 GCA_025350965.1 Rhizobacter sp.
GTCGAAACGAAGGTTGAGGCAGCTCTCGCAAGTTGCGCCTTCGCTCGAGACTGGAGGAATCGCCACATCGCGCACAGCGATCTTGATCTAAAGGTTTCGGACACCGCCCGACCTCTTGAATTCGCGTCAAGGCAATGCGTAGATCAGGCGCTGTCTGCCCTCTCCGACGTACTCAACTCGGTTGCAACCGAATACTCGGACCCAAATAGCTTCTTCGATACCCTCGACGGTGATGCCATCGCTTTGCTGTGCGTCATTGATGATGGTCTACGCGCGGAAGAACAACGTCGCGAGAGACTTCGAAAAGGTGTCTATGACCCAGACGAATTCAAGCCACGCGACATATAGTCGGGTGAGGCCTAACCCTTCCTTCAAGCGGGCTGGCCTACGGCCAGCCGCTTAGGTCAAACGTTAGGCAGCGCAGAAACCCCCGCGCGGGACTGCCGCCTCGTCATCCATATAATGTACGCATGAGATTCGAGTGGGACCCTGTCAAGGCGGCGTCGAACGCCAAGAAGCACAAAGTCTCGTTTGAGATTGCCAAGACGGTCTTCTACGACGACTTCGCGGTGCAGTTCTTCGACGAAGAACACTCCTTCAGCGAGGAGCGCTTCCTCTTGTTGGGTATGAGCTCAGATGCAAGGCTTCTCTTGGTGTGCCACTGCGAGAGAGAAGACGGGAACGTCGTTAGGATCATCTCAGCCCGCAAGGCAACGGCGACGGAGTCTCAGTACTATCGAGGTGAATGACATGAAAGCAGAATACGATCTGTCGAAGATGAAGTCGCGTCGGAACCCTTACGCGTCCAAGCTCAAGAAGTCAGTGACCATGCGCCTTTCCGAAGACGTAGTTCAGTACTTCAAGGGCATGGCAACAGAGGCGGGCGTGCCATACCAGAGCCTTATCAATCTCTACCTGAGAGATTGCCTTGCACAGAATCGCAAGGTCGACATCAAGTGGCCCAGCGCTGCCTGACCCTTCGCGCGAGCGGACCTCCACCGGCATGGCACTTGGCCCGCGAGCCGGTGCAGAGCATTGACCTCGACAAGAAGCTCATTCGATGCATCTGTCAGCACAACAAAGACCCGAAACCGTTGAAGTGGACATTCGCTGATCCGACCCGGCGCATCACATTCGATTCTTCGGATTCAGTGGACTAGGCGCCGAGCTTCAGGAACAGGTCGCGATCGGGTGCGAAGTTCGCATACAGCGGCAGCAGCGCGCCGCCCATGGCGCGCGCGTCCGAGCCGATCGTGCCTTCCAGCAACTGCGGGCGAGCCACGCCTTCCCAGTCGTACAGGTCGAGCGATGCGTTCACCGCCTTGATGACCTCGTGCAGCAGCTCGCGGCTGAACGAGCCGTCGATGATGATGCCGTCGAGGTCGAGCAAACAGGCCGCGCTGTTGGCCGCGAAGGCCACCGCTGGAGCGGCCGTGCGCAACCACTTGTCGGTGTGCGTGGCCCAAGGCTTTTGCAGTGCGCGCGCGTCGACGGCGGCTGTCGGGTCGAGCCCGTGGGCGGTGAAGCTCGCCTCCAGGCTCACGAGCGAGGCCTGGCTGAGCAGTTGCTCGGGCACCCCGCTGCGCCCGGTTCGCCCGACGCTCGCCAGGCCGAGCGGCAGCGAGCCGACCGCGCCGGCGTTGCCGTTCAGGCCCGCGCGCAGGTGGCTGTCGATCACCAGGCCGCCGCCGATGAAGGTGTCGACGAACACATAGAGAAAGCTGCGCAGGCTCCGGCCCCGGCCGGCCACCAGTTCGGCCACGCAGGCGGCGGCCGTGTCTTTGACGAACTCGACCGGCAGGTCGGTCATCGCGACCACGCGCTCGCGCAGGTCGATGCCGGCCCAGCGCGCGGCGAGTTGCGGGTCGATGCCCAGCACGCTGGGCCAGCCTTCGAGCGACAGCGGTGCGGCCATGCCCACGCCGTGCAGCCGGCTGCGAAGCTTCGGCGGCAGGCTTTGCTCGAGTTGGCGCAGGCGGGTTTCGATCTCGGGGAACAGGGTCGCGGGGTCGGGGAACGCATAGGCCAGCGACAGCCGTTCGCGCACCTGCCCGGTGAAGTCGAGCAGCAGCATGTCGAGGCTGCGCCGGCCGATCTTGATGCCGATGGAGAACGCGCCGTCGGGGTTCAGGGCCATCGGCACCGAAGGCTGGCCAACCTTGCCGCGCACCGGCGCGAGCTTGGTGACGAGGCCATCGGCTTCGAGCCGCGCGATGATGATCTGCACCGTTTGCGGCGTGAGCTTGGTGAGCCGCGCGATGTCGGCCTTGGCCAGGCTGCCGCTCAGGCGGATCGCCTGCAGCACCACGCGCTCGTTGAACTGGCGCATGCCGACATGGTTGGAGCCGCGCGGCTTCAGGCGCTGTTCGGTGCTGGCTGCGGTTGCGGCATTCATGGCCGCAGCGCGTCGGCGATCACGCCTTTCTTGAAGATGAAGTTGGCCCACGCTTGCCGCTCACCGGTCTGCACGATGGCGAAGGCGCCGCGCACGCGCTCGTAGAACGCGAAGCGCTCGGTGGCTTCGCACTGACATGACTGCGCGTCGGCGCGCCGCACCAGGTCGTCGATCACCTCGCGCTGCAGCGCGCTGCGGTAGCCCGCGGCCGCATCGCCGACCTGCATGTAGGCCACGGGCTGCGCCACCATCGCGTCGAGCGGCAGCACCGAGAGCACGGCCGCGCACGCCTCGCGCATGCCCGCGCCGGCGAGGCGCAGCACCGGCTTGCTCGCCGCGAGAGAGTGGGCGGTGAAGTTGGCATCGGCGAGCACGATCTCGTCGCCATGGCCCATCTCGCACAGCACCTTCAACAGGTCGGGCGTGAGCAGCGGGTCGATGTTCTTGAGCATCAGGCCAGGCAGTCGGCGGGCAACTCGTCGGCACGCTTGGCGCCGGTCATCACCGCCACGGTGTCGCTCATGGTGATCTTTTTCGGGTTGACGATGCAGGCGCGTTTGCCCAGGCGGGCGATGTGGATGCGGTCCGCAATCTCGAACACGTGCGGCATGTTGTGGCTGATCAGGATCACCGGCAGGCCCTTGTCGCGCACGCGGCGGATCAGTTCGAGCACCATGTTGCCTTCCTTCACCCCGAGCGCGGCAGTCGGTTCGTCGAGGATCACCACGTGCTGCGCGAACGCTGCCGCGCGCGACACCGCAACGCACTGGCGCTGCCCGCCCGAGAGTGTTTCAACCGCCTGCGTCATCGAGCGGATGCCGACCTTCAGGTCGTTCATGCGCGCCACGCTTTGCTGCAGCATTTCCTTCTTGTCGATGATGCGCAGCAGCCTGCCGAGGAAGCCGCCCTTGATGATCTCGCGGCCGAGGAACAGGTTCTCGGCGATCGTCATGGCCGGAGCCACCGCGAGGTCTTGATAGACCGTCTCGATGCCTTCGCGGCGCGCATCGGCGGGGCTCTTGAAGTGGATCGGCGTGCCGTCGAGTTTGATCTCGCCTTCGTCGGGGATGGTCGCGCCCGACAGCGCCTTGATGAGCGACGACTTGCCGGCGCCGTTGTCGCCGATCACGGCCATGATCTCGCCGGCGCGCAGTTCGAAGTCGGCGCCGTCGAGGGCCACCACCTGACCGTAGCGCTTGACGAGGCCGCGCGCCTCCATCACCAATGTGTGCGTGTTCATCAACGCGCTCCTTTGCGAGACAGTTGGTCGGTCGTTACCGCGAGAATCACCAGCACCCCGGTGATCAGCACCTGGTACACGGACGACACGCCCATCAACGTGAGGCCGTTGCGGAATACGCCGACGATCACGGCGCCGAGCAGTGAGCCGAGGATGATGCCGCGCCCGCCGAACAGGCTCGTGCCACCGAGCACGACCGCCGTGATCGCGTCGAGGTTCTCGGTCTGCCCGGCGTTTGGGTCGCCCACGCCGGTGCGGGCCACCGACAGCAATGCAGCAATGCCGTAGAACAGGCCCGCGAGCACATACACCCCGAGCAGGACGCGGTCGGTTGCGATGCCCGTCAGGCGGGTGGCTTCGGGGCTGTTGCCCACCGCGTACACGTGGCGGCCGGGCTGCGTGTCGCGCAGGCCCCACCACATGAAGGCATAGAGCGCGATCATGAACACCGTGCCGTAGTTGAACCCGGCGCTGCCGATCGAAAAGGTGTTGCCGAAGAAGGTCATCTCGGCGGGCAGGTCGGTGATGGTCTGCGCACCCGAGTAGAGCTGCGTGATCGCGAACGCGATGTTCATGGTGCCGAGCGTCACGATGAAAGGCGGCAGCTTGATGCGCGTGACGAGCAGGCCGTTCAGCAAGCCGAACGCCATGCACGCCACGAGGCCGCAGGCGATGGCGAGATAGGGATTCATGCCCGTGCCCACCGCGAGCTTGGTCATGACGATGCCGCCCAGCGCCATCACCATGCCGCAACTCAGGTCGATGCCGGCGGTGAGGATGATGAGCGTCTGGCCGATGGCAATTGTTCCCACCACCATCACCTGTTGCAGGATCAGCGAGAAGTTTTGCACCGACAGGAAGCGGTCGCTCTGCGTGGCGAAGAACCCGACCGCCAGCAGCAGCGCGATCAGCGGGCCGAGGGTGGCGATGGGGGGGAGCTTGGAGACGTTGGCGGACATGGTGATTCCCGGTTGAAGGGGCGGCTGCGGCGCATCGAATGCGCCGCAGCCGAGCCCCGTGCAGCAGGCCTTAGGCGCAGGCGATTACTTCGTGCCCCAGCAAAGATCGGTGCCGACCTTGGTGTCCTTGCTGTCCACGCCCTTCATCGGCTTGTCGGTGATCAGCGTCACACCGGTGTCGGTGTAGCCCTTGGCCTTCTTGCCGCCCTTGGCGTACTCGATGCCGGCGTCCACGCCCATCGAGGCCATCTTCAGCGGGTACTGTTGCGAGGTGGCGGCAATCACGCCGGCCTTCACGTTCTTGATGCCGGCACAGCCGCCGTCCACCGAGACGATGACAACCCCCTTTTCCTTGCCCGCTGCCTTCAGCGCCTGGAAGGCACCGGCTGCGGCCGGCTCGTTGATGGTGTAGATGACGTTGATGTCGGGGTTCTTCTGCAGGCAGTTCTCCATCGCCGTCTGGCCCTTGGCTTGGTCACCGAAGCTGTCGGCCATGCAGACGATCTCGGCGCTCTTCGAGAGCTCGTTGCTCTTGGCATCGGCCGCCGCCATGCCGTACCCCGACATGAAGCCGTTGTGGCGCTGTGCACCCACCGGGTGGCCGGGGAACAGGTCGAGCGTGGCGATCTTCGCCGGTTTGCCCGCGAAGTTGGCCAGGACGGCCGCCTTGGCGTACTGGCCGATCAGCTGGCCGGCCTTGTAGTTGTCGGTGGCGAACAGCGCGTCGGTGGCCTCGGCCGGGTCGGCGGGGCTGTCGAGCGCGATGAACATCACGCCTTGTGCCTGCGCCTTCTTGATCGCCGGCACGATGGCCTTCGAGTCGCTCGGCGTGATCAGGATGGTCTTGGCGCCGGCAGCCATCATGTTCTCGATGGCAGTCACCTGGCCGGCGTTGTCGCCATCGGCCTTGCCGGCGGCGCTGAGCAGCTTGGCGCCTTTGGCTGCGGCGGCGGCCTGCGCGCCTTCCTTCATCTTCACGAAGAAGGGGTTGGTGTCGGTCTTCGTGATCAGGCCGATCACCGGTTGGTCGGCGGCTGCGGCGGCCGTGCTCAGGGCCAGTGCCACCACCGCCAACGAGAAGCTCGACAGGGAAAGTTTCGTGTTCATCAGCGTGTCTCCAGAGGTTTGATTGGGCGGGTTTCGCCTTTGCACCGTTTGCATCGGGTGTGGCGCAATTATTCGCAGACCAAGTTAATAAATCAAGTTGATGTATTAATGGAAAACCCCGATGGCTCGTGTTGACCGAACGCGCAAAGCTTGCGGCGTCAGCGTGCCACCCCGGCCGCGCTGTTGCAATGGAGAAAGCCATGTTGATCGTCTGCGGCGAAGCGCTGCTCGATGTCTTTGCGGCCGGTGACACCCCGACCGGCATGGCGCTGGAAGCGCGTGTGGGCGGCTCGCCGTTCAACCTGGCTGTGGGCCTGGCGCGGCTCGGGCAGCCGGTGGGTTTCTTCAGCGCGGTATCCACCGGCTTCATGGGCGAGCGCCTGATGCACGCCTTGCGCATCGAGGGCGTGAACACCGACGCCGTGCTGCGCACCGACGCCCCCGCCACGCTCAGCGTGGTCGGGCTCGACGCGGCCGGCGTGCCGTCTTATGCGTTCTATGGCGAGCGTGGGGCCGACCGCCAGCTGCCGCTCGCCGCGCTGGCCAGTGTGCCGGGCGGCGTGGGTGTGATCACGGCGATCAACGTGGGCTCGTACGCCACGGTGGTCGAGCCGATTGCGTCAACCCTGCGTGCGCTGGTCGAGCGCGAGCGTGGCCACGCCCTCATTGCCTTCGACCCGAACATTCGCCTGAACGTCGAGCCCGACTTGCAGCGCTGGCGCGACCAACTGAGCTGGATGCTGCCGCGCACGCACCTGCTGAAGATCAGCGACGAAGACCTGGGCCTGCTGCAGCCGGGCGTGAGCCCGGAGCACTTCGCGCGGATTGCCTTGGCGCAGGGCGTGAAGGCCGTGGTGGTGACGCGCGGCGCCGAAGGCGCGGTGGCCTGGACGGCGCACGCCGAAGCCAGCACGCCGCCTGTTCCCGTGACGGTGATCGACACCGTCGGCGCCGGCGACACCTTTCAGGCTGCGCTGCTTACCTGGTTGGCCGAGCACGGCGCATTGACTGCCGACGCGCTCGGCGCGCTGACCGCTGCGCAACTGCGAGACGCACTGGCGTTCGCGGCGCGCGCCGCAGCCATCACCTGTTCCCGGCGCGGGGCCGACATGCCCCGGCGCGGCGAGCTGCAAGCGCCCTGAAGCGGGTTGGCGGCAGCGCGCCGGCGGCGGCGGCGCTGCACGAACACACCCGCCAAGCCGAGCGTCATCAGGCCCACCGTGGCCGGCTCGGAAACGTTGCCGACCGAGCCGATCGAGCAGTTCGGCCCGCAGCTGAGCCGGTACATCGTGTCGGTGGTGGACAGCAACAGCGTCCCGTTGCTGGTGTCGGGGGAGACCAGGTCCCCGCGCGCGCCGCCGGTGGCGATGACGGTTTCGACGCCGGTGAGGTGGTTGATCAGGCCCACTGTGCCGTTGTTGCTGTTGACGATGATGTCGCCATCGAACACGCCGCCGGCGATCACGCCCGTGCCGTCGGGCGAAACGGTGACGCCGTCGGAGTTGCCGCCCGGGTTGCCCACCAGCGTGACGCTACCGGTCAGCGGATTGAGGTCGAGCAGGCCTTGGCCGTGCCTGCGATCAGGTGCCCGTTGGTCTCGTTGCCCCACAGGCCGTAGAAGGCGTTCACCGGCGAGTTGAAGGCCACGGCCGTCAAGGCCAGCGTGGTCGGGTCGACCGAGTAGTACTTGCCATGGAGCAGGCCGACATAGACCTTGCCGCCGGCGGTCGCGATGCCGGTGGGCTCACCGCGCCGAGCAGGCTGTAGTTGGCCCGGGGTCGCTGTAGAAAGAGCAGACCGAAAGGCCATCGGCAATGCCGGCGGCGTTGAGCGTCAGCGCGGCGCTGGCACCAACGCCCGCAGTCGAGGCGGACAGGGCGACGATGGCGGCCGTCAAGCCTTGCCTGACGGGGCGGTATGAAGCCGAAAGCTGAAGTTCCATGAGGTATCTCCTCGGGCGCGCCAAAGGCGAGCTTTCGATTTTTCAACTTCGAGCTGCGGTTGCCAGCCCTAGGCCGTGTGCGCGGCCGCCGCGAGCGGCGCGAACGACACGGTGACGGCCAGGCCCCGACCGCTGGTGGCCGTCGCCAACTGCACCGTGGCGCCCATGCGCGACGCGAACTCGCGCACGATCGGCAGGCCCAGGCCACAGCCGCGCGAGTCGCCGTCGCCGAGGCGGTAGAAGCGCTCGAACACGCGCTCGCGCAGCTCGGGCGGGATGCCTGGGCCGTTGTCTTCGACGGTGAGCGTCACCGCGTCTGTCGCAGACACCGCAATGCGTGTCGTCACCACGCCGCCGGCCGGCGTGTAGCGGATGGCGTTGTCCACCAGGTTCAGCACAATCTCGCGCAGCGCGATCGGGTGGGCCTGCACGTTCGGCGCCGCGCCGGTCAGCTCGAAGCCGAGATCGATGTGGTGAGCCTGCGCCTGCGCTGCCAGGTCTTCGAGCACGCCTTGCACGACGGCGTCCAGCCCGAGCGCCACGTGGCGCTCGGCCATCGGCACATCGGCCTCGGCCGACGACAGCGTCAGCAACTGGTTGACGAGGCGCACCGCCTGCTGCACCGTGCGGCGGATGGCCCGCAGCGACTCTGCCCGGCCCGCCGCCTCGGTGCTGCGCACCGCGTAGCTGATCTGCGTGTTGAGCAGCGTGAACGGTGTGCGCAGCTGGTGCGCCGCGTCTTGAATAAACACGCGCTGCGCGCTGGTGTATTGGCCGAGCCGCCGCGCATACTCGTTGACGGCGTCGACGAGCGGCACCAGCTCCTGCGGAACGGCCTTCACCTCGAGTGGCTGCACGGCGTGGAGCGAACGGGCGAGCATCATGTCGCGCAGGCTCAGCAAGGGCTTCAAGCCGCGGTGCAGGCCGAACAGCACGAACACCGCCGCAAGCAGCAGGATCAGCACCTGTTGGCTCACCGCGTGGCGCCACAGCGCGAGCGCCATCGCATCATGGCCGCGCAGCGTCTGGCCGATCTCGACCAGCACCGGCTGTGCGCCCGGCCCGCCGACCACCGGCTGCAGGAACGCCACCGCACGCACCGGCAGCGCGCGCACCGAAGTGTCGAAGAAGTACGGCTGCTCGTGCTGCAGCGCCACGCCGGGCAGGCTCAGCTCGTCGTAGCCCGAGAGCTGCTGGCCCGACTCGGTGGTCACGCGGTAGTACACGCGGTCCTTGTCGCCCGACTGGAAAAGTTCGAGCGCCGACGGCGGGACGTGCCCCTGGAACGCACCTTCCTCGAAGCGCACCTGCTCGGCGATGATGCGCGCCGCGCCGAGCAGCATGCGGTCCTGCACGACCGAGGCGGTGTCGCTCGCGTTGCGGTAGGTGATGGCGGCGTCAACCGCCACGGCCGCGGCCAGCGGCAGCAGCACCCACGCGAGCAGCCGCGCGCGCAGGCTATGCGTCATGGTGCACCGGGCGCAGCAGGTAACCCAGGCCACGCAAGGTCACGATGGTGGCGCCGCTGTGCTCGAGCTTCTTGCGCAGGCGGTGCACGTAGATCTCGATCGCATCGTGGGACACGCTCGCATCGAACGAGTACAGGCTCTGCGCCAGCGCGGGCTTCGACACCGTGTGGCCGAGCTTCATCGCCAGCACTTCGAGCACTGCACGCTCGCGCGGCGTGAGCGCGAGCGGCTGGCCGTCAACATAGAACTCGCGCGCGTTGCTGTCGAAGCGCAGCTCGCCGCATTGAATGAGCGGGTTCGCGACGTTCGAAGAGCGCCGCAGCAGCACGCGGATGCGCGCCTCCAGCTCTTCCACCTCGAAGGGTTTGGCCACGTAGTCGTCGGCGCCCTGGTCGAGCTCGCTGACGCGGCTGCCGATCGAGTTGTTGGCCGTGAGCACGAGCACCGGCGTGGCGTTGCCGCGCGCACGCAGGCGGCGCAGCACGTCTTGCCCGGCGAGCTGCGGCAACGCCAGGTCGAGCAGCACGAGGTCGTAGGTTTCATGACGCAGCGCGTAGTCGGCGTCGGCACCGTTGTCGAGCCAGTCGACGGTGTAGTTCTCCTTGCGCAGCGTGCGCTGCAACCAGTCGGCCAGCGTGCGGTTGTCTTCAACGAGAAGGAGTCGCATGGCGTGGGGTTCAGGTGCGTTCAGGGGGCGGCCGCAACGAACTCGCTGCTGAACGTCTTCGACAGGTCGATGGTCTTGCCGCGCACGCCGCGCGCCACCAGGCTCATCACCTTGAGCACGGTTTGCGGGCCGCCGTCGGGCATGCGGCCGTCGGGCGTGAACATGGCCTTGTCGCGCTGCAGCGCCTGCACGTATTGCGCGCGGCCGCCGACGAGGAACGCCGCTGGCATCTGCGCGGCGATGTCTTCGGCGCTGTGGCTGCCGATGTAGCGCATCGTCTTGACCAGGGCGTTGACGAGCTTCTGCACCTCGGCGCGGTGCGTGTTGACCCACGCCGTCGTCAGGTAAAGGCAGGCCGCCGGGTACACACCGCCGAGCAGCTTCTCGGCGCTGGCCGGCGTGCGCAGGTCGACCAGCACGCGCGCCTCGCCGCTGGCCAGCAGTTGCGACACGGTCGGCTCGGTCGTCATGCCGGCGTCGATCTGGCCTTGGCGCAGCGCGGCAGCGAACGTCGCGCCCGAGCCGACGGCACGCAGCGTCATGTCGGCGGCCTTCACGCCGTGCGTCATCGCCAGGTACTGTGTGAGGAAGTGCGTTGACGAGCCGAAGCCGGTGATGCCCAGCGTGCGGCCCTTGAAGTCGGCCGGCGAGCGCAACTCACCGGCGAGCCGGGTCGCGACAAGCTCAACCTCGCCTGGCGCCTGGCCGAACTGCACCACCGACTGCACCAGCTTGCCCTTGGCCTGCAGGTCGATCGTGTGGTCGTAGAAGCCGACCACGCCTTGCACCGAGCCGGCCAGCAACTCGTCTTCGGCGTTCACGCCGGAGGGCTCGGTGAGAAGCCCCACATCGAGACCCTGTTCCTTGAAGTAGCCCAGCCGCTCGGCCAGCGTGGCCGGCAGGTAGATCTGCTTCTCGATGCCGCCCACCATGATGCGGATGCGCTCCGCCGCCGCCGGTTGCGGCCACGCGAGTGCGAGGCTCGCCACCGCCGCCATCAGCCTGGCCGCGCAAGCCCACCTTGATCTGCTCGTACCGCCCTGCATGCTCCTCCTCGTGTGCCGCGGTGCCGCTGACCAAGTGCGATGCAAGGCCCGGCACGCCGCGCATTGTCGGCTCGGCGCATCAGTTTCGATACGGAGTTTCCCGCGCCGGCCGGCGCTGAAAGCGGACTGAAGGCTTCGCGCTTCTAGCCTGCACCCGGCCTCGACAACGGGCGCCACAACGGGCGCATTGGTGCGCCCATCAACTGGAGACATCCCCATGAAACACTTCGCCCTGCGAGCCACCGTGCTCGCCGCCCTGGCCGTGTGCCCACCGGTGTTCGCCGATGAGATCGCCGACCTGAAGGCCGAGATCGCGGCGCAGAAGCAAGCTGCTGAAGCGCAGCGTCAGCGCCTCGACGCCCTCGAACAGAAGCTCAACGGCGTGCAACAGCAGCAGGCCGCGAGCGTGAGTGCGCCGCCGCCCCCCGGTCCGGAGGGCAGCTCCCAGACCGGCGTGAGCTTCAAGCAGGGCCAGGGCCTGACCTACACCGCCGCGAGCGGCAGCGTGTCGCTGTACGGACTGATCGACGTGTCGTATGCGCACACCAACCACGCGAACGCGAACGGCGACAGCTTCAACTCGCCACGCGTCGCCTGGTTCAGCGGCAACCGCTGGGGCATCACCGGCCGGCGCACGTTGGGTGAAAGCGGCATGGACGTGATCGTCCGCCTCGAGGCCGAATACGAGAGCCAGACCGGCAGCGACGACACGCCCGGCACGACCTTCAACCGCGACGCATGGGTCGGCGTCGAAAGCCCGGGCTTCGGCAAGCTGACGCTCGGCCGCCAGAACGCGATCGGCCGCGACCCGATCGCGTCTGCGATCTACGGCGACCCGTACGGTCCGGCCGCGCCATCGACCGAAGAAGGCGGGTACACGAACAACAACAACTTCAAGCAGCTGATCTTCTACGCCGGCAGTGCCACCGGCACGCGCCTGAACAACGGCGTGGTCTGGAAAAAGAAGTTCGACAACGGCCTTTTCGCGGGTGCGTCGTATCAGTTCGGCGGCATCCCGGGCGACTTTTCAAACGGCTCGTCCGAGACAATCGCGCTCGCCTATGCGGGCGGCGCGTTCAACGTGGCCGGCTTCGCCACGGCAGCCAAGGTGGCGGGCCTGGCCGACCGCTCATACTCGGTCGGCGGCAACTACACGTTCGGCACAGTGCGGCTCAACGCCGGCGTGTTCCGCTACAACGCCGAGCAGGGCGCTTTGGGCGACCGCACGGACACGGCCTACACCGCCTCGGTCAAGTTTGCACCGGCCGGCAAGATCGACTACGAGCTCGGTTACCAGAACATGAAGGCCGACAACGCCGCGGTGAACGGCGGCGGCAACGTGCTAAATGCCTTCGCCAACGCGAGCACCGCCAAGGCCACGGCCACCGGCAGCCGCGCGACTTTGTACGGCTCGGTCTTCTATCACTTCGACAAGATCACCGAGGTCTACATCGCCGCCGACTACCTGAAGCTGAAGGACGGCTACAAGGTCGGCGCGACGAACGGCTTCACGAGCCAGACCGAGCTCGCGCTCGGCCTGCGCACGCGGTTCTGACCCGCGCTGTCGCAGCGGCTACTTCGGGCCCGACGCTGCCGATGCCGGCGGCGCCGGGGGCAGGGGCGTCACCGACGGCGCCGCGCTCAGGCACGGGCCGACGATCTCGATCAGCAGCGCCGTCATCGCGTTGCCGGCGAGCGCGCCTTTCACGTCGATCTTCTGGCCCGCTGTGAGGCACTGAGCGCCCCAGTTCTTGTAGCCCGTCTTCGCGATGTCGACGGTGTAGCTGCGCGAGTTCGAGTTCGCGTTGCCTTCTCGTGGGTTGGCATCGATGGTGAGCACACTGCCGGCCAGGCTGACGACTGTGGCTTGCAGGTCGGCGAAGCGCAGGTTGGGGTGGGTGTCGCGGTCGTTCTTCGACGGCGCGCCCTCGACATCGACGAACAGCGCGGCAATGCTTCCGTCGGTGGCGAGCTGGCCGCGAAAGCCCACCGCCGTGCCGATGGCCAGGTCAGCGGCGGCGCCGTGCGTGTACACCGCGCCGGCCGTGTTCACCTGCACGCTGTTGCCCTTCAGTCCGGGCAGGAAGTTGGCCTCGGCGAGCGCCACGTTGATCACACTGCCAGCAATCGCGGTGACCTTGCCCTCGCCGCCTGCGAACTTCGGCGCATCGGGCCGCACGTCGGCTGCCGAGTCGACCACACGCACCACGGCGGCGGTCACGGTGAACGGGTCGCCGGTCTTGGCCGGCGGGGTGACGAGGCCCTTGGCTTCGACCAACGCACCGGCTTTCAAGTCGGTGAGCGCCAGCACCTTGTGGCTCGCCTCGTCGAGGATCACCGCGTCGGTGGCAAGCTTCACGACAACACCGTCGCCGAGGCGTCGGTCGTTCATCACGAAGCCGTCGGCCGCCAAGCTCGCCACTGCGCCGCGCAGCTCGGCCTGCTCGCGCATGAACGGCTTCGCTGCGATGTCGGCGCGCCGCTCGATCATCGGCACGATGCGCCCGGTCGCCCCGTCGAGCGTGAACTTGGCGAGGTTGAAGTCGAGCACGAGCTGCGTCGATGTGCTGGTGTCGAAGTCCACCTGCACCGGTACGACGGTGGGTTCGCCGTTGCCCTTGAGCGTCGCGTTGGTCGTGGTCTTGCCGTCGAGCGAAACGAGCTGCACTTTGTCGTCGAGCGTCACCTTGACGTGGCTGTACGCGCCGGCCCCGATCGACAGGCTCGAGACCAGTTGCCCGACCGACGCGAGCGACGCGAGGTTGAACACGTTGGGTGTGGTGCTGCTGAACAGCGTGGTCTCCGCGCTGGTCTTGGCATCGACTGCGGTGATCTTCAGCACACCGACCCAGACCTGTGAATAGTCGGTCGCCAGGTTGTCAGTGAGGTAGGTGGACACGCGCACAGCCGAGATGCCGGCGCTCGGTTCCGTGGCGGTGGTGCCACCGCCGCCGCCGCAAGCCACCAGGGCGGCGACGGCGAGGGCGAGCGCAGACAGCGTCGCGTTCAGGGGAAGGTGTTTCATGGGCATCCCAACGTGGAAGGTTTCGCAGGCGGTGCCGGCGGCACCGAGGGCGCTTGCTTTGAGCGCGATCAAATTCTGGGATCCCCCCCGTGAATGCGGGTGGAAGGAACTCACGCGCCGCATTCGCTCGCGCGCCGCCGGTTCGACGAGGGCGACCGTTCGTCGTCAATGGCAACAAAAGAGCCCGCGACGGCACTGCCGGATACCCGCCTTCTGAGTGAGCAGTGGCATTCTCAAAGTCAACCCTCGGCTCCAGGAGGGAACGAAGGCACGCAAGCCTGGGGACGGCTCGCCGCTGGGTCGCAGGGCTCCGCTGTTTACCGGGAAGCCGTGCCTGATAGGCTTCGCGGCCATGGCACGCAGCTCCCGCACCAAACCGAACGAAGACGCGGCCGGCGACATGTCGGCGCCGGTCGGGGCAGGCGTGTCGAACGTGGCGGACCTGACGCTGGACGACGCGCCCGCGCGCCACGAGCGCGAGCGGGTCTTCACCGACCTTGCGTCGCGCGGCGACGAGCCCGGCTGCGCCTTTGTTGCCGCGTCGGCGCTCATTGCCATTGCCAGCCGGCATGCCGACTTCCGCGGCCTCGCGCTTTGGCTGAAGCGCTTCGCAGCGCTCCACCTGCCCGCCGAGCTGCCGGCGGCGCTGCAGTTGCGAATCGATGTGGCGCACACCTGCATCCCCGCGCTCGACTCGCGCGTATCGTTCGCCGACCCGTGGGTTGCCGCCCATGCGAAGGCGGCCTTCGACGGCTTGCGCAGGGACCTGGCCGTGTCGCTCAACGAGCGGCTCGTGTGCGGCCGTGTGCTGCTCGACCACTATGCGTTGAACGAAAACCGCGAGCACTTCAACGCGGTGTCGAGCCTGCTGCACCCGGTCGTGCAGGACCCGGCCGCCAGCGCCTACTGGGTCGGCGCGTGGTGGTGGCGCCTGGCCACCACCTACGCCACCTGGGGCGACATGGCGGCCGCCGCCACGGCCCGCGAGCGCGCGTGGGCGGTGGCGCGAGGCGCAGGCGCGGGTGCGGGCGTCGTGGACCTCGACTACGCAATGACCGCCGAAGACCTGCTCGACCACCTGCGGCGCGACCAACTCGGCCCCGCCGCCAAACTGATCGAGCGCCTGCACGCCTTGTCGCCCGACGTCCACGCCGTGTGGCGTGGTCACGGCTACACCTTCGAGGCCCGCTTTCACCTGATGCGCAACACCCCGCAGCCCGCGCAGGAACTGTGTGCCACGGCGCTGCGCATCTATGCCGAGAGCGAACTGCCGCTGCGCGAGCACGACCTGGCGAAGAGTGTGCTGGCGCATGCGCACATCCTGCTGCACGACGAATCGCGCGCCATCGAGATCCTGCAAGACATCGGCACGCGCCAGAGCGGCGGCCAGCTCACGACAGTGGTGTGCCTGATCGCCGGTGCGCGTGCGGCCCGCGCGCTGCGGCAGGGCGCGCCCGAGGCCGATGCGATGCTGCGCGAAGCGCTGGCTGCAGCGCGCGAGATCAAGATGTACGCGTTTTTCTTCACGCTGCCGGCCCTGGCTGCACGGCTGTTCGCGGCCGCGCTGGCGCGCGACATCGAGCGAGAGTTCGTCGTCAAGGCGATCCGCATGCGCGCCGTGGCCGCGCCCGACGAGTGCGACCCGGCGTGGCCGTGGCGCCTGCGCATCCGCGCGCTCGGTGGCTTTGCGCTGGAGCGTGACGACGAGGTGCTGCGCTTCGAAGGCAAGGCGCAGAAGCGGCCGCTCGACTTGCTGAAGGCGCTGGTCGCGGCCGGTGGCGATGCGAGCGTCGACGCGCTCATCGATCAGCTCTGGCCCGATGTCGATGCCAAGGCGCCGCGCGCCGCGTTCGAGATGACCTTGTCGCGCCTGCGCAAGCTGCTCGACGTGGACGGCGCGGTGCTCATCAGTGACGGCAGGCTGCAGCTCAACCGCCGCCTGGTGTGGTGCGACGCGCTGGCCTTCGACGCGCTGGCCGAGCGCCTGCGCACGCTGCTGCGCGAGCACACCGAGGCGCCGGCCGTGGTGGCGTTGGCCACGCGCGTGCTCGGTCCGGACGGCGCCTATGCCGGGCCGCTGCTCGGCAGCGACACGCTGCCGCCGTGGGCCGTTGCGCCGCGTGAACGCCTCGCCTCACGCTGGCGGCGCGCCGTGCTGGACACCGGCGCGTGGCTGGAGTCACGCAGCCAATGGGCCGAGGCCGTCGATGTGTACGAGCAAGGCCTGACCCACGACCCGCTGGCCGAGCCGATGTTCTGCGGCCTGCTGCGTTGCCACATTGCACGCGGTGCCACGGCGCAGGCGCTGCTCGTGTACCGGCGCCTGCGCGATGTTCTGGCGCGTGAGCTGCAGGTTGCGCCCGGCGCCGAGGCCGAGGCGCTGCAGGGTCAGATCCGTGGCGTTTGATCGCGCCGGCGCGCGACCCAGCCGATCAGCCCGACACCCGCAAGCAGCAACGCGGCCGACGAAGGCTCGGGCACCGACGACACGCTGCTCATGTAGTCGTGGCCACTGTCGGCGCTGAGGGTGACGTCGCTGGTCAGGCTGTCCACGTAGAAGTGTGCCGAGTGCGAGGCGTCGGCATGGCCGGTCCGCACCACGCCGTCGATGTAGGTTGCGCGCACGCCGCCGGACATTGACTCGGCCAGGTTGATGTACTGGCCGACGAAGGTGTGCAGGACGGCGCTGCTGCCGGTGGCGTTCACGTTGTCCTGGCCGTTGGCGGTGAGGTACACGCTGGTCCCGTTGCCGGCGTTGGCTGCGTAGGTCGCGAAGTAGCCACCGGCGAGGTACAGCGACGTTGGCTCCGACAAGGCCACGATCTGCGCGAACGACAGCGTGACCGTCAGGTCCACCGGTGTGCCGGCGGCGAGGGTGGTGGAGTTGACGTGGATCTGGTCGGTGATGCCGACCCCGCTGTTTTGCTGAGCTTCCTGCAGGAAGTAGCCTTGCGGCACGTAGCCGACGGCGGCCACCACGTGAACCGTACCGTCCATGCGGATCACGCCCGCGCCGCCTTCGGCCCAGCCGTAGGCGAACGAGCCGTACGACGTGACGGTGGTGCTGAGGGTCTGCGTGGTGGCCAGGTCGGCCGCCGTGGCGGTGCTGTAGTTCTGTGTGACCGGCGAGCTGCTGGCCACGTTCGACGTGACCGCCATGTTCATGCCGGCGGCGTGGGCTGCGATGGCGCTGCT
>JANXWV010000075.1 GCA_025350965.1 Rhizobacter sp.
CACCGCTCGCAAGCGACTACGCAGAACGCCTTGGCGAGTTGCTGGCCGCGCTGCAGATCGAGCGCTGCGTGCTCGTCGGCCACTCGCTCGGCGCGTTGATGGCGGCAGCGTTCGCTCATGGCACCGGCCGCACGCGCGTCGCGCGCCTCGTGCTGGTGGGCCCGGCGCGCGGCTACGGCGCAGCGGGCCGTGAGGCCGAGCGCGCCGCGATGCTGGCGCAGCGGCTCGACGATCTTCGCACGCTCGGTGTGAGCGGCATCGCGGCCCGCAGCCCCGCGCGCATGCTCACCGCGCAAGCCGGCGAGGCCGCGCGCGACTGGGTGCGCTGGAACACCGAGCGGCTCAACCCCGCCGGCTATACGCAGGCCGTGCAGATGCTGTGCGCCGACGACATCACCCGCTACGCGCCGCTCGCCATGCCCGTGGAAGTGCACTGCGGCGACGCCGACATCGTCACGCCACCGGCGGCGTGCCGGAGCGTGGCTGAAAGCTTCGACGCGCCCTTCGCGCTGATCGAAGGCGCCGGCCATGCGTGTGCCATCGAGCGGCCCGATGCCGTGGCCGCGCTCATCGCCCGCGCCGCATCGGCCGCACCCGTCGCACCCGCAGCATGACGACGACCATGGCTCCCGACGACACGGCCGACACGGCCGACACCGCCGACACTGCCGACAAGTACATCGTGCCCGCCCTCGAGCGCGGCCTGAAGCTGCTCGGGGAGTTCAGCCGCGAGAACCGCAGCCTCTCGCCGCCCGAACTCGCGCGCCGCCTCGGCCTGCCGCGCACCACCGTGTTCCGCCTGCTCAACACGCTCGAGGCCGGCGGCTTCATCGAACGCGCCGAGGGCGGTGGCGACTACCGGCTCGGCATGGCGGTGCTGCGGCTGGGCTTCGAGTACCTCGCCTCGCTCGAACTCACCGAGCTCGGCCAGCCGATCATCGAACGCCTGTGCGACGAAGTGCGCTACCCGTGCAACATCGTCGTCCGCGACGGCCGCTCCATCGTTTACGTCGCCAAGGTCACGCCGCCGACGCCGTTGACGAGCTCGGTGCGCGTCGGCACGCGGCTGCCGGCGCACGCCACCGTGCTCGGCCGCGTGCTGCTCGAAGACCTGAGCCTGGCCGAGCTGCGCGCGCTCTACCCCGAAGGCCAGCTCGAAGCGCATACGGCCAACACGCCGAAGACCGTGCTCGACCTGTTCAACCTGGTGCAGAGCGACCGGCGCCGCGCGGTCGTCATCGGCGAAGGCTTCTACGAGGCGAGCATCTCCACCATCGCAGCACCCGTGCGCGACCACAGCACGCGCATCGTCGCGGCACTCGGTGCCACGATCCCCTCGGCGCATGTCGACGCGCAGCAGCAGAGCGAGTTGGTGCTGCGGGTGCGCGCGGCGGCGGATGAGTTGTCGGGGCGCCTGAACTATCGGCCGCGCGCCCCGGCTCTCACCCCAACCCTCTCCCAAAGGGAGAGGGAGTCAACGCATGGCGCTACGACGCCCGAAGGGAGCGAGCGTCGACTCGCGACACTCCGACGCGCTGAGGCGCTGGCGAAGCGAACCCCATGAACGACCTCTTCGATCTCTCGGGCCGCGTCGCCGTCGTCACCGGCGGCTCGTCGGGCATCGGCCTGGCCACCGTCGAGCTGATGCTGCGCTGCGGTGCCGCGGTGGCGCTGTGCGGGCGCGACGAGGCGCGGCTGCGCGCGGCCGAAGCGGGCTTGCGCGAACGGCACCCGCACGCGAAGCTCTTCGCGCAAGCCTGCAACGTGCTCGACGGCGATGCGGTGGCGCGCTTCGCCGTCGCGAGCGAAGCGGCGCTGGGCCCCGCCGCGATGCTCGTCAACAACGCCGGCCAGGGCCGCATGTCGACCTTCGCCGACACCACCGACGCGGCCTGGACCGAAGAGCTGCACCTGAAGTTCTTCTCCGTGATCCACCCCACGCGCGCGTTCCTGCCGCAGCTCGAACGCGAGGCCGCGCGCCTGGGCGACGCGGCCATCGTGTGCGCCAACTCGCTGCTCGCGGCGCAGCCCGAGCCGTACATGGTGGCCACCTCGGCAGCGCGCGCCGGGGTGCGCAACCTGGTGCGCTCGCTGGCCACCGAGTTCGCGCCGAAGGGCGTGCGCGTCAACGCCATCCTGCTCGGCATCGTCGAGTCGGGCCAGTGGCGGCGGCGCTTCGAGGCGCGCACCGACAGGCAGCTCGACTGGGCCGCCTGGACGGCGCAGCTCGCCGCCGAGCGGCACATCCCGCTCGGCCGCCTGGGCCGGCCGGAGGAGCCGGCGCGCGCCATGCTGTTCCTCGCCTCGCCGATGTCGTCGTACACGACCGGCAGCCACATCGACGTTTCCGGAGGCCACTCGCGCCATGCATGACAACACGACTCCACCGCAGGTGACCGTCGGCGCGGCCATCGCCGCCTTCCTCGAACAGTGCGGCGTGCGCGCCGCGTTCGGCGTGATCTCCATCCACAACATGCCGATCCTCGACGCGTTCGCCGCCCGGAGCCGCATCCGCTTCGTGATGGCGCGCGGCGAGGCCGGCGGCACCAACATGGCCGATGCGTATGCCCGCACCACCGGCGGCCTGGGCGTGTGCCTCACCAGCACCGGCACCGCAGCCGGCAACGCCGCCGGCGCGATGGTGGAAGCGCTCACCGCCGGCACGCCGCTGCTGCACCTCACGGGGCAGATCGAGACCGAGTACCTCGACCGCAACCTGTCGTACATCCACGAGGCGCCCGACCAGTTGACGATGCTCAAGGCCGTGTCGAAAGCGGCGTTCCGCGTGCGCAGCGTGGCCACCGCCATCGGCACGATCAAGCAGGCGGTGCAGACCGCGCTCTCCGCGCCGACCGGCCCGGTGAGCGTGGAGATCCCGATCGACATCCAGGCCGCGCTGATCGCGATGCCCGCCGATCTGGCACCGCTGCCTATCGCCGTGCCGGTACCGCCCGCGGCCGCGCTCGACGCGCTCGCCGACCGGCTCGCCCAGGCGCGCCGGCCGCTGCTGTGGCTGGGCGGCGGGGCGCGCCATGCCGGCGCAGCGGTGGCGCGCTTGATGGCCCTGGGCATCGGCGTCGTCACCAGCACGCAGGGCCGCGGTATCGTGCCTGAAGACGACCCGCGCACTCTCGGCGCCTACAACCTGCACAAGCCGGTCGAGGCGTTCTATCAAACCTGCGACGCGATGCTGGTGGTCGGCTCGCGGCTGCGCGGCAACGAGACACTGAAGTACGAGCTGAAGCTGCCGCGGCCGCTCTACCGCATCGACGCCGACGCATTGGCCGAAGGCCGGTGCTACGCCACGGAGCACTTCGTCTGCGGCGACGCCGCGCTCGCGCTCGCGGGCCTTGCGGATCGGCTCGAAGGTGAGTTGAAGGGCCGCATGCACGTCGACCCCGCCTTCGCCGCCGATCTGCGCGCCGCACGCGCCGCCGCCGAGAAGCTGCTGCTCGACGGCCTCGGCCCGTACACCGAACTCGTGAGCCAGTTGCAGCGTCACGCCGGCCGCAACTTCAACTGGGTGCGCGACGTGACGGTCTCGAACAGCACCTGGGGCAACCGCCAGCTGCAGATCTTCGACGCGCGCGCCGGCGTGCACGCGCTCGGCGGCGGCATTGGCCAGGGCCTGGCGATGGGCATCGGCGCGGCGGTCGGCGCGGCGGTGTATTCACCCGGCCGCAAGACCTTCGCGCTGTCGGGCGACGGCGGCTTCATCCTCAACCTGGGCGAGCTGGCCACGGCCGTGCAGGAGAAGGCCGACGTGGTCTACGTGCTGATGAACGACCAGCGCTACGGCGTGATCCAGAACATTCAAGACGCGCAGTACGGCGGCCGACGCGTCTACGTGGAACTGCACACGCCCGACTACGCGCAGCTGTGCGCTTCGCTCCAGATGGGCCACGTGCGCGTGAGCGACCTGAAGGCGCTGCCGGCGGCACTGGACAAGGCGCGTGCCGCGAGCGGGCCGTTCATCCTCGAGATCGACATGCGCGCCATCGGCAATTTCAAGACCGCGTTCGCCGGCCCGCCGACCAAGGTGCCGGCAACGGCACCGGGTTGAGGACGAAGCAGCCATGTTGTCCATCGCGGTCATCGGTTGCGGCGCCGTCGGTGCGAGCGTGCTGGAGTTGCTGCACGGCGATGCGCACGTGCGCGTGAGCACGCTCGTGGTCGGTGCCATGAACGCGGCGCAGGCGCAGGCGCTGTGCCACCGCTTCGCGCCGGAGGCGCGCGTCGTGCAGAGCATCGATGGCCTCGGTGGCGTTGAGGGCGTCGAGGGCGCCCTGCCCGACCTGCTCGTCGAGTGCGCCGGCCACAGCGCCATCGAGGAGCACGTACTGCCGGCGCTGGCGCGCGGCATCCCGTGCGTGGTGGTGTCGACAGGCGCGCTCGGCGAGCCCGGCATGGCCCAGCGCATGGAAGACGCGGCGCGCGCGGGCGGCACGCAGGCGCAGCTGCTGTCGGGCGCCATCGGCGGCATCGACGCGCTGGCCGCGGCACGCATCGGCGGGCTGACGGAGGTGGTCTACACCGGCACCAAACCCGCGCGGGCGTGGAAGGGAACGCCGGCCGACGCGGTATGCGACCTCGACACGCTGACGGCGCCGAAGTGCATCTTCGACGGAAGCGCGCAAGAGGCCGCGCGGCTCTATCCGAAGAACGCGAACGTGGCCGCCACGCTGGCGTTAGCCGGCATCGGCCTGCAACGCACGCGGGTGCAACTGTTCGCCGACCCGGCGGCGCATGAGAACGTGCACCAGGTGCTGGCCCGTGGCGCGTTCGGCGAGTTCGAGCTGACGATGCGTGGCAAGCCGCTCGCCGCCAACCCCAAGACCTCGGCGCTCACGGTCTACAGCGTGGTGCGGGCGATCCGCAACCACGCCGTGCCGCTGGCGATCTGAACGACGTGACGAAGGACGCACCGTGAGCACCTCCCACCCGTTGCTGCCTATCCCCATCGCCGGCACCTGGCGCACCGGCGGCGGCGACCGCTTCGACAGCCTCTACCCGGCCACGGGCGAGGTCGTCGCGAGCCTGAACGGCGCGTCGCTCGCCGATGTCGACGAAGCCATCACCGCGGCCGACCATGCCTTCCGCACCAGCGGCTGGGCGCAGCGCAAACCGCACGAGCGCGCGGCCGTGCTGCAACGCATCTCCGGCCTGATCCGCGACAACGCCGAGGCGCTCGCGCAGCGCCAGCGGCTCGACAACGGCAAGCCGATCAACGAGACGCGCGCACTCGTGGCCAGCGCCGCAGGCACCTTCCAGTTCTTCGCCAGCGCGTGCGAAACGCTGGAGGAAACGCTCACGCCGTCGCGCGGCGACTACCTGACCATGAGCGTGTTCGAGCCGACGGGCGTGGTTGCCGCGATCACGCCGTGGAACTCGCCGGTGGCGAGCGAAGCGCAGAAGGTGGCGCCGGCCCTCGCGGCCGGCA
>JANXWV010000078.1 GCA_025350965.1 Rhizobacter sp.
ACTCGCGCCGGTGGATCAGTCTCTGCGCATCCCCCATGTCGGCTGGAATGACGTCTCCGCAAAGGCGGGGAGCGTCCTGTTCCAAGATGTGCCGGAGCGTTCATTGTTCTACTTCGTTCACAGCTTTCACAATGCCACCCATGATCGACAGCACGATTTCCTGCCGCACGATCACGGCGATGGTGCCGAGCGCCGCGCCGAGCGCCAGGGCGCCGACGTCGCCCATGAACACCTGCGCCGGGTGCGCGTTGAACCACAGGAACGCGAGGCCCGAGCCCGCCATGGCGGCGCAGAAGATCAGCAACTCGCCGGCGCCAGGGATGTACGGAATGAGCAGGTACTTGCTGAACACCGAGTTGCCGGTGACGTAGGCGAACACGCCCAGCGCCGAGCCCACCATCACCACCGGCATGATGGCCAGGCCGTCGAGCCCGTCGGTCAGGTTGACCGCGTTGCTGGCGCCCACGATCACGAAGTAGGTCAGCGCGATGAAGCCGAACACCCCGAGCGGGTAGCTGATGGTCTTGAAGAACGGCACGATCAAATCGGCCTTCGGTGGCAGGTCGTTCGAGAAGCCGCTCTGCACCCAGCGAATGAACAGTTCGAGCACGCGCAGGTTCGACGTTTCGCTGACGCTGAACGCCAGGTACAGGGCCGCCACCAGGCCGATCACCGACTGCCAGAAGTACTTCTCGCCCGAGGGCATGCCTTCGGGGTTCTTCTGCACCACCTTGCGCCAGTCGTCGACCCAGCCGATGGCGCCGAAGCCCAGCGTCACGACCAGCACGATCCACACGAAGCGGTTGCTCCAGTCGAACCACAGCAGCGTGGAGATGCCGATGCCGATCAGGATCAACACGCCGCCCATCGTCGGCGTGCCGCTCTTCACCGCATGCGACTCGACGCCGTAGCTGCGCACCGGCTGGCCGATCTTGAGTGCGGTCAGCCGGCGGATCACCCACGGCCCGAACGCCAGGCCGATCAGCAGCGAGGTGAGCGCGGCCATGACCGCACGGAAGGTGATGTACTGGAACACGCGAAAGAAGCCGAACTCCGGCGACTGCGCCTGCAGCCAGGTGGCCAGGCTAAGCAGCATGGGCAACTCCCGGGGCCGGCGTGGCCAAGCTCAGCAACGCGGCGACGACCTGTTCCATCTTCATGAAGCGCGACCCTTTGACGACCACCGCCGCGCAGTCGGGCGCCTGGCCGAGCGCTGCAAGCAGGCTGGGCACCGCATCGAAATGCCGCGCGCCCGCGAAGGCGATGGCCGCGTCGGCACTGGCCTGGCCGACCGTCCAGAGGGCCTGGATGCCGCGCGCCTTCGCATAGGCGCCGACCTCGCGGTGGAAGGCCGGGCCATGGCCGCCGACCTCGCCCATGTCGCCCAGCACCAACCAGCGCGGGCCAGGCAATTCAGCAAGCACGTCGATGGCGGCACGCACCGAGTCGGGGTTGGCGTTGTAGCTGTCGTCGATGAGCGTGCAGTTCCGGCCCTGGTGCACGAAGGCCTTGACCTGCGAGCGGCCCTTCACCGGCTCGAAAGCTTCGAGCCCACGACCGATGGCCTCGAGCGGGCACCCCGCAGCCAGCGCGCAGGCCGCTGCCGCGAGCGCGTTCTTCACGTTGTGCCAGCCCGCCACGTGCAGCGTGACCGTGATCGCGCCCGCCGGTGTTTGGAGCAGTACGGCCCAATGGCCGCCGGCCCACTCGGCATGGCAGGTCACGTCGGCCGCGCCGCTGAGCGCGAAGGTCAGCATCGGCCGTGTGCCGGCGAGCCGGTGCCACACCGGCGCATGGTCGTCATCGGCCGGGAACACGGCCACGCCCGACGCGCCGAGCGCGCTGATGGCGGCGCCGTTCTCGAGCGCCACCGCTTCGACCGTGGCCATGAACTCCTGGTGTTCGCGCTGCGCGTTGTTCACCAGCGCCACGGTGGGCGCGGTGATCGAAGCGAGCTCGGCGATCTCGCCCGGGTGGTTCATGCCGAGTTCGACCACGCCGGCGCGGTGGTGCAGCGCGTCGTCTTGGCGCAGGCGCAGCAGCGTCAGCGGCACGCCGATGTGGTTGTTCAGGTTGCCGACTGTCGCGAACGCCGCGTCACCGAGCCACGCGCACAAGATGCTCGCGATCATCTGCGTGACTGTCGTCTTGCCGTTGCTGCCGGCCACCGCGATCAGCGGCAGGTGCATGCGCTGGCGCCATGCGCGGGCCAGTTCGGTGAGCGCCTGTTGCGTGTCGGCAACCTGCAGCCCGGGGATGCCCGCCTCGGCCAACCCGCGCTCGGCGATGGCCGCAGTTGCGCCGCTCTGGCGAGCTTGCGCGAGGTAGTCGTGCGCGTCGAAACGCTCGCCCTTGAGTGCCACGAACAGGTCGCCCATCTGCAGGCTGCGGGTGTCGGTGTGAACGCGGTGCAGCGAGGTCGTACCGTCGCCGATCAAGCCCGAGCCGGGCAGCAGCGCGTGGGCTTGCGCCAGCGTCATCATCAGGGTCACGACAGAGCTCCGCTGCGCAGTTGCAGCGCCGACTGCGCGTGCATCGCGTCGGAGAACGGGCGCTTCACGCCGCCGGCATCTTGACAGTCCTCATGGCCCTTGCCGGCGATCAGGATCACGTCGCGCGCGTCGGCGTTGCGCACTGCATGCGCAATGGCCTTGGCGCGGTCTTCGATCACCTTGACGCGCTCCTGGTTGCCAGCCAGGCCCGCCACGATCTGAAGCAGGATGAAGGCCGGCGCTTCCAGGCGCGGGTTGTCGCTGGTGATGACCACGTGCTGCGCCAGGCGCTGTGCCAGCGCGCCCATCAGCGGGCGCTTGCCGGCGTCGCGGTTGCCACCGCAGCCGAACACGCACCAGAGCGCGCCACCGCGCTGTGCGGCGAACGGCTGCAGCGCGCGCAGCGCCTTCTCGAGCGCGTCGGGCGTGTGGGCGTAGTCGACAACCACGTCAGGGCCGGCGTGGGCGACGACGACGTCAGGGCCGGCGTTCGCGACAACCACGTCGGGCCCAGTGGCGTCGAACGGCACGCGCTGCATCCGGCCGGGCACGGGGGTGAGTTCGCTGCAGGCCCGCGCAGCCGCAGCCAGCGGGATGCCGAGTGCGCGCAGGCCGCCGATCACCGCGAGCAGGTTGCTCACGTTGTAGTCGCCGATCAGTTGCGTCGTCACCGGTTGGGTGTCAGTGCCTTCGACGACGTCGAAGTGCAGGCCACGCGCGGAATAGCCGCTGTCGCGGGCGTGCAGGCGGGCAGCGCCGCCAACCGAGTACGTCCACAGGTCGAGCGGGCCGGCGCCGAGTTCACCCGCCAACGCCGCGCCGTACCCGTCGTCGAGGTTGACCACCGCCGCACGCAGCCCCGGCCACGCGAACAGCTGCCGCTTGGCCTGCCAATACGCCGCCATCGAGCCATGAAAGTCGAGGTGGTCCTGCGTGAAGTTGCTGAACAGTGCGACCGCGATGTGCGTGCCCGCGAGCCGGTGCTCGACCAGGCCGATGGACGAAGCCTCGATGGCGCAGGCGCTGAAGCCCGCATCGACGAAGCGGCGGAACGCGGCGTGCAGCGTCACCGGGTCGGGCGTGGTCAGGCCGGTCGGCTCGACCTTGAACTCGACACCCGATTCAGCACTCGCCGCGCGCGGCGGCTCGCCCACGCCGAGCGTGCCGATCACGCCGCAGCGTTGGCCGAGCAGGGCCAGCGCCTGTGCCGCCCACCAGGCCATCGAGGTTTTGCCGTTGGTGCCGGTGCAGGCGATCACATCGAGCGCGGCGCTGGGCTCGCCCATGAAGCGGCTGGCGAGCGGGCCGGTCGCGGCCTTCAGGCCATCGACCACGGCGATGCGCTCGCTCGTCGGCAGGGCGAACGAACCGGCACCCTGGGCTTCGACGAGGCACGCGTTGGCACCGGCCCCGAGTGCCTGCGCCACAAACGCGCGGCCGTCGACCGCATGGCCCGGCCACGCGATGAACGCGTCACCGGCGTGCACGCTGCGGCTGTCCAGCGTGAGGGCGCGCACGCCTTTCCCGGCGAGCCAGCCGAGCGTTGCGTCAGTCGATACGAGCTGATGCAAGGCCATCAGAAGCTCTCTTCCTCGGCCGGCATGTCGCGCGTGACGATCTGCGTCTTCACTTCGAGGTCGGGCGCCACGCCCATGGTGCGCAGCGTCTGCTGCACGACCTGGCTGAACACCGGCGCGGCCACGTCGCCGCCAAACCACTTGCCGTTGCGCGGCTCGTCGACCATCACCGCGACGATGATGCGCGGGTGGTCGATGGGTGCCAGGCCGACGAACCACGAGCGGTATTTCTTGGTCGCGTAGCCCTTGCCCTCCTGCTTGTATGCCGTTCCGGACTTTCCCCCGACGCTGTAGCCCATCGTCATGGCCTTCGGACCGGTGCCGCCGGGGCCGGCGGCCATCTGCAGCATCTCGCGCACGGCCTGCGCCGTCTTGGCCGAGATCACTCGCTGGCCGCTGACCTTGCCATCGACCAGGCCCGTCGGCTGGCCCAGCGTGACGGGAATCAACTCGCCGTCGTGCGCGAACACGGTGTACGCATGCGCGATCTGCAGCAGCGAGGCCGACAGGCCGTAGCCGTAGCTCATGGTCGCCTGCTCGATCGGCCGCCAAGTCTTGTAGGGGCGCAGGCGCCCGGTGGCGGCGCCGGGGAACCCGATCTGCGGCTTCTGCCCGAAGCCGACCTGCGCGTACAGCTCCCACATCTCACGCGGCGTGAACTGCATGGCCATGCGCACCGCGCCGACGTTGCTCGACTTCTGGATCACCTGCGCCACCGTCAGGTCGCCGTGCGGGTGCGCGTCGGTGATGGTCGAGCCGGTCAGCTGCATGCGGCCGGGCGCCGTTTGAATGACGGTGTTGGGCGTGACGCGGCCGGTCTCCATCGCCCACGCAGCGATGAACGGCTTCATTGTGGAGCCCGGTTCGAAGGTGTCGGTCAGGGCGCGGTTGCGCAGTTGCTCGCCGCTCAGGTGCCGGCGGTCGCCGGGGTTGTAGCTGGGCCAGTTGGCCAGCGCCAGCAGCTCGCCGGTCTGCGCGTCGAGCACGACCACACTGCCGGCCTTGGCGTTGTGCTCGGCCGCCGCGTCGCGAATGCGCTGGTAGGCGAAGAACTGGATCTTCGAGTCGATGGACAAGGTGATGTCGGCGCCGTCGACCGGCGCCACGCTGTCGCCGATGTCTTCGACGACGCGGCCGAGCCGGTCCTTGATGACGCGCCGCGAACCGTTGCGCCCGGCGAGCTGCTCGCGGAACGCCAGCTCCATGCCGTCTTGCCCCTTGTCGTCGGCGTCGGTGAAGCCGACCACGTGCGTGGCGGCCTCGCCCTCGGGGTACTTGCGCTTGTACTCGCGCACCTGGTGCACGCCTTTCAGGCCGAGCGCGAGCACGTCTTTCGCGACCTGGTCATCGACGAGGCGGCGCAACCACACGAAGTTCTGGTTGTCGTCGAGCCGGCCTTCGAGTTCCTTGGCCGTCATGCCGAGCAGCTTGGCGAGTTGGCCGCGTTTGGCCGGGTCGGTGTCCAGGTCTTTCGGGATCGCCCAGAGCGACGGTGTCGGAATGCTCGACGCGAGGATCTGCGCGTTGCGGTCGAGGATGCGGCCGCGGCTGGCCGGCAGCGTGATCGTGCGCGCGTAGCGCAGCTCGCCCTGCTCCTGGAAAAACTTGGTGCCGATCACCTGCACATAGAGCGCGCGGCCGAGCAGCACGCAGAACGCGAGGCCGACGAGTGCGACGAGCAACTTGGAGCGCCACGGCGGCGTTTTCGACGCCAGCAGCGGGCTCGTCGAGTAGCTGACGCTTCGCACGTTGACCGCGCCGGCGCGCGGCTTGGCGGCCTTCTGCGCGCCCGGCTTCTGGATGAAACTCATCGCGGCGCTCCCGGTTGCGCGAGCGTGGGCGCCGCCGTGGGTGCGCCCGAGGGCGCGCGCGCCACGGTCACGTACTCGGTCACCGCCGGCGAGGCCGGCACCATCTTCAGCCGCTCGCGCGCCGCCTTCTCCACGCGCAGCGGTGTGGCCTGCGACTGCTTCTCGGAACGCAGGCGCTCGAACTCGCTGTCGAGCAAACGCTCTTCGCCCTGCGCCTTGTCGAGGTCGGCGAACAAGGTGCGCGACTCGTGCGAGACGCGCACCAGCCAGACGCTGCTGAACAGCAGGGCGATGAGCAGCAGCAGGTTCAAGCGCGTCATGCCGGAACCCCCGCATCCACATCGGTTCGCTCGGCCACGCGCATCACCGCCGAGCGCGCGCGCGGGTTCGCGCGCACCTCGGTCTCGCCCGGCTTGATGCGCGCGATGGCGCGCAGCCGGTGCGGCTTCTCGGGCGCGAACGGCGCGCGGCGGTCGACCTCGGTCTTGCTTTCGCGTGCGATGAACTGCTTCACGATGCGGTCTTCGAGCGAGTGGAAGCTGATCACCACGAGCCGCCCACCCGGGGAGAGCAGATCGAGCGCGGCCTTCAGGCCTTGTTCGAGCTCCTCAAGCTCGGCGTTGACGAAAATCCGAAGAGCTTGAAATGTGCGCGTTGCAGGGTTCTGGCCCGCTTCGCGGGTCTTGACCGCACGAGCCACGAGGTCGGAAAGCTCCCCTGTGGTTCGAACAGGGTTCCCGCCTTCGCGCCGAGCAACAAGCGCCTTTGCAACCTGTAGAGCAAACCGTTCTTCCCCATAGTCATGAATCACCTCCGTCAGTTGGCGCTCGTCGGCGCGGGCCAGGAAATCAGCAGCGCTCTCGCCGCGTGTGGTGTCCATGCGCATGTCCAGCGGGCCGTCGAAACGGAAGCTGAAACCGCGCTCGGGGTCGTCGATCTGCGGCGATGACACGCCCAGGTCGAGCAGCAGGCCGTCGACACGCCGCACGCCGGCCTCGGCCAGTGCGTTGGCCATGTGCGCAAAGCTGGTGTGGTGAATTGAAAAACGCGGGTCGGTGACCCGCGTTTCGCCGGAGGTTGCGGCCTGCACGGCCTGCACATCCCGGTCGATGGCCACCAGCCTTCCAGTGGGCGACAACCGCTCCAGCAGCAGCCGCGAATGGCCACCCCGGCCGTAGGTGCCGTCGAGGTAGGTGCCGGCCGGCGCAGTCACGAGCGAATCGATCGCTTCCGTGAGCAGGACGGTCGTATGCTGCAACGCGGTGGGGGAAGCCATGGTCGAAACGCGGGACTGAATTCGGGGAGAGAGTCGGACAGGAACGGACAACTCAGAAGCTGAAGCTCTTGAGCGATTCCGGCATCGCCGACAACATCACGCGCGCCTCGTAGGCTGCATGCGTGGCTGCGTCCCACAACTCGAAGTGGCTGCCCATGCCGAGCAGCATCACGTCCCGCTCCAGCCCGGCCGACTTGCGCAGCTCGGGCGGCACCAACACGCGCGACGAGGCGTCGATTTCCACATCCATCGCGTTGCCGAGGAACACGCGCTTCCAGCCGATGCCGTCCATCGGCAATGCGGCCACTCGAGCACGGAACGGCTCCCATGCCGGGCGCGGGAAAATCATCAGCGCACCTTCGGGGTGTTTGGTGATCGTGAGCTGGTTGACCCCGGCGGCGCTCAACAGCTCGCGGTGACGCACCGGCATGGCGATGCGCCCCTTGCCGTCCATCGTCAGCCCCGCAGGCCCTTGAAACACCAGATCCGCCACAAAACCCCAATAAAGTGCACCTTTCGCCACTTTATAGGATCACGCACCCCGGGTCAATTGCCGTTCGTACAAAATTCAATGGAATCAATGACTTAGCGACGAATTGAAACGTGTTCTTCGCATGACAGGAAGTCGTTCAAAAATAAGGACTTGCGAGCGGCTGTGAATGTTTTGCGTGAGGGTCGGAAGCCGCGGCGTTTTCGATGCGGACCAAGACCACGCCGCCGTTGCGGCCAAAATAGCGGCCAGTTTTCACTCCCACGGAACCTTTCCCCATGGCCGCCTATGAAATCGAGCGCGTGACCAGTGTTCACCATTGGAACGAATCGCTCTTCACCTTCACCTGCACGCGCGGCGCCAGCCTGCGCTTCGAGAGCGGGCACTTCGTGATGGTCGGCCTGATGGTGAACGACAAGCCACTGCTTCGCGCCTACAGCATTGCGAGCGCCCACTACGCCGAAGAACTGGAGTTCTTCAGCATCAAGGTCGAAGACGGCCCGCTCACGTCGCGCCTGCAGCACCTGAAGGTCGGCGACGAGGTGCTGGTCGGCCGCAAGCCGACCGGCACGCTGGTGCTGTCGGACCTCCTACCCGGCAAGCACCTCTACCTGTTCGCCACCGGCACGGGCCTGGCGCCATTCATGAGCATCATTCGCGACCCGGACACCTACGAGCGCTTCGACAAGGTGGTGCTGGTGCACGGCGTTCGTGTGGGCAGCGAGCTCGCCTATGCGAAGTTCATCGAGGCCGAGCTGCCGCACGATGACTTCCTGGGCGAACAGGTGCGCCAGAAGCTCATCTACTACCCGACCGTCACGCGCGAGGCCTTCCGCAACACCGGGCGGCTGACCACGCTGATCGAGAACGGCAAGATCTGCGCCGACATCGGCCTGCCCCCACTCAACCCGGCCGTGGACCGCGCGATGATCTGCGGCGGCCCGGCGATGCTCAAAGACCTGCGCGTGGTGCTCGACGGGAAAGGCTTCGCGATCTCCGCCGGCATCGGCCAGGCCGGGCACTACGTGATCGAGCGGGCGTTCGTCGAGAAGTAGACCGGCGCCTTCGGCGAAAATTAGAGCGGCGCCTTTGGCGAAAATTAGAGCGGCGCCTTTGGCGCTTTGGGCGGTATCACCCTCCGCCTGCCAGCACTGCCCCACGCGCCGACCACAACTCGGCCATCACGCCCTCGAAGCGCGCAGCCACCGGCGCCTGCGCTGCGTGCTCATGGCCGACCACGACGAAGCGGCCGGCCACCATCACATCGCGCCACGGCCGGCCGGGGCTGGCGAATACCAGCGCATCGAGCAGGTGGCTGGTCGGAATGCCGAGCAGGCCGGCGTCGCCGGCGTCGGCCACCAGCAGGTCGGCGCGGGCGCCGGCCTGCAAGCCCCACAGCGGCTGCGCGGCCGCTGCCGCACCGCCGGCCAGCGTGCGCTGCCACAGGCGCTGTGCGGTCGGCACCACGGGCGCGCCCGGCCCGGCGCCGGCGGACACATTGCGCCGCCGCAGGCCGAGGCGCTGGCCGTACTCGAGCCAGCGCAGTTCTTCGCGCCAGTCACGCGTGACGTTGCTGTCGGAGCCGATCGACAAGGCCACCGCACCTTGGCGCGCCGCCAGCCAGCCCGGCAGGTCGGTCAGGCCGTCACCGAGGTTGGCTTCGGTCGTCGGGCAAAGCACCACACCGGCGCCGGCGCGCGCCACGGCGTCGATCTCACCGGGCGTGACGTGCGTGGCGTGCACGAGTTGCCAGCGCGCGTCGAGCAGGCGCTCGCGCGCCAGCCATTCGACCGGGCGCATGCCTGTCGCCTGAAGACAATCATCGACCTCCTTCAGCTGCTCGGCCACGTGAATGTGGATCGGCCCGCTGAAGCCCTGCGCCAGACCGCGCAGCCGGTGGATCGACCGCGCTGCGGCCGCCCGCAGCGAATGGATGGCCAGCCCCGCATCCACGTTCGGCCGGCGCGCCGCGTTGACGCGCTCGCAGGCCGCCCACACCGCGTCGGCGCCCATCGCGAAGCGCCGCTGCTCGACACGCAACGCCGCCTGCCCGAAACCGGCGCGCTCGTACAGCACCGGCAGCACGGTCAGGCCGATGCCGGCGTCTTCGGCCGCATCGGCCAGCGCCCAGCTCAGGCCGAGCGGGTCGTCGTAGGGCGCGCCGTCCTCGCGGTGCTGCAGATAGTGGAACTCGCACACGTGCGTGTAGCCGCCGCGCAGCAGCTCGATGTACAGCTGCGACGCGATGGCGCGCAGCTGCTCGGGCGTGATGCGGTGCGCGACGCGGTACATGCGGTCGCGCCAGCTCCAGAAGTCGTCGTCAGCCTGGCCTTCGCCGCGTTCGGCCAGGCCGGCGAAAGCGCGCTGGAAGGCGTGGCTGTGGCCGTCGACGAGCCCCGGCAGCGCAGGGCCTTCCAGCACCGTGCAGCCCTCCGGCGGCTGGGCCACGCCCGGGGCCACATGCGCCCAGCGGCCGTCAGTGCCGATGCGCAACAGCACCTGGGGCTGCCAGCCGTCGGGCAGCCAGGCGCGCGGCGCCCAGAGAAGGTTCGGGTCGGTCATGGTGGGTTGCGAGCGTGGATCGCTCAATGCTATCGGCCACAAGCGCTTGTCACAACTGGTCTAGTCCACTTGAGGGTTTCCGGTTGTGCAAAGTGGTCTAGACCAGTAGAGTCAAGCAACCCCGTTTCAACTGAGGCCCGCCATGACCGACCTGTCGCCCGTTCACCGCATGGCCCAGCCCCGACCGGTGCGCTCGCCGCACGGCAGTACCTTGCACTGCAAGAATTGGCTCATCGAGGGCGCGTGGCGCATGCTGCAGAACAACCTCGACCCCGAGGTGGCCGAGAACCCCGACGCGCTGGTGGTGTACGGCGGCATCGGCAAGGCCGCCCGCAACTGGGACTGCTTCGAGGCCATTCTCGCGAGCCTGGAAGCACTGAACGAAGACGAAACGCTGCTGGTGCAATCGGGCAAGCCGGTGGGCGTGTTCCGCACGCACGTCGACGCGCCGCGCGTGCTGATCGCCAACTCGAACCTGGTGCCCAAGTGGGCGACCTGGGAGCACTTCGACGAGCTTGATCGCAAGGGCCTGATGATGTACGGGCAGATGACCGCTGGCTCGTGGATCTACATCGGCAGCCAGGGCATCGTTCAAGGCACGTACGAAACCTTCGTCGAAGCCGGCCGCCAACACTACAACGGCGACCTGGCGGGCAAGTGGTTCCTCACCGCCGGCCTGGGCGGCATGGGCGGCGCGCAGCCGCTGGCGGCCAGCTTCGCGGGGGCCTCGTCGCTGAACATCGAGTGCCAGCAAAGCCGCATCGACTTCCGCCTGCGCTCGCGTTACCTCGACGAGCAGGCTACCGACCTCGACGACGCGCTGGCGCGTCTGGCCACCTACACCCGCGAGAAGAAGGCCGTGTCGATCGGCCTGCTCGGCAACGCGGCCGAGCTGGTGCCGGCATTGCTGGCGCGTGTGCAGAACGGCGCCATCAAACCCGACCTCGTCACCGACCAGACCTCGGCCCACGACCTCGTGAACGGCTACCTGCCTGCCGGCTGGAGCGTCGAGCGTTGGCGCGCCGCACAGGCCGACTCGGCCCAGCACGCCGCCCTGCGCGCAGCCGCCGCCGAGAGCTGCGCAGCGCACGTGCAGGCGCTGCTCGGCTTCCAGGCGCTGGGCATCCCGACGGTGGACTACGGCAACAACATCCGCCAGGTCGCGTTCGATGCCGGCGTGACCAACGCGTTCGGCTTCCCCGGCTTCGTGCCGGCCTACATCCGCCCGCTGTTTTGCCGCGGCAAAGGCCCGTTCCGTTGGGTCGCGCTGAGCGGTGACCCGGACGACATCCGCAAGACCGACGCGAAGATGAAGGAACTGTTCCCCGCTCATGTGTCCGACTACGGCCACCTGCACCGCTGGCTCGACATGGCCGGCGAACGCATCGCGTTCCAGGGCCTGCCGGCGCGCATCTGCTGGATCGGCCTGGGCGAGCGCCACCGCGCCGGCCTGGCCTTCAACGCGATGGTTGCGAGCGGCGAGTTGAAGGCGCCCATCGTGATCGGCCGCGACCACCTCGACTCGGGCTCGGTGGCCAGCCCGAACCGCGAGACCGAAGCCATGCAGGACGGCAGCGACGCAGTGAGCGACTGGCCGCTGCTGAACGCGCTGCTCAACACCGCCGGCGGCGCCACCTGGGTCAGCCTGCACCACGGCGGCGGCGTGGGCATGGGCTACTCGCAGCACAGCGGGGTGGTGATCGTGTGCGACGGCACCGAGGCCGCCGCCAAACGCATCGAGCGCGTGCTCTGGAACGACCCCGCCACCGGCGTGATGCGCCATGCCGATGCGGGGTACGCCGAGGCGCAGGCCTGCGCGCGCGAGCAAGGCCTGAAGCTGCCGATGCTGGGCGCGTGATGGACAGCACCGCAGGCGGCACGAGCGGCCGCACGATGAGCACACTCACCTTGCAGCCGGGCCAGCTCGACCTCGACACGCTGCAGCGCATCCACCGCGGTGGCGCGCCCATCGCTATCGCGGCCGAGGCGCGCGCGGGCATCCTTGCAAGCGCTGCCGTCGTGCAGGCCGCAGCGCGTGGCGATGCGCCGGTCTACGGCGTGAACACGGGCTTCGGCAAGCTCGCGAATCAACGCATCAGCACGGCCCGGCTCGACACGTTGCAACTGAACCTGATCCGATCGCACAGCGTGGGCGTGGGCGAGCCGCTGGCGCCCGAGGTGGTGCGGCTGCTGCTCGCGCTGAAGGCCGCGAGCCTCGCACGCGGTCACTCGGGCGTGCGCGAAGTGGTGATCGACACGCTCGTGGCGGTGCACAACGCGGGGCTGGTGCCCTATGTGCCGTCGCAGGGCTCGGTCGGTGCGTCAGGCGACCTGGCGCCGCTGGCGCACATGACGCTGGCGCTGCTCGGCGAAGGCGAGATGCTCGTCGACGGCCAGCGCCGCCCGGCCGCACCGCTGCTGCACGCGGCCGGTATCGCGCCCCTCACGCTCGGGGCCAAGGAAGGCCTGGCGCTCATCAACGGCACGCAGGTGTCGACTGCCCTAGCGCTGCATGCCTTGCTCGCGTTCGAGCCGGTGCTGGAGGCCGCGCTCGTGATCGGCGCGCTGACGGTCGATGCCGCACGCGGCAGCGACGGCCCGTTCGACCCGCGCATCCACGCGGTGCGCGGCCAGCCTGGGCAGATCGACGTGGCGCGCTACTACCGCGCGCTGCTCGCGGGCAGCGAGATCCGCCAGTCGCACATTCGCGGCGATGAAGATCCGGAAGACCGCGTCCAAGACCCGTACTGCCTGCGCTGCCAGCCGCAGGTGGTGGGCGCCTGCCTCGACAGCCTGCGCCATGCCGCCCTGGTGCTGGTGCGCGAGGCGAATGCGGTGACCGACAACCCGCTGGTGTTCGTTGAAGACGATGGCCGTGGCGGCACCACGGCGGCCATGGTGTCGGGCGGCAACTTCCACGCCGAGCCGGTGGCGCTCGCCGCCGATGCGATGGCGCTGGCCATCGCCGAAGTCGGCGCCATCGCCGAGCGCCGCATCGCGATGCTGATCGACGCCAGCGTGTCGCGCCTGCCGCCGTTCCTGACTGCCGATGCCGGCCTGAACTCGGGCTTCATGATTGCGCACGTGACCGCCGCCGCACTCGCGAGCGAGAACAAATCGCTCGCGCACCCGGCCAGCGTGGACAGCCTGCCCACGTCGGCCAACCAGGAAGACCACGTCTCGATGGCCACCTTCGCGGCACGCCGGCTGCAGCCGATGATCCGCAACACCGCGCACATTCTCGGCATCGAACTGCTGGCCGCCGCGCAGGGGGTGGACTTCTTGCGGCCGCTGCACAGTTCGGTGGCGCTGGAGGCGCTGCACGCGCGCTTGCGCGAACGGTGCGCAGCCATGCCCGTGGATCGCTACCTGGCGCCAGACATCGAACTCGCCGCCGCGATGGTCATGGACGGATCGGCCGCCAATGCGCTGCGAACGCTCGATGCCTTGCCGGCGTTGTGGGTGCCGGCGTAGGGCCGTTTGCGGGTCGCGGGTCGCGGTTGGCGGTTGGCGGTGCGTGGTTCGCGGCGCCCACCGATTGATACCGGCCGCGTGCGACGAGGCTCCCGGCCGGCAGCGTCACCCCGGCCCCAGCTCGCGCATCAGCGTCTGCAGCGTCCCCGCATTGCGCTGCCCCTGGTCTTCCATGTTGTTGTTGAACACTGCGTGCGCAGTGCCGACTTTGGATGAAAGTTGGGCCAGCTTCCCCGCCAGTTCGTGCAATTCCAAATCTGAATAGTCGTAGTTGAAGCGGTCCGACGCCACCGTCGCGCCCTTGATGTTCCAGGTTGCGGTGTTGCGGCCGTGCAGGCGCAGCAGAGCGTGGTCGGGGTGCGTCGCTTCCCAGATCGCCGGCACGCTGTTGCTGAAGCCTTGCGGCCCGTCGACCACGGTGTGCACCACGCCCAGGTCGCGCTCGAACGCCAGCGTGTGCGCAGCGCGCTCGCCCGCGAACCAGCTCTGGTGGCGGAACTCCACGCTCAGCACGTGGCCGGCCATGCGCTCGACGCAGTGCCGCACGTGGGCATGCCCGGCTTCGTTGCACACCACCCACGGCGGGAACTGGAAGTGCACCAGGCCGAGCCGGCCCGACGCACGCAGTGGCACCAGGGCCTCGATGAAGCGGCGCCACAGCTCGTCGCGCAGCTCGGCAGGCACGTCCTTGTAGTAGACGGTCGCCTTGTTCGGGTCGGGCAGCGCCGCACGGATGTCCTTGTGCAGGACCGTCGGCGAAGTCTGGTGCCCGGTGAACAGGCGGAACGACTTGACGTTCATCGTGAACCCGGGCGACGTGCGTTCGGCCCAAAGTTGCGCGGTGCTCGGCGAGGGCATCGCGTAATAGCTCGAATCGACCTCGACGAGCGGGAACCGCGACGCATAGAAGCGCAAGCGCGCCTCGGCGGTGGTGCAGCCCGCCGGGTAGAAGCGGCCGCAGTCGATCAGCGTCTTGTCGGTCCACGACGCGGTGCCTACGCACACTGTCATCAATGAGCCCGGCTTAGCGTCAAACCAGCGTCAAGCCCACCGCGTCACAGCGGCGGCGCGAACCCGTCGCGCCCGGCCAGCACGCGGGTGGCGGTGGGCACGCCACTGCGCAGCTCGGCCGTCACGATGACCTTGCCACCGACCACCAGCAGCGAGCGGTCGCCGGGCCGGAACGACACCACCGGCGTGGTGTCGGACACATTGACCGTCTTCTCGCCGTCCTTGTAGCGCAGGGTGAGTTTGCGGCCGGTGGGCGCGGCCACCAGGTCGGCCACGGTCGCGTTCGTCATCGTGCTGCCGGGTTGCAGGTCATAGGGCCGGTGGCCTTCGCCGTTGCCGCGTGCGGCCTCGGGCAGCACCAGCACCTCGAGCGCGTCGAGCGTGCCGTCGGCGCGCGGCATGGCCGCAGTGCCGATGAACGAGCCGGGCTGGATGGCCGCAAGCGCGATGGGGAACACCTCGCTCACGTTCAGGTTGTCGGCGAGCACGAGGGTGATGACCTCGCCGCTGCGCTCCTTCACGGTCATCGAGTTGCCTTCGATCTTCTCGATGGTGGCGCGCAGCCGCAGCGGCGCCGCGGTGGCGGGCGGGGTCTGCGCGCTGGCGAGCGTGCAGCACGAGGCGATGAGGGCGAGCAGCAGTTTATTCATCGAGTCATGCTACGGCGAAAGCGCAGCCGGCGCATGGGCCACGAGGGCATGACCCTGCGTGCGCTTCGCGACCGAAAGCGCACCCAGGGCCACTGGATGCAACTACAGTCCAGCCATGCCACCCCGCAGTGACCCATTTGCATCCCTGAACGCCGCCCAACGCGCCGCGGTCGAACACGGCATCGGCAGCAGCGGCTTGGCCAGCGGCCCGCTGCTCGTGATCGCCGGCGCGGGCTCGGGCAAGACGCTGACGCTCGCGTCGCGCGTGGCCCGGCTGGTGCTGGCCGGGGCCGACCCGAACCGCGTGCTGCTGCTGACCTTCTCGCGCCGTGCCGCAGCCGAGATGGCACTGCGCGTGGGCCGCGTGCTGCACGGCGCGCTTGGGCTTGCGGCCACGCAGCGAGCGCCGAGCCTGCCGTGGGCGGGCACCTTTCACGGCGTCGGCGCGCGGCTGCTGCGCGAACTCAGCCCCCGCATCGGCCTGGCCGACAACTTCACGATCCAGGACCGTGGTGACTCGGAAGACCTGCTGGGCCTGACCCGCCATGAACTGCAGTTCGCGCAGACGCACAAGCGCTTCCCGCTGAAGGCAACGTGCCTGGCCATCTACTCGCGCGTGCTCAACAGCCAGGCGCCCTTGGCCGAGGTTCTCAACACCGCATTCCCGTGGTGCCGCGAGTGGGAGGCCGAGCTGAAGCAGTTGTTCCGCGCGTATGTGGCCGAGAAGCAGAACCAGCAGGTGCTCGACTACGACGACCTGTTGCTGTACTGGTCGCAGGCGATGACGAATGCTGCCATCGCGCAGCAGTTGTCAGCCCGCTTCGACCACGTGCTGGTCGATGAATACCAGGACACGAACCGCCTGCAAGCCTCGATTCTTCTCGGCCTCAAACCCGACGGCTGCGGCCTCACCGTGGTGGGCGACGACGCGCAGGCCGTCTACGCCTTCCGGGCCGCCGAGGTGCGCAACATCCTCGACTTCCCGGCGCAGTTCACACCGCCTGCAACCGTCATCACGCTGTAGCGCAACTACCGCTCCACAAAGCCGATCCTCGATGCGTCGAACGCGGTGATCGCGCAGGCGACCGAACGCTTCGCGAAACGCTTGTGGAGCGACAAGGCATCGAGCGAGCAACCCGGTCTCGTCACCGTGGCCGACGAGTCGGCGCAGGCGCAGTGGGTGGCCGACCGCGTGCTCGCGCACCGCGAGAGCGGCCTGGCGCTGAAGAGCCAGGCGGTGCTGTTCCGCACCTCGCACCACAGCGCCGCGCTGGAGTTGGAACTCGCGCGCCGGAACGTGCCGTTCGTCAAGTTCGGGGGCCTGAAATTCCTGGAGGCCGCCCATGTGAAAGACGTGCTGGCGCTGCTGCGCTGGGCCGAGAACCCGCGCAGCCGCATGGCCGGCTTGCGCGTGGCGCAGCTCGTGCCCGGCATCGGCACCGCGAGCGCGAAACGCCTGCTCGCGCTGATGGCGCAAGCGCCGGACCCGGTGGCTGCCCTGCACGCGTTCAAGCCGCCGGCTGCCGCAGCGCAAGAGTGGCAGGGCTTCGTCACCGTGTTCGATGCCCTGCACTGCGCCGGCACCTGGCCCGCCGACATCGAAGCCGCCACGCGCTGGTACCTGCCGCAGCTGCGCCGCCTGCACGAAGACGCGGCCGTGCGCGAAGGCGACCTGTCGCAGCTCGCACGCATGGCCGGCGCATACCCATCACGCGAGCGCTTTCTGACCGAGCTGACGCTCGACCCGCCCGAAGCCACCAGCAACGAGTCGGGCGAGCCGCTGCGCGACGAGGACTGCCTGATCCTGTCGACCATCCACTCGGCCAAAGGCCAGGAATGGGCAGCGGTGTTCGTGCTCAACGTGGTCGATGGCTGCATCCCGTCCGACATGGCGACCGGCCGCGCCGCCGAAATCGACGAAGAGCGCCGGCTGCTCTACGTGGCCATGACGCGCGCCAAGCGCCACCTGCACCTGATGGTGCCGCAGCGCTTCTACGTGGCCCAGCAAACCGAGTTCGGCGACCGGCACCTGTACGGCGCGCTGACGCGCTTCATTCCAGCGGAGGTGGCGCTGCACTTCGAGCGGCTCGGGCCGGGCTGTTTCAGTGGCGAGTGCGCGGTCGATGAACCGCTGCGGCCTGCGCTTGATGCGGCGCCGTGCACCGATGTCGCGGCGCAGGTGCGGTCGATGTGGGGGTGAGCGGCGAACTCAGCGCAGTGCGAACACCGAAACCTCCGCCGCATGCCCTTTGACCTTCGCGGCCGGCAAGGCTTCGAGTCCCGCTGTCGATGCCAGCATCGCGACCGTGGCTGCGCTGACCAGCACTTCGGTGCCGACCACCTTGTTGAGCGACTGGATGCGTGACGCCACGTTGACCGCATCGCCCACCAGCGCATACGACAGCCGCTCGCCGCTGCCGATGTTGCCCGCGATCACCGTGCCGGTGTGGATGCCGATGCCGTGGCGCAGCTCGCGCCTGCCTGCCGAGCGCTGGGCGGCGTTCCACACCACCAGGCGCTCGCACATCGCCCGAGCGGCGGCCACGGCGGCGTCGGCATGGTTTGGATTCGGCTGCGGTGCGCCGAAGACCGCCTCGATCTCGTCGCCGATGAACTGCAGCACCAGGCCACCGTGCGCGCGGATGGCGGCGTCCATCTCGCCGAAGTAGGCGTTCAGGTCGGCCACCACCTCGGCTGCGGGGCGGCTCTCGACCCAGGGCGTGAAGTCGCGCAGGTCGGCGAACAAGATGGTCACCTCGCGCAGCGAACCGGCGGTGGCGGCGCGGCCGGTCAGGATCTCGTCACGCACCTCGGGGCTCACGTACTTGCCGAAGGTTTCGCGAATCCGCTCGCGCTCGCGAAGGCCTTCGACCATGCCGTTGAAGCCTTCCGTGACCGAGCCGATCTCGTCGTTCGACGCGACGCTGCAGCGCACGTCGAGCGTGCCGTCGCGCACCTTCGCCATCGCGCGCTGCAGGTGACGCAGCGGCGCGGCCACGCTGTCGGCCACCAGCGTGGCCAGGCCCACGCCGACCAGCACGCCGCCGGCCGCGATCACCACCACCACCGCGATCAGGTTGCGGATGATCGCGGCGGCAGTGGCCACGTCGGCGCCGAGCAGTGCATTGGCGCGGGTGAGTGCGGCCATCGCGAGCACCGCCAGCGGCAGCAGCCCGACCAGCAGCAGCACCGCCAGCATGCGGGTTCGCACCCGCAGGCGCGGTGCGCGCGCGGCGCTCAGGTCCCCCATCGGGAAGAAGCGCGCCAGCTCGCCGCGCCAGATGCGTTCGGCACCGAGGAAGATGATCACCGCCACGAAGCTGCCACCGATGAAGGTGATGCCGAAGGCCACCCGCAACCCTTCACCCACGTCGAAGCTGCGCGTCAGGACCGGCAGCAACCCGCCCCACAGCAGGCCGGCACCGGCCCAGCCCGCCCATGACGTGGCCGCAATGTAGGCCGGCACCAGCAGCGCGCGCCGGCGCACCACATCGCCCGCCGCGCCGGCAGGCGGCGCCCCGAGCGTGGCGTTGACCGGGTGCATCCAGCGCCGGCTGGCAACGCGGCCGACCGCGAAGATCAACACGAAGACCGCCATGAACATGCCGAGTTCCGAGCCGCGCACCGGCGCGACGCCGCTGGTGGCGGCCGGGTCGATGGTGCGAAAGTAGGCGAAGCTCAACAACCCGCCCGCGAAGTTGCACAGCACCGAGAAGACCAGCAGGCGCAGGCGGACGGGCACTTTCGCGGGCTCGGGGGTCGGCATGCAAGGCATTGTCCGGCAGGGCCTTGGCACAGATGCTGCTCAGCCAATCCGACCCTCTTGCATACAAGATGGCATGCACAACCTCAGGGCACGTTCGATGGCGATCCGCTCAATCCGCTCAGTCGGTGCACTCAGCTTCGACGCACTGCGCGCCAGCCTGGCGAGTGGCACTGCTTCGGTGCGGGGCGTGGTGACCAGCGTCCTGCGCGAGGCGCAAGACTGCGCGGCGCCGGTGTGGATCGGCCTCGTGCCCGCCGAGCGCCTGCTGGCGCAGGCCGATGCGCTGGACGCCCGCATCCGCGCTGAGGGCGCTGCCGCGTTCGAGGCGTTGCCCCTGCTCGGCCTGCCTTTCGCCGTGAAAGACAACATCGACGTCGAAGGCCTGCTCACCACGGCCGGCTGCCCCGGCTTCGCGGCCGCGCCGGCCACGCGAAACGCGACCGTCGTGCAGCGCCTGCTGGATGCCGGCGCCATCGCCATCGGCAAGACCAACCTGGACCAGTTCGCCACCGGTCTGGTCGGCACCCGCTCGCCGTACGGCGCGGTGCCCAACCCGTTCAACGCGGCGCACGTCAGCGGTGGCTCCAGCTCGGGATCTGCGTATGCGGTCAGTACCGGACAGGTGGCGTTCGCACTGGGCACCGACACCGCCGGTTCGGGCCGCGTACCCGCGGGCTTCTGCAACATCAGCGGCCTGAAGCCCACCAAGGGCTGGTTCTCGGCCCACGGCGTGCTGCCGGCCTGCCGCAGCCTGGACTGCGTGTCGGTGTTCGCTCTTTCGCCTGAAGACGCTTGGCAAGTGGCGCTCGTTGCGGCCGGGCCCGATGCGCGCGATGCGTTCAGCCGCACCGCCGTGCCGGCGCGGCTGCGTGTCGACGCGCTCAGCGCGCTGCGCATCGGCGTGCCGCAGCCGCTGGAGTTTCATGGCGACGCGCTGGCAGAGCAGGCCTTCGCCGAAGCGCTGGCGAAGGTCGAGCAACTCGGCTGCCGCATCACGCGGGTGCCCTTCGAGCCGCTCGCGCGCGCCGCACAATTGTTGTACCAGGGGCCGTGGGTGGCTGAGCGCTATGCGGCTGTCGGCGCCTACCTGGCGCAACACCCGGCAGGGGCCGACCCGACCGTCAGCCAGATCGTGCTCGGCGGCGCCACGCCGCTGGCGCACGAGCTGTTCGCGGCCGAGTACGAACTGCGCGCCTTGCAGGCCCGGGCCGATGCGATGTGGGCCGATGTGGACGTGCTGCTCGTGCCCACCGCGCCCACGCACCCGACCATGGCCGCCGTGGCTGCCGACCCGCTCGCACCGAACCGGCAACTCGGCCACTACACCAACTTCGTGAACCTGCTCGACATGGCGGCGCATGCGCTGCCCGGCCCGTTCCGCGCCGACGGCCTGCCGGCCGGCGTGACACTCATCGGCCCGGCGTTCAGCGACTTCGCGCTCGCGCAACTGGCCGCCATGCTGGTGCGCACGTTGCAACCCACCGCCGGCGTGATGCGCATGCCGCTCGGCCCGGCGCCGGTGCTCAAGGCGTTGCCAACAGCTGCGCCGGTGCGCATCGTCGCGGTCGGCGCGCACATGAGCGGCCTGGCGTTCAACTGGCAGCTGCAAGAGCGCGCCGCGCGGCTGGTGCGGCGCGCCCATACGGCGCCGGTCTACCGCCTCTATTCACTGACCGGCCAGAAGCCCACGCGCCCGGGCCTGATGCACGTGGGCGCGGCCGAGGGGGCGGCCATCGAGGTCGAGGTCTGGGAGATGGACAGCGCCCACGTCGGCAGCTTCATGGCCTATGTGGCCGCGCCGCTGGCCATCGGCACGGTCGAGCTGGCGGATGGCACGAGCGAGCGTGGCTTTGTTTGCGAGCCGCGCGGCGTGGCGCCCGGCACGCCGGCCATCGACATCACCCGCTTCGGCGGTTGGCGCGGGTTCCTGGCCTCGTTGCCGCGCACGGCGTGAGGAGGTCTACACGAGCATGAGTGCAGCCACTGACACCGACGACACGGCCGACTACGTGCGCAGCGCCGCGCGCTTTCTCGACCTGCCACTCGACGAGGCACAAGTGCACCGCGTGGCCGGGCACTTGACCCGAACCAAGGCCATGGTGGCGCTGCTGCGAGATGCGCCGCTGGCCGACGATCTGGAACCTGCCGAGGTCTACTGCCCGGCGCCCTTCCCCGCCGATGACGTGGAGGCTGGCGCGCCATGAGGTCCGGCCTGTCCATCGTGCGCGCCGTGCGTGTCGGCGAGCTGCGCGCCACCGACGCGCTGGAGCATTGCATCGCTCGCATCGATGCCACCGACCGGCGCGTCAACGCCTTCACCGACCTGACCTTCGAGCGCGCCCGCCGCGAGGCCGAGCGCGTCGACGCGCAGCGCGCACGCGGCGAGCCATTGCCGCTGCTGGCCGGCCTGCCCTATGCGGTCAAGAACCTGTTCGACATCGAAGGCCTGACCACCCGCGCCGGCAGCAAGGTGCGCCTGGGCGAGCCCGCTGCCACGCTAGACGCCGTGCTGGTGCAGCGCCTGCGCGAGGCGGGCGCCGTGCTGCTGGGCGCGCTCAACATGGACGAGTTCGCCTACGGCTTCACGACCGAGAACAGCCATGTCGGCCCGTGCCGCAACCCGCACGACCTGACGCGCGTGGCCGGCGGGTCGTCGGGCGGGTCGGCCGCCGCCGTGGCGGCTGGGCAGGTGCCGCTCACGCTCGGGTCAGACACCAACGGCTCGATCCGCGTGCCGGCATCACTTTGCGGTGTGTTCGGCCTGAAACCCACCTTCGGCCGCCTGACGCGGCGCGGCAGCTTTCCGTTCGTTGCGAGCATCGACCACCTCGGCCCGTTCGCCAGCACCGTCGAAGACCTGGCGGCGAGCTACGACGTGATGCAGGGCGCCGACGCGCTCGACCCCGGCTGCCACGCCACGCGCGTGCAGCCGGTGCTGGCGCACACCGAACGTGGCGTGGACGGTGTGCGAGGCTTGCGCATCGGCATGCTCGGCGGCTACTTCGACGAACACGCCGGCCCGGTGGCCCGCGAGGCCGTGCGCATGGCAGCCACCGCGCTCAGCGCCACGCCCGATGTGGCATGGCCCGATGCCGCGCTCGCCCGCGCTGCGGCGTTCGTGACCACCGCCAGCGAAGGCGGTGCCTTGCACCTGGCGCGGCTGCGCACGCGCGCGGCCGAGTTCGAGCCCTTGTCGGTGGACCGCTTCATCGCCGGCGCCTTGCAGCCGGCCGAGTGGTACGTGCGCGCACAGCGCTTCCGGCGCCTGTACCGCGAGCACGTACAAGCGCTGTTCAACGAATGGGACGTGCTGCTCGCGCCCGCCACGCCGGTGCAGGCCACGCCCATCGGCGCCGAGCAGTTCGAGCTGAACGGGGCCATGGTGCCGGCCCGGCCGTCGCTCGGCCTGCTGTCGCAGCCGATCTCGTTCGCGGGCTGCCCGGTCGTCACCGTGCCGCTGTGGCCGATGGGCTTGCAGGCCCTGCCCATCGGCGTGCAGGTGATCGCCGCACCCTGGCGCGAAGACCTGGCGCTGCGCGTGGCGCGCACGCTCGAAGCCGCCGGCCTAGCGCGCGCGCCGACTGCCGTTCTGTAACTCGCCAAAAGCGTCAGCATGAACATCAACCGCCCCGACGTGCTGGCCGAAGTCACCGCGGCCTTCGTGCGCTACGAAGCCGCGCTCGTCGCCAACGACGTGGCCACGCTCGACGAACTGTTCTGGGACAGCCCGCACACCCTGCGCTACGGCGCAGGCGAGAACCTCTACGGCATCGACGCCATTCGCGCCTTCCGGATTGCGCGCCCCGCCACCGGCCTGGCGCGCGCCATGCTGCGCACGCAGATCACGACGTATGGCGAAAGCTGCGCCACCACCCACATCGAGTTCCAGCGCGTCGGCAGCGAGCGCATCGGCCGCCAGACGCAGACCTGGGTCAAGCTGCCCGAGGGCTGGCGGGTCGTGTCGGCGCACGTCAGCCTGATGGTGTGAGGCCAGTGGCTTCCAACCGATGACGTGAGCAGATGAACGCGGCCGGATTCATGCGCTGCTTCATGGCCTAAGCTGCGCCCATGAAACTCCGCGCCAAAGCGCCACCAAAGCCACCGCCAAGCACCTCGCGCGAGACCACGCGCGCCGAGAGCGCCTACCGGCGCATCAAGGCTGCCATCTTCGACTTCGTGCTGCTGCCCGGCCAGGGCTTCACCGAAACGGCCATCGCCGCGCAGCTCGCCATGTCGCGCACGCCAGTGCGCGAGGCGCTGTTCCGGTTGGAGCTCGAAGGCTATGTGCAGGTTGCGTTTCGCAGCGGCTGGAGCGTGTCGCCGTTCGACTTCAAGAAGTTGGAAGAGCTGTACGACCTGCGCATCGTGCTCGAGTGCACCGCCATCGACCGCCTGTGCACAGCCGAGCCCATGCCCGACCTCGGCATGCTGAAGGCCGTGTGGCTCGTGCCCGAGAAGGAGCGCCGCTCGGACACGGCCGAAGTGGCCGGGCTCGACGAAGCGTTCCACGCCACGCTGGTGTCAGCCGCCGGCAACCACGAGATGGCCCGCGTGCATGCCGACGTGACCGACGGCATCCGCATCGTGCGCCGGCTCGACTTCACCCAGCCACCGCGCATCACCGCGACCTACGACGAACACGCCAAGGTCCTGCGCGCCGTGCTCGCCCGCCGCGCCGATGCCGCGAAGCTGATGCTGCGCACGCACATCGAGGCGAGCAAGGCAGAGGTGCGCAAGATCACGATCCACAAGCTGCACAGTGCGCGGCCGGTGGCGGGAGCGTTGTGACGGCCGTCAACTGTTGGGCATGTTGGAGGTAGTCGATGCGTGTTCTTGCCTTGCTTGCCGGTCATGCGGTACGGGGCGGCAACGAGACAATGAGCGCGTGCAGCCTGGCTCTGGCGCGCTTGGGCTGATGCAGCCGGGCGGTGCCAGCCTCGTCCACACCGTGCAGGGCCAAATCATTCTTGGCGAGATCGATACCAACGTACAAAATGCTCTCGGCTTCCCCTTCCGAATGAGTTGATGAAAGTTTGACTTTCCCATCGCGGCACTGAGTTGCCAATCGCCGCTGCGCGACCAGTTCGGGATGGGGAAGTCGCTTCCATTCGTTAGGCCTCACGAGGCAGCGCGTTCTGACGAAGAGGCAACCAGAGATGAATCGAATCTTTCTCACAGTTCTTCTTATGTCTTGCGCCGCCTGCACGCGCTGGCCAGGCTCAGATGTTGAAAGGCTGTATTCCTATCGAGAAGTCGGCCTGTGCGACGGAACCTACGTAGGTGAATCGCACACGCCAGGCGGAAGGATTACCGAATGCCTTGGTTTGATCACGACGGTCGTTTCGCTAAACATATCTTCATCAAACCAAACTGTGACCCTGATCGAAGAAGATCTGAAGATCAATACAGACCTTGAGATGAAACTCACAGTTGCCACAAAGCTGCACCAGTGTGTAGTCGTTGATCGCGAGAACTTCAGTTGCTATGGTCTCTCCCGTGGTGAAGGCAAATTCCAAAGCACTTCCGCCCTCGAAGGAAGAAGGCTTTCACCTAGCTTTGTAGCGTCGTCCATCGCAAGGTACACGAAGGGTTGGCTCAGCATGTCCACCTTGATCTTCTGTGAGTCAGTTTGGGCAACTGTCTTGTACTTGGTGCTCGGGGTACTCGTCTTCGTGGTCATAGCCGGCACATGGGCGTGACGCCTAACCCTTCGCCCGAGCGGCCGCCGCCGGCTCAACTCAAACGTTGGTCATCACCAAGCCAGCGCTCATGCGGGGCTCAGTCGCCGTCTTCATTCTCCTGCGCCAGTTGCGACTTGAGATGGTAGGCATGGATGTCGAAGTCGGTGCTCTCTGAGACAGCGGTCAGTACCAAGGGCGGCACGCGCTCCCGCTCCTCATCGGTCTCGAACGTTGTGAAGCCGGCAACCACCGCCTCGGCGAACAGCTTCT